>NZ_JPEQ01000005.1:0-239363 GCF_000738495.1 Chryseobacterium sp. P1-3
ATTTATCATTTTTTACTTTAAAAGTATTACATGTTACCAGTAGAGTTAATGCGTTTTATATGGTTTTAAAGAAGTACACCTTCCAATGATAAAAAAACTTAATAAGCTCCCAAGTTGCATAAAGGGTTTGTCTGGAGGGTGTATTTAAATTCATTTGTGAAAAGTAGAGTTATGTAGAATTAATTCTACTTTTTTGTGTGATTAATTCGATAGCGTAATGTGTTTATTTCTATGGAGTTAAGGTGTGCTTTGGAAACTTTTTTGATTTGAAAATTGTACATTTGCAAACCTTATTATGAAAAAAACAATATATTGCTGCGTGACTGTATTTCTTTCAATCTATGCAGGCGCACAGGTGGGAATCGGGACTTCTAAACCAAAGTCTATGCTAGATATCAACGGAAAAACCACCTTAAGAAAAGAAATTAGAGTAGGAGGTACTTCAACCCAGGTGGGAGACGCGGGTTTGAATGGCCAGGTTTTGGTTTCTCAGGGAGAGGGTTTACCCCCTGTCTGGAAATCGTTGAATGTTTCCTTTATGGAAGAGGGGCAATACAAATTGATTAATTCGTATTTGTCGTCAGATCAAACCGGAATTATTACCCTTTCTAATGGCGTTGCCGGAGATAATGTGTACAAGAATAATGTTGGGGATGATATCACGGATACAAGCAAAGGTAAATGGGAAAAAATTACAGGTCTTGAAAATAATTTTACCATTAAAAACGGAAAAAACAGACTTACATATCAATTCCAGACGGGGGTTGAAATGAAAGCCGCTTCTTCAACTGTTTCATCCAATATCAGGTTTGCCTGTGGGGTTTTCAGAAATGGTAAGCTCGTAGCCGTGCGTCCTGACAGGATTGCTTCTAATAATAATGCAGAAAAGAATGGTATCCAGGATTATATTTTCACCCTCAGTTATACCGAGCTGAATGTTCCTGTCGGTACTCATAAAAATTGAGATTGCCTGCAGAAAAAATTGATACTTCCAACCTAAACTCACAGTTTGCAATAGGGCGTGATGTTCAGAGCTCAAATGGAATATCCAATGCATTTACGCTGGAATCCACAATGAAGATGGATGTTATTGAATATGTTACTTATAAAAGCAATTAATCAGGATGAGAAAAATATTATCGACTTTGCTTCTTGCATCAGGACTGCTATTGTCAGCCCAGGTGGGGATAAATACAGATACTCCGAAAGCAACATTGGATGTAAACGGAGACATTAACTTCAGGAATAAAATTGTACTTCTTAATACTACAGACAATACCCTCTCTGAAGGAAACAATGATCAATTGTTGGTTTCCCAGGGAGAAGGATATCCGCCTACATGGAAAACACTTCGTATTCCAGAGTATGAGCCCAATAAATTTTACCTGATATTCAACAACTCTTTTTCAGATAAAGTAGGGGTTAAATTTACCAATGGAGAGGAAGCTAATATGACATCTTCCCGGGGAGCAACATTTAATAAGGGAACCAATATCAGTAGCTTACAGGGCTTTAAGAAAATTGACGGACTTTCACAAACCATCAGTGTGTTCAGTACTCAAAGTAAGGCATACTTCCAATTTGAAACCGTAGTACAGGCTAATTTCGGCTCGAACGGAACCACTGATACTTCTATAGATTATGCCTGTGGAATTTTTGTAGATGATAAACTGGTGAATCTAAGACAGAGAAATTTAAAGGCAAGTAGTGCTAGCTATCCTTTCCTTACCCATAATCAGATCGGTATTGTAGAAAACCTTACTAAAGGAAATCATACGGTAAGTGTAGGATGTGCGAGACTGGCATCTTATGGAGATACTACTAAAACATTGGCTATAGGAACCAATACAAATACTAATATCAACGGATTTGTAGCTCAATCCTCATTAAAAGTTGATGTGTATGAAGTTCCGGAAGTGTTCAATCCGATCATCAATTAAAAACGAATTATGAAAGAAATATTTTTTGTTGTATCCTTGTTTGTTGCAGGATGTATAAACGCCCAGGTGGGGATTAAAACAACAGATCCGGTTAATATGCTGGATGTTAACGGGGATATCAATATCAGAAAAGAATTAAGAACAGGAGGGACCAATTTGCTGAAAGGCTCCGCAGGAAACGCAGGGGATATTTTTCATAATAATTCTTCTATGGCGGCCAACGACTGGAAGAATATTAAAATTGCAGACGGGCAAGGCAGTATGTCTTTGTTTTCCATCAATACGGTTGCGGATCAGACTGGAGTTTCATTCAATACCAGTGGAAGTGCCGTCCCTTATAACGAAAATGATGCCTTAACAGGAAACTGGACGGTGCTGCCTGGAGCTACGGATACATTCTCCGTGACGAATGCAACGAATAAAGTAACATTTTCGTTCCAGACCACGGCGCAAAAAACAAATAACGGTTCTGCCTCTGCGAGTTTTGCGTGTGGAGTTTTTGTAGATGATAGACTTAAAGCGGTAAGAACAGATGTATTGCTGGGAGAAAGCGGAGCATACAAGATCTTTAACCTTAATGCCACTTTGGCGAATCTTGTCCCCAAAAACAAATATGTTGTAAAGGTAGCATGTATCAACAGAACCCTTAACAATACGACCCTTGGTATAGGCAGAGCAGTAAACACCAATTTTTTTAAGCAGTGATATGTCGCAATCTGTATTGACAGTCTCTGTACTGCAGCCTTACTAATTTTCATAATAATGCAATAATTAAAATCTAAAAACGTTATGTTTTTAGATTTTTTCTGTTTATTAAGACTGTTTGTTGTGAATTTGTTTGAATAAATTAGAGGCTGTTATCAAAAATTGAATTATATTTGAACGTGCTAAAATTATTTTATATGGCAAAAAACTATTTTCTTAAAATTTTCGCCGGCTTTGCTTTGCTGGGCTTGATGGCTTCATGTAATACGACTTCAGATCCCACCGAATCCATACCCAATCCTGATGAAGGAGCGCCACCCCAAAAGATTCTGTCAAAGGTGAGTGTGAACGCCAGTTCTGAAGAAGAATTTGTTACCACTGCAGGAGTTCTGGAAAAAGCAGTCTTCAAAGATGAAGTGAATACCAATGCCAATTATACAGGAACGGTAACTTATACCAACAAGAAAATAACCAATATCAAATTTGTAAGTACAGCCTCTACCAGTATGAATTACACATTTGATATTACCCCCGATGGTAAGGGGAATATTTATAACGCTTCTTGTGTGGCCACTTCTGTGAATGCGGGAGCAGCCTATGTAAGTGATCTTGCCTTTACTTACGATACTGCCGGGAAACTTACCAAAGTTCTTTGAAAAAAGAAAGGTTGGTGGAATAACAGCTTATAATGTATTTGTAGAAAATCTATTTACCTATTCAGGGGAGAATATAGCCCAGGTTACGGTATCTAAAGGAATGTTGGATATCAATGGAACACCGAATATGGCAACAGCAGTAGTGAGTAAATATAGTTTTCAGAACTATGATACCCAGAAAAGCCCATATTCTACTTTGCCGAAACCGTTTTTTATCATAAGAGGCCTGATCAGTCCGGGCCATTTGTATAAAGCTTCCCCGAATAACCCTACGTCAAAGTATTTCCAGTTGCCGTCACCTGCTGCACCTGTAAATACTGCACAAACCTATTCTTATGACCAGCAAGGGTATCCACTTGTTGAGAAAAACCAGAATATTGTATTTACCTATAAAAACCTATAGTGGGAATATCTTTATGAATCTCATTGGAATATAAATAATTCTATAATTTTTTTTGTCAAAAAAAAATTATATTTGTGAAAAAATAATCAACCCCCAGGAAATGAAACAACTTTTCTATTTTATTTTATTAATAGCAGGCCTTTCTTCAGTACATTCATGTAAGAGTTTATTGGATGAGGATGGAGATCCTTTACTGGATCTGAACAATAATACCGGCCTGACCGGGCCCAGAGCTTTATATAGAGAAATTACTGATAAAGATACGTTGGCAGAATACCATTACAGTGGTCTTCTTGTGACAAAAGTACTTACCGATAGCGCATCAGTTACTGATATTATGTATAGTGGCGACAAAATAAGCCAGGTTACTTTCAATGGCTTTCTAGATCTGGATGGAAATGGAAAGCTGGATAAAGACAGTGTATCCTACACACAATTATTTACTTATGTTAATAATAAACTGGATGTCATCTCTGAAACACGTTTTTATTTTTAGAAGAACACCTCCGGTTCCACCGGCAACAACCCCTGGCCCTCAGACATTATTGAGAAAGGAAAAATCGCATTACAAAATCGAATTCAACGCTACTACGGGTAAACTGGAATCTATTGTTATGGAAAACGGACCGGAAATTACCGGACAGCAATTTGCCTTTACAGACTATTCCAATACGACATATACCTATTCAGGAGACAATGTATCTAAAGTAGTAAGACATTACGGGCCAATGGCAGGTGGTATACACGGTGCGGCTAACAGAAAATACAGCTACGAGTATTTTGCGTATGATAACGAGATCAGCCCGTTCACATTATTGCCGCAGGCTTATAAAATCTCAAGGCTGTTGTCTACCATTATTAATGATAAGGAGAGCCTTATATTATCTCCAAACAATCCCAAGAGATGGTCGGCAACTGACCTAATGCCACCGGTTCCGACTCCGGTTGTAAAAAGTACTAACTACGTATATGATCCTCAAACCTATATGACAAAAGGGTATGGTGTGAATTACATTTACAAACCGCAATAAAAAAAATTTTTTTTTAATAATACATCAACTCAATCTTCCGGGATTGAGTTTTTTTTATTTTTTATCTCTTAAATTTTGCAAAAAAATTTCTGATGAAATATTTAATCGTTGGGCTGGGTAACAAAGGCTCTGAATATGAAAATACACGACATAACATAGGATTTAAAGTAGCCGAAAAAATAGCTGATGCTCTCGGCACCTCATTCAATACAGCTAATTTTGGCTGGATGGCTGAAGGAAAATATAAAGGAAGAAAAGTTTTTGTTCTTAAACCGGATACCTATATGAACCTTTCCGGAAATGCCGTGAAATACTGGATGCAAAAAGAGAATATTCCTTTAGAAAATGTATTGATTGTAACGGATGATCTGGCTCTTCCTTTTGGAACTTTAAGAATGAAAGGAAAAGGATCTGATGCAGGTCATAATGGTCTTAAAAGCATTAATGAAATGCTGCAGACTCAAAATTATGCTAGACTACGCTTCGGAATTTCCGCAGATTTTGCAGCAGGCCGACAGGTAGATTATGTCCTTGGCACATGGAATGAAGAAGAAGCTGAGAAACTTCCGGAAAGAATTGAAACTTTCTCTAAGGCAAGTCTTTCTTTTGTTTTTGCAGGGATCAATAATACGATGTCTGCATTTAATGGTAAGTAAGTTAACTTAATAACCCCACTCGGTTTATACAATAAAGGCCATCGGATTCCGATGGCCTTCTGATGTGCTTTAAAAATTAATTTCCAATCAATTTATCTGAGCTATGCTCTGTTTATGTATTATTTTTTTGTAACTTAGCTGTGAATGCTGAAGGTCTATAACCAGGTTACAGCACCTGTTTCAACATCATAATTCGCTCCCACGATTTTGATTTTACCTTCTTCTTCAAGTTTTTTAAGTGTTGAACTTTGTTTGCGGATTTCTTCAATGGCATTCCTTACGTTCTGCTGGTTAAGTCTTTCTAATAGCGAGCTGTTTTTTGATGAACGTTCTTCATTTTCTTCGATCACCTGGTCAATGATTGGGCTGAAATGATTGATGAGGTGATTAAGATTATCCATTCCCAAACCTTCAATCTGAGCAGCGTCAAGACCTCCTTTTAAAGCTCCGCACTTAGTATGGCCTAAAACGACAATCAATTTGGAACCGGCAACGTTACATCCGAATTCCATTGAACCCAGGATATCCTGGTTCACAAAATTACCGGCAATTCTGATACTGAAAATATCTCCCAATCCCTGATCAAAGATCAGCTCTGCAGAAGTACGGCTATCTATACAGCTTAAAACCACAGCAAATGGCCATTGCCCTTCACGGGTAGCATTTACCTGTTCCAGAAGATCCCTGTTTGCTTTAAGATTATTGACGAACCTTTGGTTTCCTTCTTTTAGAAACTCTAATGCTTTTTCAGGAGTAATTGTCGACTGTGTTTCGTATGTATGTGCTTTCATATAATGTTTTCGAATTTTAAAGTTAAAATTAATTGATAATGAGCTTACATCGCTCTTTTATGGGTAATCAGAATATGAGAATCCTCACTTCTTTCATAATCCCTGTATGATGTTTTAAAGCCTAAAAGCTCTACATTGATATCTTCTTCCTTGGCCCGGATATTGGCAAAATCCTGAATCATTTCCAGAACATCTGTTGCAATATAAGAGGTTTCTTTTGCATCAATGGTTACTGTAGAGTTGGGTTTAATGTTTTTAAGGGTTTTTTTAATGGCGGCTTTGTTTAAGAATGAAACTTCTTCCGCCAGCTTGATTTTGATTCCGTCTGCATTGTCCAGTTTTTCTCTGCTCAAATAATAAGCTCTTTTCATATTTCCCTGAAGAATGTAGAAAATAGAGATGGCAAGACCAATTCCGACACCTTTTAACAAATCAGTTGCTACTACAGCTACCACAGTTGCGATAAATGGAACAAACTGGAATTTTCCAAGATGCCAGAAATGCTTGAAAGTAGCAGGTTTAGCCAATTTATATCCTACCAGAATCAATACAGCAGCCAGTGTTGCAAGCGGTATAAGGTTAAGAATGAAAGGAATGGTAAGAACGCATACAAGCAGCAATACCCCATGAATCATGGCAGAGACTTTGGAAGTTGCTCCTGCATTGGCATTTGCCGAACTTCTTACTACTACAGAAGTCATAGGAAGCCCTCCGATGAATGAGCTGATAAGGTTCCCTATCCCCTGAGCTTTAAGTTCAAGGTTGGTATCTGTAATTCTTCTTTGCCTGTCTAACCTGTCTGATGCTTCAATACAAAGTAAAGTCTCAATGGAAGCTACGATGGCAATAGTTGCTCCCACAATCCATACTTTAGGATTGGTGAAACCAGCAAAATCAGGCATAGTGATCAGGTTTTTGAAGTCATCCAGGGATGCTGGAACCGGTAAGGATACTAAATGTTCCTTTGAAATGGCTAAAGAACTTCCGGAAAGTTTGAATAATTCATTGATTAATATTCCGGCTGTTACAGCCACCAATGCTCCCGGCAACATTTTCAGTCTTTTTAAAGCCGGTATTTTATCCCATGCAATAAGAATTGCTACGGATACCAGGGTAATAAGGATCGCCCCAGGATGAATGGCTCCAAAAAGTTCCGTAAAATAATTGAAGTTGAGACCGTTATCGAATATTGATTCATGCCCTTCATAATCTTTATCAAAACCTAATGCATGAGGGATCTGTTTTAAAATAATGATGATCCCGATGGCGGCAAGCATTCCTTCAATAACGTTGTTGGGAAAATAATTGGAAATACTTCCAGCTCTTACAAATCCCAAAATCAGCTGGATAAGTCCTGCAATAATCCCGGCACAAAGGAAAAGTTCAAAGGCACCAAGGTCTGTTATTGCCGTTAATACAATTGCTGTTAAACCAGCGGCAGGACCTGAAACTGAAATATTTGAATTGCTGATCGCTCCTACAACCAGACCTCCTACAATACCCGCAATAATTCCGGATAACGGAGGAGCGCCGGAAGCTAAAGCGATTCCTAAGCACAAAGGCAGTGCTACTAAGAATACAACGAGCCCGGAAGGGAAATTCTCTTTGATTCCTCCTAATAATGATGTTTTTTTCATGATTTTTTGAAAAATAGTATAACTGATTGATTGATTTTAAACCTATCAATTATAAAAGATTGGAAAATTAATTTCAAAGCACAGGTGATATTCACGATCAGAAATGACGTGAACACCGTAATAAAAAATAATCTAATTATACTTTAAAATTAAGCTTCCGGAGGCGGAGAAAATATAGTAAGTAAAGGTGACAGATGAAAAGAATCATCGATCAGTATAAAGGATCCACCCTGAAGATCAGGTTCAGAAAACTTCAGATAATCAAACACATCCAAAGTTTTCGGAATGGCCTTTTCATAAACAATAAAAGAGGATGGATGAGAATGCTGTTCTTCTTCATTGACTATAATATTGGTTCTCAGAATATCCCAGCCTAATACCGCAGCAATGCTCGGCAGCGCTGTAAAATTCAGAAAGAACGTCAATACAATAATACTCCAGAATTTCATTTTACATTCTTTTTTTTAGAAAAAACTATTTGGTTTTTCTGCTCATGATCCAATCAGAACCGGTAAGGTTGTAGATTTTCTGAATATCTTTCAAGATTTTCTCAAAATCAATTTCCAAATCGATGATCTTACCTGTCCTAAGGTCAAATACCCAGCCATGTACAATAGGATGTTCTTCAAGAATATACCTTTCCTGTACGCAGGCCATTTTGATTACGTTGATACACTGCTCCTGAACATTAAGTTCTACGAGCCTGTCGTATCGTTTGTCCTCATCTTCGATAGAATCCAGCTCAGCCTGGTGCAATCTGTAAACATCACGGATATTTCTCAGCCATGGATTCAGTAATCCTAAATCCTGGGGAGTCATCGCTGCTTTTACACCACCGCAGTTGTAATGGCCACATACGATAATGTGTTTTACTTTCAGATGTTCTACAGCATATTGAATAACTGCTGTGGAGCTCATGTCTAAAGTATTTACAACATTTGCAATGTTTCTGTGAACAAAAACCTCTCCCGGTTTAGCTCCCATCAATTCCTCTGCTGTAGCTCTACTGTCTGAACATCCTATATAAAGATAATCAGGATGCTGAGTTTTAGCCAATTCTTTAAAGAAGTTGGGATCTTCTGCCATCTTAGATTCTACCCATTTTTTTATTGTTCTCAAAAATAACTTTGTACGATTGTGACATAATTTTAAATTTTAAAAGGCTTATAATTATTTATTTCGTTTAAATTATTTTTAAAATCAATAGACCGAATCAATAATTATGCAAAAATATACTTTTTGCTGAAAAACTATTCACTTTTAACAAAGTTTAATATTAAAATATGCTTAAAATCATATGTAATATGGCTATTATATGGCTGTTCAGATGAAGATCTGTTATACAATAATTCAAACGTTAATAAACTATGATAAAATTACAAAGTAAAATTTACAAATTGAAATCTGATGATTAAAATATTCTTAATTTTTTCGGATATCATACCTTGTTGTTGATATATCCTTTCGTAGCATCTGATGAAGAGTAGATTTTTCCCGGATTCCCCATAACCATAGAATCGGACGGAACATCAAAATTGACAAACGCATTGGGAGCGATCAATACATTGTTCCCGATATGGATGCTGCCTACTATAACTGCATTGGGGCCTATCCATACTTCATCACCAATCACAGGAAATCCTTCATTTTTTCCTCTGTTTTGCTGTCCTATGGTAACACCCTGGGCAATATTACAGTTTTTCCCGATCCTGGTTTTCGGGTTGATAACCAGTGCTCCCCAATGTCCCAGATAAAAACCTTCCCCAATCTCGGTTTCAGGGTAAATCTGGAAACCATATTTGATCTGGTAATGTCTTAACAGAAGCCTCCAGAATAAACCGGCAATAGATTTTTTTCTGTATTTCTGGGCTTTTCTAAGAATATAAACATAGTGTAGGTTAGGATTAATACATTTGGCCCAAATCTGAAAGGTGGAAAGCCACCGGCCACTTTCTCTGTAAAAATCTTTCTGTATTGCTGTGTAATCTGACATGACAAAATTTTATACTTTATCAATAATTTCCTGAAGATGAGCTACAGACTTTTGCAGGACAAAAGGCAGGTCGGTATTGGCTATTTCTTTTTCATAATGCCCGGCAAGTTCTTTTTGGGTAAGGATTTTTTTCATTCCTTCATAGATCCCTTCTTCTGAATTAGCGTTGATAATTCCAAGTTTTCCTTCCTGAAGCAGGTCCCTGATTCCTGAAACATCAGTAGAGATTACCGGTTTGTTCAGAATAAGGGCTTCGGCAATGATGGTAGGAAAACCTTCATGTCTTGAAGACATAATATAGAAATCCGACTGTTTTACATAAGGATAAGGATTGCTTCTGAATCCCAGCATTTTTACGGTCTCCTGAAGCCCCAGCTGATGAAGCTGGGATTGAATGTTTTCAAAGTCAAAGCCATCCCCAATGATGATAATCTGATGTTTCAGTCCTTCATCCATTAGTTTTTTATGAACATTCAGGAGCCTGTCATAGCCTTTTTGCGGATAAACGGTTCCTACCGTAACAAAGGTTGGAAGATCTTTTGAAAAAGGAAAATCATTAATCTTTATATCCGCTTTTTGTAAAGTATCCTCTTTGTCAATAGGGTTGTATATTTTAATGACAGACTGTTTTTCCCTTTTATTTTGGGCAAGCTTTTGCATTTCTTCTTTCAGCTTGTTTGAAATAACCAGTATTCTGTCGAATCTGAAAAATTGCCTGATAATATCCGGAGTATATTCTTTTAAATTGAAGATGTCATTTTGTATCCAGATTATTTTTTTTGAATGCTTCTGTGGGCTGGATAACAGCTCTTTGTACATTCCGTGGATGGCTGCTATTTCTACATCATATTTCTTATTTTTTAAAATAAATGTATATAACAGGGAAGGGAACCAGATGAACATTTTCTGATAAAGTACCCTGAAGGCTTTTACAGGAATTTCATGAGGCTTGTTGGTGGTGATCATTTCTCCTTTCAGCAGATAATGCAATTTGACCCATGACGGCACTTCTTTAATATACATGCCGGTATACAGATTGATCAGCAGGTCCACTTCGTATTTGTCTTCCGGAAGATTTTTGAGGAAATTAATCAATACTTTTTCTGCTCCACCATGGCGCAGGGAACCTATTCTAATAAGGATTTTCTTTTTTTCAGACATTTATTTTTTTATAGGTTTATAGGTATGAGGGAGGTGTTCTTTTATATAAGCTTCTAATTTGGGTCTGTCCAGTTCCAGTTCTCTGGGGTACATCACGTTATTTTTTTAACGCTTTATCTCCATATTCCTCGATGGTGCAGATATATTTTGCAGGAACTCCTGCATAGACTGTTCCGTCCGGCATAGAAGTCGTAAGTATAGATCCTGCTCCCAAAACGCAATTGTTTCCCATCTCTACCCCCAGCATGATAATCGTGTCGGCCCCGATTAAACATTGTTTGCCGATTTTTATTCTTCCGAATGCTCTTACATCTTTGTACTTTTCAAAAAAGTGTAAAGCATTATATCCGCCATCATGATTGATGAATCTTACATTGTTGGAAAATGTGGTTTCATCGCCTATTTCAATTAAAAAAGGCTCAGTTCCAAATTCCGGAACTTCTACAAAACGAACATTTTTTCCTACCTTTAGTCCTTTAGCAATACAAATTTTGAGATAAATTCTCTGGATAAGATATTGATAAGTGGTATGAATTTTTAATATAAGACGATATATGAATATCATTATTTACAATTTGTTTTTCTCTTACAAAGAAAAGAATTTATATGATAAAAATTTCTAAAATAGAATATTATTTGCCCGAACAAGTTCTTACCAATAAGGATTTGGAAAGAGAATTTCCTGAATGGAGTTCTGAAAGAATCAAGGAAAAAGTAGGAATTGCACAGCGTCATGTTTCTTCGGAAAATGAGACGGTATTGGATCTTGCCATACAATCTACAGAAAAGATTTTTAAGGATTACGACAGGAATGCTATTGATTTTATTCTCTTCTGTACTCAAAGTCCGGATTATTTTTTGCCGACTACCGCTTGTATTTTACAGGATAAACTGGGTTTAAGGAAGAATATCGGGGCTATGGATTTTAATCTGGGTTGTTCCGGGTTTGTTTATGGTCTTGCTTTTGCTAAGGGTTTAATTGCCGCGGGAATAGCTAAAAATATATTATTGGTCACCTCAGAGACCTATACCAAGCATATTCATCCCAAAGATAAAGGAAACCGTTGTATATTTGGGGATGCTTCTGCATCTGTCATTATTGAGAAAAATGAGGATGTTTCAGATTATCAGTTTTGCCTGGGTACCGATGGAAGTGGGGCTGAAAACCTTATTGTGAAAAAAGGGGCATTCCGGAGAGATTCTGAATTTAATCCGAATCACGAATTTGATCCGGAAAACCTCTATATGAATGGCCCGGAAATTTTTAATTTTACGATAGAAAATATCCCGGGACTGGTGAAAGAAACGATGGAACTTAATCAACTGACGATGGAGGATATTGATTATTTTGTCTTTCATCAGGCTAATTCATTTATGCTGAATTATCTGAGAAGAAAAATAAAAATACCTGCAGAGAAATTCTATATTGATATGGAAAACACAGGAAATACAGTTTCTGCAACAATTCCGATTGCATTGAAAAATATGATGGATAAAAAACTGTTGAAAAAAGGAGATAAAATTCTGATAGCTGGTTTTGGGGTGGGATATTCCTGGGGAGCTACGCTGCTGGAATTTTAAAATGATGAATCACAAATCAAAATATATGAAGACTTCCATTTTTTTAGAAAAATTACAAGAAGAATTAGGAGAAAGCCAGACACTTCATCTGGAAACCAGGCTGAAGGAGCTGGAAAATTATGACTCAATCAGTTTCCTGTCGATTATTGCTTTCGTGGATGAAAATTTTAACCGGCAAATTGATACTGACCAATTCAAGGATATGGAAACTATCTCTGATTTGGTTACTATTATTGGTAAAGAAAACTTTGAAGATGAATAAACGAATGGTACAGGTTATTTTTGATGATAAAGTTCTTCTATAATCTGTTCCACAGCATTGAAAATCTTCTGATTGTCAAATTGATCTTCTATGGTTTCAAGGTTCTTTCTGATTCTGGCAATAAGTTCAGGATCAGAAAGAAAAATTTTCATAGCTTCATACATTTCATTAGTGTCATAGTTAATCAGGTAGCCTGTTTCACGGTCCCTGATCATAATACCAACATCACCGGTATCTGTAGCGATGATAGGCTTCTGAAGAATCAGCGCTTCAGCAATGACTAATGGCCAGGCTTCAGACTCAGAAGGAAGAATGAAATAATCCGCATTCTTGATATAAGGGTAAGGATTCATTTTATTGCCACATAGTATAAATGTTCCCTGAACATTATTAGCCTTAATCTGTTCCGTCAGATTTTTCATTTCCTCACCGCTTCCAAGTACTAAAACAGTGTGGTGAAATCCTTCATCAATAAGTTTTTTATGGGCATCAATGAGCTTATGGTATCCTTTTCTATGGTGAAGCCTTCCTACAGATACAAAAACAGGCCCCTCAGGAAGAGACTCTATTTTTTCCTCAGCTTTTCTTTTGATTTCTTCCAAAGGAATGGCATTAATCACGACACTTTCTGCTGGATACTGTAAATCCGGATAATAGCGGTGCATCATTTCCTTAATCCTTTGGGAGCAGTAGATCATATGGTCGAACTTCGGAAAATTTTCAATAATCTCAGGAACCAATGGCTGCAGGGCAGGTAAATTGATCTCTGAATGAAACCATCCTATTTTTTTGGAAGCTTTATTGCTGGAATTATTAACCGAAGAGAAGGTGGAATAGGAGGGTGCAATTTCCACATCAAACTTTTTATTTCCTAAGATGAGGTCAGATATTTTAGCATTTTTTAAGGCTCTTGAAAGTTTTAGCCTTCTGCGGATAAGCTGCAGTTTATGAATCAGGGGATTTTGAGAAAAATTTTCTTTTCCTTGTGTAAGGTATACTTTTTTTACATGTGCAGGAATTTCGTTACGAAGCTCTCCCTGGTTCATATTGAGGAATATTGTGATCTCAAATTTGTCAGGATTAAGATTATTGAGCATACTGAGTATAACTTTTTCCACACCACCCATCTCCATAGACCGGTGTCTGAAAAGAACTTTTATTTTCTTATTTTCTGACATTATCTGAAAAGTTTTTGTAAAGTAATAGAGATTTTTTTCTTGATCCTGTATAAAATGCCGTTTTTATAATCCAGAAGGGTAAAAATCTCCTTATGGTCATTATATTTTTCCGGGATTTTTTTTCCATTGATGCTTTTGAGGTTTCTTCTCTTCATGGTATCAAAAATAACCCGGGCAAAATAATCGTAAGATTTTGTTTTATTGCTGTTTTGAGAGATTCCTCCGGCATGTGCCCTGTAAAGATAATTGGTTTCGTTGATGAAATAGACGTCTCCCTTTTCATACATCTTTAAATACAGATCCTGATCTTCTGCAATCCTCAATTCCGGATTCATTTTTTCGGTTGTTTCATAAACATTCTTTCTGAATGTGGTAAAGTGACCAATCTGGATAGGATAATTGAAAAAATAAGGATCTCCGTTTTTTACCTGCATTGCCGATTTGAATGGGGCAACAGGATTAAGGTCTTTGTCACATGCCATGAATCGCGAGTAAGTAAGCACTACCTTCTTCTTACGTTTAAAAACATTGATGGCGGATTCAAGGGCAGTGGGAAGGATAGCATCATCCGGGTCTACAAAGCCACAGATTTCTCCTGAAGCCAGCTCAATAAGTTTACTTTTTGTAACGCCTACACCGGAGTTTTTTTTATTTTCAAAAAACTGAAACTTTTCATTTCCTGCAATAATCTTCTGTATCTGTTCTTTTTGGTTTTCTGAAGAACCGTCGTCCAGAATAATGGCTTCCCAATCAGGATAGGTCTGGTTGAGTATGGAGTCATAGCATTCCTTGAACAATGCAGCATTATTGTAGTGAGCTATAAGTATGGAAAACTTCATATGGTTTTAAACGTATTGAAATTAATTTCTGCTTTCCGTTACTTTTGCTATATCTGTAAATTCCGGTGTTGTTCAGCACATAAAATAGATAAGTTGTCGGGCCATCAACGGGGAGTAAATTGTTCATTGAAAAATGAAGTCCTGATTCTGTAACGGCATTTTTCATAGCGGGAAAGTAGATGTCATTTTTTCATTTGAGTTTCACAAATATAACCTGTTTTTAGATAAATGAAAAAAAAATCTCTATTTTTGTTTTTATTAAAGTTAACACAGTGAGTGAAATAACAAGAGTTCTCAAAACTTTTATAGGATATCTGAAAAGGCCTGATCTTTATCCTGAACTGGGCCGGAAAATTATTAAAAATACAGTTAATAGAGGCAATGCGTTTAAAGGAAAGGAAAAGACAAACTCCTGGGCTGCTGAAAGGGCTGTATCACAGGAAGAAGCTATTTCCACACTTTTTGGGTTTGAGATAAATCGTTTTCGTGACGAGTTTCGTAATGTTTTGACAGATGCTGCTCAGAGGGAAAAGGAATGTCCTGTAAAAATGGGAGGCCCTGGTGCTCTGGAGCTGATTTATTATGCTTGTGAGTTTGCCAGTGCCCAAAAAGTTGTAGAAACAGGAGTAGCCTACGGATGGTCTTCTTTAGCGAGTCTTTTATCCCTGGCTAAAAGAAATGGAACGCTGTACAGTTCAGATATGCCATATCTTGCCCAGGATGGTGACCAGTATGTAGGATATGTAGTTCCTGAAAATCTCAGAAGCCACTGGAAGTTATTCCGTTTTGCGGACAAGGAATCATTGCCTAAAATATTTTCTGAAAATCCGGTATTCGATGTTCTTCATTATGATTCTGATAAAAGTTATAACGGAAGGGTGTGGGCTTATAGTGAGCTTTACAAACACCTGAAAAAAGGAGGTGTGTTCATCAGTGATGATATCGGAGATAATTCTGCTTATCAGGATTTTTGTGAAAAGAATAATATAGAGACCACCGTAGTAGAATACGAAGGAAAATACATCGGCGTTTTTATTAAATAAATATTTCCTCTGATGAGGCTTAGAAACTGCTGTTTTTGTTTGTCTGAAATTTAATTGTGAACTATTGTTGAAATGAAATATATCTGGATAAAGAAACGTTTAACTCAAGCTTATAATGTGACTGTTTAAGCAGTTTTTATGAAAATTAGTCAGATTACATTTACCAGATTCATTGCTGCGATGGCAATTGTCATTTCACATTTTAACAAAGAGCTGTTTCTCTATAAAATAGATTATATTTCAAATATTTTTCTGAAAGCCAATGTAGGAGTAAGCTATTTCTTTATTCTTTCCGGTTTTATTATGATTGTTGCCTATCATAGGAAAGATAAGATTGAATTTCTTGATTATTATAAAAACAGGTTTGCAAGAATTTACCCGTTGTATGTGGTAGGACTATTGCTTTACCTGATAACAAGATATTCAAACTTCACTGTTTACAAAGGGATTTTGTATTTATTAGGACTGCAGAGCTGGATTCCCGGGGAAGCCATGATTCTGAACTTCCCGGGCTGGTCTATTTCTGTAGAATTTTTATTTTACCTTATTTTTCCAGTACTTTATAATTATTTTTATTCCAAAAACAACAAAAGTGTCTGGGTAATTACTGTAATCATCTGGATCATTACACAGGTATTTTCTAACCTGTATGCAGGATCTTCCTATTATCAGGGACCTCATACGGAAAGCCACGAGTTTCTGTATTATTTTCCGTTGATGCACATTAATGAATTTTTAGCAGGTAACCTTGCGGGAATCTTTTTTTATAAAACACTCTGCCCCGAAGAATTATGATATTCCTGTAGTTGTAGTCTTCATCCTTATCCTGTTATCGCTCGTTTTTGTTCCGCTTTTTTATCACAATGGTCTGATGGCTCTTTTATTTATTCCGCTTATTATTTTGATATCCAGGAATAATGGTGTGCTGACTCAATTATTTTCATTAAAGCCTCTGGAGTATTTGGGAGAGGCCAGTTATGCTGTCTATATTACCCATATTCCTGTTTTGTATATTTTGAGAGAGATTCTGAAATGGAGAAAATATGAGCTTACTATAGATTATATTTTTTGGATTTATATGGTTGTTGTAATTATTACTTCAATTTTATTTTATCAATTTATTGAAAAACCATCGAGAGACTATCTGAAAAAGTTGAATATCAGATAAAAATTTTTATTTTTGTAATAAAGTAAACACAATTATGGAAATCAAAAAGATTCCCGGTACATATGCAATATATGTATTATTTAAAAGTTCAATACTACAGGATTCTTCCCAAAGACATCAAAAGAGCGGGTGGGCGGTAGCTGGAAACAGAGCACAGCCTAATTAATACAATAAAAAAATCATGTATGTACAGAACGTTTTCCGAGCTTAAAAAAAGACCTCCGCAAAAATATTCAGCAGCTTAAAAAAGTGAAAGTAGCTTTATTGGGTGATACAGCAACTCAGTTTTTGAATATTGCTTTAAAAGGAACAGCTATTAATGAAGGCATTAACTTTGAAATCTTTGAAGCGGATTTCGGACAGGTATCTCGCCAGATTTTGGATCCTTCATCAGAATATTATGAATTTGATGCAGATTATACCATCATTTTCGAGTCCTCCCATAAATTGTTAGGCCAATATTATAAATTTTCAGGATCGCAGAATGCTTTTGCTGAAAATAAAATCAATTATATTGCAGAACTTTATCGCACCATCCAAAGCAGAACAAAAAGCAGGGTGATTTATTGTAATTTTCCTGGAATCAACAATCAGATTTTTGGAAACTTTTCAACGAAAGTAGAATCTTCTTTTATTTTCCAGCAAAATAAACTTAATTATCTCCTTTCGGCAGAATTGGCCATTAAAAATGATAATTTCTTCATTGCAGATTTACTTTCCATCCAGAATAAATGGGGACGGGATTTCATGTTTTCGCCCAACATCTATATCAATACAGAAATGGTTCTTTCTTTAGATGCTCTTCCTATTGTAGCACATCATATGGTAAGTATTATTTCTTCATTGGAAGGGAAATTTAAAAAATGTCTTATTCTTGATCTGGATAATACGACATGGGGCGGAATTATTGGAGATGATGGTCTTGAAAAAATTCAAATCGGAAGTTTAGGCATTGGAAAAGCATTTACAGAATTCCAGCATTGGGTAAAGGCCCTTCAAAAAAGAGGGGTAATCATAGCTGTTTGTAGTAAAAATGATGAAGATAAGGCGAAAGAACCGTTCGAAAAACACCCGGATATGGTTCTTAAATTGGATGATATAGCTGTGTTTGTAGCCAATTGGGAAAATAAGGCAGATAATATCAGGAAAATCCAGCAGATTTTGAATATAGGATTTGATTCCATGGTATTCTTGGATGATAATCCGTTTGAAAGAAATATTGTAAGGGAAAATCTTCCGGAGGTTTGTGTGCCGGAACTTCCAGAGGATCCTGCTGAATATCTGGAATATTTATACAGTTTAAATCTTTTTGAAACCGCCAGTTTTTCAGAAAATGACACTGAAAGAACAAAGCAATACCAGGTGGAAGCGCAACGTGTCATTGCCCTGGAAAGTTTTACCAATGTGGAAGACTTTCTTAAAAGTATGAATATGGTGTCTGATGTACAGGCTTTCAATAGTTTTTCAAAGCCAAGGGTATCTCAGTTAACACAGCGTTCCAATCAGTTTAATTTGAGAACAATAAGATATACAGAGCAGGATATCGAAAATTTAATGTCTTCTGATGATCATCATACCATTTCTTTCACACTGGAAGATAAATATGGTGACAACGGATTGATCTGTGTCATTGTTCTTGAAAAGAAAAATGAAGAGACACTTTTCATTGATACCTGGCTGATGAGCTGCCGGGTATTGAAACGGGGAATGGAAGATTTTACGCTGAACACTATTGTGGACATTGCTCAAAAAAACGGGTATAAATATATTGTGGGGGAATATCTTCCTACCGCTAAAAACCAAATGGTAAAAGACCATTATGAGAAGTTAGGATTTACTGAACAAGAGGGAAGATGGATATTGAATGTAGATGATTATCAACAAAAAGAAGTTTTCATTAGCACCAAATAAATATGGAAATTGAACATTTAATTGAAAGTATTGCAGCTAAAAATACCATTCATGGTAAAAAGCTCCAGAAAAATTTCTTGTCTTTAAAAGAGGAGAATAACTATATATCTGATTTTAATACCTTTATTAAAAAGTATAAAGATATTCTTGAGAAAAAGAATCTATCCTTTGATGATTCAATCAATTATTACCTTAAAATGATTAGTGATTTTAATGAAGAAATGCTTGATTTTACGAGGACTGGCCAATATAGAAATACATCATTTGAAGAAGTAAATAAAGCAATGTATGATAATCCAGATGTTATGGTTTCTCATATGCATGGGTTGTTGCTCTCTCAATTCTTATGGAAACATCATTATTTTGTTTATCATTATTTTAAAAGTAATATAGAAAAATATTCACCAATAAATTCTTATTTTGAAATTGGAGCGGGACATGGTCTTTATTTTGAAGCCGCAATGGAAAAAATAGGAATGGATAATTGTACTTTTGAGGCTCTGGATATTAGCGAATCTTCTTTGGAACTTACAAAAAGTTTAATAAAAAACGATAAAGTTATTTATCATCTTAAAAATATATTTGATTATACGGATCAAGACGGAAAGAAAGATTTTATCACCATGGGTGAGGTTCTGGAGCATGTTGAAGATCCTTTATCATTACTGAAAAAAGTAAAAGATTTAATAAAACCAGAAGGAACAATTTTTATTACAACGCCAACCAATGCACCTTCTATAGACCATATTTATTTGTTTAACAATCTTCAGGAGATTCGGGATTTGATTCATGAGGCTGGATTGGAGATCGTTGATGAA
This sequence comes from Chryseobacterium sp. P1-3, assembly GCF_000738495.1. Lineage (NCBI taxonomy): Bacteria > Pseudomonadati > Bacteroidota > Flavobacteriia > Flavobacteriales > Weeksellaceae > Chryseobacterium > Chryseobacterium sp. P1-3. The sequence continues at coordinate 19,774 of NZ_JPEQ01000005.1, forward strand.
AATAGCTTTGCCAGTGAGGATATTGATATTGAAAAAGCTGAGAAAAGAAAAATTGCCATCATGTATGCCTCATTTTTGAAAATAAAACAGAAATAAATAATTCAAACATAATACTACTATGAACAGAAATGAAATTTTGAACCAGTTATCAAATGTTTTTCGCGAAGAATTGGATAATGAGGAAATTACTTTAACCGCTGAAACTACAGCAAATGATGTGGAAGAATGGGATTCTCTTTCTCATATCCAGCTTATTGTAGCTGTAGAAAAAGCTTTTGGGATTCGCTTTACATCTTCAGAAATTCAGAGCTGGAATAATGTAGGTGAAATGGCAGATTCTATAGCTGCGAAACTATAATGAAGTTTCATCATGTCGGGGTTGCCTGTAAAGATATACAGACCGAACTTCAAAACATCAGAAAGCTCCATAAGATTGTTGAAGAAACTCCCGTTGTTTTTGATCCGAACCAACAGGCCGAGCTTTGTATGGTAACGGTTGAAGACGGTTTAAACATCGAGTTTGTTTCCGGAAAACCGGTTGAAAATCTTCTGAAAAAGAGGATTTCTTATTATCATATTTGCTACGAAGTTGAAGATATTGTGACAACAATAGATCTCCTCACGCAAAACGGCGGGATGTTGATTTCTCCACCTAAAGAAGCGATTCTTTTTGATAACCGAAAAGTAGCTTTTTTAATGCTTCCTTATGGAATTATTGAACTTTTAAATAGTAACTGATAATGCAGTTTACATCATTAGTATTTATTCTTTTTTTCTCCGTATTTTTTGCCATTTACTGGTGGATTTTGGGTAAGAATCTTAAAGCACAGAATATATTCCTGTTATTGGGAAGCTATCTATTCTATGCATATTGGGACTGGAGATTCCTTATACTTTTGATGGGAAGTTCAACGGTAGTTTATTTTTTAGGATTAAAAATTTCAGATAATGGCCCCTCAAAAAACATTTGGGTGAATATGGGTTTATTATTCTCAGTAGGGACATTACTATACTTTAAGTATTTTAATTTCTTTATAGAATCTTTTGCTGATTTATTCGGAATTAAAAGTGACTTGACATTAAAAATAATTTTACCTCTGGGGATTAGTTTCTATACCTTTAGAATGATTAGTTACATACTAGACATTAAAAATAATAAATTAAAGGCGGAAACAGATGTATTGGCATTCTTTAATTATATTGCTTTCTTTCCAAGTATGACTTCCGGTCCTATTGACAAAGGTGGATTGTTACTCCCTCAATTAAAGAAAGAAAGAGTATTCACACTGGAAAGCGGTACTGATGCAGCAAGGCAAATTCTATTAGGAGCTTTTAAAAAATTAGTTGTTTCTAATAATATTTCTCCAATTACTCAAGATATTTTTCAAAATTATGAACATCTTTCAGGAAGTACAGTTGCTTTTGGTGCTATACTTTTCCTTTTTCAGATGTATGCAGACTTTTCAGGATATTCAGACATGGCAATAGGTATTGCGAAATTATTAGGTTTTAAAACAACTAAGAATTTTGCTTTCCCCCTTTTTGCCCAGAATATAGCAGACTATTGGCGAAAGTGGCATATTTCATTAACCTCCTGGCTTACAGAATATGTTTTTACACCACTGGTAATCGCTTTTCGTGATTATGATAAAAAAGGATTAATGCTGGCCGTTTTTCTCAATTTTGTAATTGTAGGCTTTTGGCATGGTGCCAGCTGGACTTTTATTGTTTACGGAGCACTTCAAGGACTTTATTATGTCCCTTTGGTTGTAAATAATCAGATTAATAAAAAGAAAAAATTATCTAAAAGCATTCCTACGGTTAAAGAATTAGGAAATATTCTCTATACTATGATGTTGGTTTGTTTTGCATTGGTTCTTTTTGTAGCACCAAGCTTAAAAGATGCTTTCGGAATGTATGGAAAAATTTTCAGCCTTTCACTTTTTTCAATTCCCCAATTTATTAAAGTTAAAATTTTAGGATTAATTGGCATTATTATTTTGATAGATTGGATAAATAAAGAACAGGAACATGGTCTTGAAATCAGTAGGTTTCAACCTGTTACAAGAAGACTTTTTTATACTTTCCTAATTTTTATGATCATGTATTATGGGGTGTTTGGAAATGGTAGCTTTATCTATGAACAATTTTAATATGAAAAGGTTTTTATTTAAAATATCGTTTTATATTGTTGCAGTAGTTGCTGTTCTGTTGTTTCTCGGAACGTATGCGGATGGCAATACAGATGATAATTACAGACATTTTATTGGTCCGGAACCCTCCAATATTATTCTGGGAGATTCCCGTGGTGCACAAGCAATGGTTCCTTTTGTTTTGAATGAAAAAATAAAAGGTAGAACGTTTAATAATTTTGCTTTGAACATCGGTGATTCTCCCTACGGCCAAGTATATTTTGAGGCTTTAAAGAAAAAAATCAATCCTGATACTAAAGACGGAATTTTTATTTTAACCGTTGATCCTTGGTGTCTGTCATTAGACAAAAGTCTGGAACATTCAAAAGACGATCCGGATAAAAACTCTACTATGGCAGATATGCATTTTTTTTAACATGACACCGAATTATGAATATCTCTTAAAACACTATCCCAGAAGTTGGTTTAATATTTATAAAGAAAGGGAAGAAATTGGGAGATCTGCGACATATTTGCATAAAGACGGATGGATGGAAGTAAGCGTTGATGTTCATCCAGATAGTGTAAGTGCCCGAGCAGTTAAAAAGATCGAAGGATATACCAACCTGCTGCAAACGCAGAAAATTTCACAATTCAGACTAAATGGGTTTGTTGATATGATCAAATATCTTAGAGATAAAGGGTCTGTTTATATTGTAAGAATCCCTGCGTTCAAAGGCATGATGGAACTTGAAGATCGATACGATCCCAATTTTAGCCAAAGGATAGAAAATATAGCTAAAGAAAACGGTGTGAAATTTTTTGATTTATCTTCAAACCCTGAAAATTATACATATACAGATGGAAATCATATGTATAAAGAATCCGGTAAGATCTTTACAGCTCAGATTGCCGATTCTATTTTATTGGATAGGAAGAATTTAAAATAGATTCCTCCTGAAATTAATATTATAGATACCGGAACGTATACTTGGGTAATCAATAAACAGATATTTTAAAATCATTCCCCATTTTTTCGGTAAAGGAGCACAGCCAATCTCAAAGCTTCTGTGCATTCTTTTGATATGTTTTTTTATATTCTCGGGCATTGTGCTTTCACCGGAAGCCCAATCATTTACTTCTTTCCACAGAAGAACTCTGGTAGTAGCCGGATTGATTTTCTTAGAATCTACTAGGGTAATCCTGTTATCTTCATGTACACCTCTCACTGCAACTGCTTTATCCAAAATGCCTGGGTAAAGATCAAGATAATAAGACAGACGGAATAAAAACTCAGTATCCTGGTGTAATCTTAAACTGGATTTAAACAACGGGTTCATTTTTTTCATTAAAGAATCCCTGCGTATCGTTAATGCATCAATGCTAAACAATCCAAAACTCCCCAGCATGTATATCTGTCCCGGAAAAACCTCTTGGGGGATATGTCTTTTATAAACTGTCGTAAGCCGGTCGCCGAATAATGAATAATATTGTTCTTTTGCTTTCTCGGAATAATAGTGAACACCGAGCGCTCCGTAGACACCCTCTACATCAGGATTTTTGAAAAGTTCTTTTTCAGCATCAAACCTGTTGGGCAAAAAATAATCATCCGCATCCAAAAAGGCTATAAAATCCCCGGAAGATTTTTCTATCCCTAAATTTCTTGTTGGTCCGGCTCCATGATTTCCTTTGTCAGGATGCTGGTAAAGTTGTACCCGCTCATGTTTTTCCGCAAGATTCTGACATACCTGCCATGCATTGTCAGGAGATTTGTCTTCCACTAAAATGACTTCGAAAACTTCACTGAACTGGAGAGCAGACTCTACTGCCTGGGTCACATATTTTTCTGCATTGTAAACGGGAATAATTACTGAAATTTTCATTGTTGAGCTAAGCGAATCTTTTTGTGTCATCTGTGAGAAAAACTAATGCAATATAATCAATTGTAAAGACTTAAACACTAAAAAAATGATTTAAAAATGAATAAACAGGGTTCATTTATTCTTTTGCTCTACAACCTGTTAACACCTCGCTTAAACAATTGCTATCATAAAAGGGAATACCTGAAGTTGATATTATATAAACCGGAACGTATACTCTTATAATCGGTGAATAAATATTTAAGAATTCCCCATTTTTTTACCGTAGGGGCTTTTGCAATTTCAAAACTGCGATGCATTCTTTTGATATGGATTTTAATTTCTTCAGAAATGGATTCTTCCCTTCCTGCCCATAAATCGACTTCCCTCCACAGCAATTCCCGAGATACTGCGGGATCTACTATACCTGTATCCACTTTGGTTATCCTATTATTTTCATGCACTCCTCTCATGGCAACAGCCTGGTCAATATTTCCCGGATACAGATCTAAATAATAAGATAAGCGGAAAAGAAATTCCGTATCTTCATGAAGTTGTAAGTGGGGTTTGAATAGAAATTTCATTTTTTGCACCAAAGCATCTCTGCGCAGCGTGAGTGTATCAATACTAAATAAACCAAAACTCCCCAGCATATGGATTTGTCCGGGGAAAACTTCTTTGGGAGTATATTTTTTGTAAACGGTGGTCAATCTGTCACCAAATAACTGATAGTATTGCTCTTTTGCCTTTTCGGAATAATAATGAACACCAAGTGCTCCATAGACTCCCTCTACTGCGGGATTTTTGAAAAGCTCTTTTTCAGCATCAAATCTGTTGGGCAAAAAATAATCATCCGCATCCAGAAAAGCAACAAAGTCACCGGTTGATTTTTCTATTCCCAGATTCCTACTTGGGCCTGCTCCATGATTTTTTCTGTCAGGATGCTGGTATAGTTTTACCCGATCATATTTTTCAGCCAGCTGCTGACAAACCCTTAATGCATTATCCGGTGATTGGTCTTCAATAAGAATGACTTCATGAACATCATCAAACTGAAGAGCGGATTCCACAGCCTGAGGGATATATTTTTCTGCATTATAAACGGGAATAACTACTGATATTCTCATTTTTACTTTCTACTTTTACGATAAATTAAATCCTCCTTGTGTTTTTCCGTGTAGTACCACTTTTGAAGTTGAAATTTAAGCTTTTAATTTTACTTTTAAAAATGCAGTAATCTTTTTTTCTACGAAATGATAAAGAAACGCTGCCAGAGCGATTACAACGATGATTTTAAAAATAAAATATGGAATATTAAGATACCCTGTAACCTTAAATTTTCTGAAAAATATCTCCACGAAGGGGTGAGATAAGTACAAAGAATAGGAGATGTCGCCCAAAAAAATCAAAAAACGATTCCCTTTAAATTTAAAAGTATAATCAAACAGAAGAAAGGAAAATACAAATAATGATACAACCAATAAATTAAGCAAAGCATTTGTTGTAGTAATGATATCCAGTAAAAACAAAATAAAAGTGAGTATTCCGGTAACGGAAATAAGTGCTGCCCATTTCTTATGAATTACTATTTTATCAAGAATCAGGGCAAATACTATTCCTACCACAAAGAATAAGTTCAGAGGACTTGTTACCATTTGAAAATAAGCACTTTGAGGTGGAAAATAAATTCCTGTTAAATAGGTTAAAATAAAAAAGCTGATGATGAAAATATACCTTTTTGAATAAAAAAAGAAGAGAGATCCCGAATATCAGGTAAAAAAACATTTCATAGTTCAGCGACCACCCCAGGTACAGTACGGGAAAGATATCTTTCTGGGGAAGAAATAGGATAGAGTGGATGAGCCTTTGAAGGCCGTCTCCATGGAAATAAGTCATCAGACTTTGTCCCATAACCATCCAGCTGAAACTCAGCAAAAAATATAAAGGAACAATCCTGATAAGCCTGCGTTTATAAAATAAAGTAATTTCTTTAGAGGTATTGATGCTGAAATCTTTTTTCCGGGTGGTATAGGCCATGATAAATCCACTGATTACAAAAAATACACTCACGCCGATGCTCCCTCTTCTGAACAGCATATCTCCGAGGGGAAAATTCTCAAAGTTAAGGTAATGTGAAAAGTGAAAACAACATACCAGCAATGCTGATATTCCCCGTAATATTTGTAGATTATTCAGCTTCATGAGAATAAGTGAATCTGTATTTTGTTCTCAGTATGTTGGGATTTTTGACGGTGGCAAGCAATAAGCTTACTGTTTTAGAAAATCCTTTCTTCAGAGATAGTTCAAACGCCTTTTTCTGAAGAGCAATATGTTGTGCTGCTTCTGTATCTAGAGGTTGAAGCTTAGACCAATCATAAAGGGAGTTCCAGAAAAGATGCTGGCGTTGGTTATATTGTGGTGAATATTTTACAATTTTGGTAATCCTGTTATCGTCATGTATACCTCTTACCGCTATAGCCTGATCTATAATTCCGGATTTTAAGTAACAATGAAAAGCCAGCTTGATGATGAAATCAGAATCCTGATGCACCCTGAGAATTTCATTGAATCTTAAATGATGTTTATCAATAGCTGACCTTCTTATTGTAAGGGTGTTGAGATGGAAAAACGTACCGAAAGTTTTCGGTGTAAGTCCCAAGAGACCTCTGAAAATCTCTTTTCCTTCTGCAGGATAATTAACGGTTGTAAGAGAATTGTCTGAAAATTTTGACTGAAATTCCTGTTTTCCTTTTTCCGTTAAATATTCAATACCAATGGCACCGAAAACTCCGTCTATTTTAGGATCATCAAATATTTTTTTTTCAGCATCGAATCTGTTGGGAAGATAGTAATCATCTGCATCCAGAAAGGTAATAAAGCTGCCGGATGATTTTTCGATTCCTAAATTTCTTGAAGCAGCAGCGCCGTGATTTTCTTTGTCGGGATGCTGAAACAGTTTGACTTTAGAATATTCATCTGCCAGCCTTCTACAGATTTCGAGTGAATGGTCTGTAGATTTGTCTTCAACTAGAATTACTTCTTTTACTTCTTCAAACGGTATTGCGGAAAGAACTGATTTTTCCAGAAACTCGCTGGCATTATATACGGGAATGATTACAGAGATATCAAGCATTATAATACGGTTTGGTTGTTATGGCCCCAAAGAGCGAGCTGCAGCAAATTCCAGTGTTTGTTGTCCTTATTCAAAAATTTTTGAGTGGCATCAAAATCAATATAATTAAAAACCTTTTGATTTCGGTCTTTCAGAAGATCATTGGAAAGCTTTATCAGGTTATCTTCATCAAACCAGCTTTTAACACTTAATCCGAAGCCTTGCTTATGCCTGTTCCTTATGGTATCTGTCCAATAGGAGCCCATGGTTTCACGAAGAATAATTTTATCATTTTCATTGGAGAGTTTCAATTGATCAGGGAGCTGAATGCAGAATTCAGCAAAGTCAATATCCAGGAATGGTGTTCTTACCTCCAAGGAGTTGGCCATAGCCATTCTGTCTGATTTCACCATCATATTACTGGGAACATAGTTTTCCAGGTCAACTCTCATGATATCGTTTAATGAGTTCGGGTTGGGAGTGAAGCTATATTTTTGTTGGTAGTCTGTGGAGATTCCCAGCATGTTACGTTCTTCTTTATTAAAATCATTTCTCACCGAATTCAGATGAAAATCCAAAATAGAGTTGTATTTCAGATTTTGTTGAGTAAGGAAAGAAACAGGTTTTATTTTCTGATAAAGACTGAGCCCGAACTTAGCAATGAGATTTTGATAGCTGAAGTGGTTTTTCAGTTTATTTTCTACCGTATAAAAATGATATCCGCCAAACAATTCATCACCTGCGTCTCCTGAAAGGGCTACAGTAAGATTTTTTCTTGCATTTTTACATATTTCATAATGCGGAATAAAAGAAATATCGGAAAAAGGTTCGTCAAAAAAAGGAGAGATGTTGAGCAGGGATTCTGCCAGGTCTTTCTTTTGTTCATGAACTTCAATATGATGGGTTTTGTATTTATCCGCTATTTCTTTGGCATATTTAAGTTCACTGTCTTTATGGTCATAACCAAAACTAATGGTCGTCTGATGAGGTAAGAATTCATCAACGAGGGCTACTACAGATGAAGAGTCCAGACCTCCGCTCAGGAAACTTCCTACCTGAACATCTGCAATAAGTTGTTTTTTAACTGCATTTTTTAAAAGGTAAATAAATTCTTCTTTAGCATCCGATAAACTGATCACCCTGTCCTTAGCGGGAAGGCTGTAATAGCGGGAAACTGTAATCTTTCCATCTTTCCAGATCAATTGGTGAGCTGGAGGAAGGGCGAAAATATTGCTGTAAATACTTTGATAGCTATTTACATATCCATATTGCAGATAATGAGAAATGGCTTCAGGATTTACTTTGGGCTGTATCAGGCCGGAAGCTAAAATGGCTTTGATCTCTGATGCAAAAATAAATTCATTATTATTTCCTATGGCGTAATAAAAAGGTTTTTCTCCGAACCTGTCTCTTGCACAGAATAGCTGCTGTTTCTGATCATCCCAAATAGCAAAGGCAAACATTCCCGGCAGGTCATGAATGAGGTTTTCCTGCTTTCTTTGATACATTGCCAAAATGACTTCTGTATCTGAACCTCCACGGTAAGGATATTCAGTATATTGTTTTTTGATATCCTGATATCCGTAGATTTCACCATTCAGAACGATACATTCGTTTTTTGTATTGGAGAACATCGGTTGTTTTCCATTTTCAGACAAATCGATAATGGAAAGTCTGCGATGGCCTAAAGCAGCGTTTTCATATAATTCATAATGTGAAGAATCAGGGCCGCGGTGGATTAATGAATCCGTCATCTTTTGGATCTCTTCGTGATAATTTCTGGCGTTATTGCCTATAATTCCCGCTATTCCACACATAATTGTAAACTTGTTGACTATATTAATTGTTATACTAAGATAAGATATTAAATGTAAAATTCCCGGTTTAGAGTAAAATAGGGCCTGTTTTACAAGAATTGTTCTTTATAATATATTTTAAAGATTAAGAAAAGTAGGACCAGGCTTAATCAGTTGATTTCGTAATTTGCCTAGCTGTTCTCCATCCTTTGAGATTTTTTTTATACTTTAGGGAGAGTTTCCTGTATTGACTTATATTTCCTATGGCAAGGTTTTTAATCATACTCTGTCTCAGTGATTTTTTTTCCCGTTGCAGTGCATCAGGAAGATTGGGATTCATAGAATTGATTTCAACGCGTAAATCTTCAAATTTGGTAAAATCTATTTTATGCAGGGATTGTACCCCGTCATGTACGACTTTACTTCCGGGAACCAACAGCACTTTCTTTTGATGAAAGTGGATCCGGTTTACATATTCGTCATCTTCACCATAGTGAAAAAAATAAGGATTGAATCCTCCGATTGTTTCTATGGTTGCTTTCGGAAGCAGCCAATGAGCAGCGTTCACGAAATGAATTTCATAGTAGGGCTTCAATGTCTGAAAATACAAATCCGAAATCATCCTGGTCGATTCATAATTTTTGGCAATATACTGGTCCAGAAATATATCGAGGTACTTTTCTGATCCGTCTATATGGATAGGGCTTATAATTCCGATTTCTTCCGGATTAGGGTGGCTATAATATATCTCAAGCATTTTTTCCATGCTATCCGGATACAGCCATGCATCCTGATTCATCAGGTAAAAAAAATCAGCTCCGTCTTTGTATGCTTTTTCAATTCCTATATTGTTGGCTTTTCCGAATCCCAGATTGGTTTCAGATTGAATAAAGCTGACTTCAGGAAAATGGGTTTGGATGTATTCCTGGGTACCATCTGTAGACCCGTTGTCTACCACAAGGCATTTTACAGGAACGGATGATTTTCTTAAACTGGTGAAGCATCGTTCAGCCCATTTCATGGCGTTATAGGTAACAATAATAACATGAATCTCAGACATTGTTTTTTATAATTTATAGCAAATTATGGATTTTAAAATAGATAAAATAAAAGATCTTCTTAAGGAAATCATCAAGCTTTGGAAATGTTAGAAATCCTTGTGTAATAAGAAGCATTTTCCAGGTTAAATTAAATAAAATGAGAACAAAGGCGGTGATTTCCTGTTTTCGACTAAGCACTAGTTTCTGTTCCAGAGCAATAAATATTGTCAATAAGGAAAAGAAAATATTGATCCATCTCCCCCAATCTACTGCCATATAAAATAATGGAAGGAGAAATACAATTTGTATAGCCAAAAATATGAAATTGATTTTAACCTTATTGAACTTACAATATATGTGGAATGCAAGTGTCCCTAATAATATACTAATAGCATACGTCTGATAATCGTAAAAATGACCTTTATAATGCCCCAGGACATCAAAATTAGTATCATAATCAAAAATCCCCATTTCACTAAGGGTTAATCCATGGGCTTTAAAAAATGAAACCGTATTTTCTGTCTTTATATCGATTCCGAATTTATAGAGAAGAAGCATAATAATGACAGAGGGGAAAAACTGATAGAGGAGTATCTTTTTTATTTTACTAATTGATGACCCACTGTTTTTCATAAAATAAGCGAGGCCTACAAAAGGTAAATAAAAAAAACGCTGCTTCATGGGTTAGTAGTGCAATAATAATAAAAAACGTAATGGTAATGTCTTTAATAAAGACCTTGGAACGGAGACATAAAATATATACCAAGTATAAAAAGAAAAATAAAATTTCTTTTTTTGAAGCAATATTGGGATCTTTTACCATCATTCCGAAACCCACAGGGAGCAATACGAGCATTACTACAAGAAGGTTGTTTTTTTTCTTTCCAAAAAAAGCTTGAATAAAAGAGAAAAAAAAGACAGTATAGAGTAAAAAAAATGAATGCAAAGACAATATGCTCAAGCTTGATATCAGTTAGCTCATTGATCCATATAAACAGGGTACCTAATAGTCCTCTTCGTTTAAATCCACCATCCTGGTAATTGATGATCCATTCTCCAAAATACCAACCTCCCTTGTTCAGGACGATAAGATTATATGAAGTTTTAATACTGAAATAATAATATATAATTAATATAAAGCCAATAATGTAATTGATCAGTTTAGTTTTCATAATTATTGATGTAGAGTATAGGGAATAAATAGTTTAATCAATAAAAATTTCTTTAAACCTATCCATTACAGGATGTGGCAAAAATTTCTCGTATAATGACTTTGCCGACAAGTTAAGTTCCGCATCTAAAATAATATCCTGAAGCTCTTTACTGTCGTGATAATAATAAGCCTGATCTTTTAGATGACTGATGTGTGCTTTTTCCGGAGGATTAGCAAATGCAATAACCGGTTTTCCCTGAATGGCAAATTCAGCAACAGTGATCCCAAAAGTTTCTCCTCTTTCACGAGCATGCAGTAATGCATTGCAGGTATTGATGAATTTTTGCTTCATAATAATATCCGAGCTGGGAGGAAGGAATATAATATTGGAAGGAACCGATTTCCACCATTTCTTTTTAAGAAAAGGATCTACTCCCATAAAAATAAAATAAATATCCTTATATCTGGATGCTATTTTTTCTATGGTTTTCTGTGCAAAAATAATATTGAAACTGATGTATCCCCCATAATATCCGAATACTTTTGCTTTTGGAGGAATATTCAATTCTGCTCTTAAATCTTGATCTGTTTGGGTTTCAAAATTAACCATATGGGGAACATAAGGAAATTTGGATCCGGTCATTTCTTCACTGAGCCATTCAGAGACATAGGCATATACATCCCCATGAGGTTCAAAATGTGTAAAAACACTATGTATTGCACTTTTAGTTTCTTGGGTATCTATCCCGTCAATATATCCATTTTTAATAGCATAAAATAGATCTACATTATTTTCATTAATAATTTTATCTACTTCACTGAAGTCAGAATAACCATGTACTTTGAAACGTTTTTCAAACTTTTCAATACCTAGCGGATGATTGGTTTTTGAGTTTTTGTTATATACAATTATAGACTCATTTCCCAGATATCTTTCATTGAAATCTGCATAATCGTAAACTGCTATAGAAGTTCCTCTGTAGTTGAGTTCATCTTCATGGAAAAGAATTTTCATCCTGTTTATGTTATTTAAATATTTTTTTCAGTTTTCCTTTTATCTTTTGAAGAATTGTCTTTTTCGGATACTTGGTCAGGTCATTGTGCATAAAAAGTCCTTCGCCCTGTGCAATTTTAAAATTTTGCTTCACCCACCATGCGGCTATATTTCTTTCCAGGGATGCTGTTTCCCCTGAAAAAGGGATAATAGTTTCCAGCAAAAAACTTTTTCTGACAAGATAAGGATTATTGGTCCAATTGGCCCAACGGGAAGTGGTTATAAAATATTCACCTTGTTTCTGAATTTTATCCGGAAATTCTAAGGCAGGATCCAACCAGTGTAATGATTCCAGGAGATGAGGTGAAGTACATTCGTGCCAGTCATCATAATAGTTGAGTTCATTTCCTTTGTGTCTGATTGAAATCAGCGGATATCCGGGATTTTTGCGGCTCCGGTAACGAATGACATCAAATCCGTTATTCAGCATTTCTAATCCACTTTTAAGGCGAGAATATACTGTTCTTTCATCTTCAATAAGCTCAAAATCATGTTCCAGAAAGAGAATGTTTTCACAAACTGCATTTTCTGCCAAAGCTTTCATTCCTTTCCCGATTCCGATATTATCTTGTAAACCGATATATCTGACTTTATATTGATCAGCTGTTTTTTTATCTTCATCACTTACTTCCTGAAAAAGAATAATAATATCATCAATCATATCCAGGAGTCCGTATTTTCGATATGATTTCAACGTGTTTTTAAGGGTTTTCCCGCTTTTCCAGGAAAGGATACAGATACTTACAGGGAGCTTTTCCATATTCATGTTGCTTAAAGGTTCAGGAATGGATGTTGGGCTGTCATAGATGTTTTTCTTGCCGTTTCAATCTCTCCGAATTTTTTTGAAAAATACCGGTACTGCTCTCTATAAAATTTTGCCTCATTGATATTTCCTTTGACCCCCATTTTCAGGAGATAGGAAAGGAGGGCTTTTTTTTCTCTTTTGATATTGAAATCATAATTGGGATCCAGGTATTTTGTTTCCCGTTGCATTTGCATGGAAAGTCTTGCTGTTTTTATTACTTCAGCTTTGCTATTGGGTTCTTTTTTTATAGAAGGATTGTACGGTATCGTGAACTACTTTACTTTTTGAACATACAATTATTTTCAATCCGAAATAAGAGATTCTGTTGACATATTCATAATCTTCAGCCCCGTGAAAAAAATACGGATTGAATCCACCTACTTTCTCAATAATTTTCCTGGGAATACACCAATGTGCTGCATTTACGAAGCTTATTTCGTAATACGCTTTGGACTCTTTAAAATAGATATCTGAAAGCATTCTGTTATTTCTGAGATCTTTAGCAAGGTAATTTTCAAAATGCAGATCCAGCTTTTTCTCACTTCCGTCAAGATGCATAGGGCTTAAAATACCGATCTGGGTGTTGTCAGGATAGGTATGGTAAACATCAAGTAATTGCCGGAAACTGTCAGGATAGATCCATGCGTCCTGATTCATCAGGTAAAAGAATTCAGCTCCCTCCTTATATGCTTTTTCGATCCCCATATTATTAGCTTTTCCAAATCCGGCGTTTTTCGGGAGATTGTATAAAATCCACTTCAGGGAAATGAGTCTTTACATACTCCTGGGTACCGTCTGTAGAACCGTTATCTATCACAATACTTTTAACAGGAACCGAAGAATGCCTCAGACTTGTAAAACATTTCTCTGCCCATTTCATGGCATTATAAGTGACAATTATGACATATATATCCGCCATCTTAAATATATTTTTGAGTTAATGTTTCTAAATACGCTTCCGGGCTTACTTCTGAGAAAAATGAAGTAATGTCTTCTCCAAAGTCCACTTTATAAAAATCTCCTTCATCGATTTCCGAATAGATTCCTTTCTGATGCGTCTTTTTTTCAATTGCTCCAATGATTTCCTTTAAATCATAGTAATACGGAAAAGCACAATTTACAATACCATTATCAAGAAGGATACAATGGGTTTTCAGGAACCGGGTAATATCATCCATGTCAATCAATAATCTTCGGGCTTTGTTATGAACTACAAACCGATTATTGTTTGTTATCTGATTTTTCAGGTAATTAAAAAGTGTATTGGGATTTCCTCCTTTTCCTACAATATTACCAATTCTCAGAATAAGATAATTTTCTGAATGTTTTTTAATGTAATCCTCAATGGACAGCTTATGCAAAACGTAATGGCTGCCTTGTTTGGATTGGTCTTTTACACTTAACGTGGAAAAGTATATTATTTTTTTATCGTTATTGCTTTCAAGGGAATTCTTTAAAAGACTGAACTCTCTTTCAAATTCAGAACTTCTGGTTTCGAGGGAATTTGAAACACCGGAAGCAAAGAATACATACTCCTCTGAATCTATATTTTTTAATGCATTGGCGATAAGTCCGTTTCCTATGATCATTATCAATGTGTTTTTTAATAGTACAAAACTATATTTTTTAAAAGCCCAAGGTGGTTTCAGATTGTTTTGGTCATTTGAATTTTTTTAATATTGATGCCAGCTTTCTGTGAATCTTTAAACCTAATTGTCTGTTGGCTTGTCTAAGTTCTTCTTCATTTTTATTCGTTTCTGTAAACCATCGGTTGAATAAATGAATCTTATTTTGAATAATATATTTCGAAGCTTGTTTCTTTTCAATGCTTGTGAGAATGGCTTTTTCAAAAGCGAGAGAAGCGGCTTCCCAATTATACCATTCTGTAGCAGTTTGTAGTGCATTTTTTCTTTAAAAACTCCAGTTTTTGAGGATTGTCTTTTAATATATTAATGTATTCAAGAATGGCGGAATCATCATTCATTCTAGCAATGAATGAATTGAAGTCATGCTTCATATATTCATCATGGCCTGTGACATTATAAGTAATTGCTGTCCCGCCACAATGGAACATTTCCAGCGGTGGCCCGAACATTCCTTCTACGGTGCTTAGTTTAACCAATACATCACACGATCGGTAAATTTTTTGGGTTTCATGGGTAGGAATATTAGAAAACACTCTGTCGACTCCCCCATAATTTTGAATCGGTGAATTTGTCAGAAGCCAGATTTCATCCGCTTTGGATTGTTTACAAATTTCAATGGTCTTAGGTACATTCTTGAAGCTGCTTTGAATATTTCCTTCAATCAAAACCCTGAGTTTTCCATTTTTTCTAGAAGCATAACATTCTCCTGTAGGAGAATAGTTTTCTTTTCTGATCCCATTAAGCACTAGCTCTGCATCTATATCATATTTTTCCTTTACATATTTCTGAATCCAACTGGCTTCAGTGATGATATTAAGGCCTAAAAGATAGGTGGCTTCAGCTGCATTTTGATTATTGAAATCCTGATCAGGGTAAAATTTAGATTCTACTGACTGATTAAAATAGAGATAAGAGGATGCATTTAAGTTGGCAAGCTGATAACATGTACGCCAGAATGTAGCAATAACAACATCAAAATTAATATCTTCGGCCTCTTTTAAGGTTGTTCTTGGTATTTTGTCTATTCCCTCAAACCATGCAATATCTTCATTTTTAACAAGGTGATCGAAAATAAGGACTACTTCAATATTTCCTCTTTCATGAATGTGAGAAAGATGTTCAAAAATAACATTATTACCTCCGGAAAGAGAAGGAGAAGCAAGTATACCTATTTTTAATTTTTGTTTCATCTTGTTTTCATCTTTAGTTATGATAAGTTTTGGATACAATATCAGAAAAATTTACATGCTATTTTGTAAAGTGAGGGAGGAATATGATTTTGAATACAAAAAATAAGTCTTTTAACATGAAAAGGATATTTTTTATACAAAGTAAAAAAATTCTTCGGAAATATCCTGACCTGATAGATATTTTTGTTGAATGAATCCGTTGATTTTATCCTTTACTTTTCCATCTTTATCAAACATGGTTTGAAGCATTACGAATTCTGTTTCTACTCTTTCTGCTCTTGTTTTTGATATATTTTCAGCATGTGTTCTATAATAAGCTAGTTTTTCAGGAATATAAGAAATCAGGTATTTTTCATTTATTTTCAGCCATCTATAATAATCTTCTACAATGAACTTTGAGTCATATTTTCCTGTCTCTATTAATGCTTTTCTTCTCATCATTACAGTAAGAGCAGGAATACGGTTCCCTTTGATCAGTTCCTGCCTAAAAACAAGAGGAGCTACATTCCCTGATGTATTATAATCAGCAATATCTGGAATAATAGCTGAAGAATCATCTACTGCGAATGTGTCTGTATAGATCATTCCAAATTCCTCTCCCAATGATTCCAGTTTAGAAACACAACGTTCAATAGCCTCAGGATGTAGAAAATCATCGGCGGCAATAAGTTTAATATATTTTCCTTTGGCTAATTCAATACACTCATTAAGCATTTGTGCCAACCCGGTATTATAAGAATGAAAGTTTTTTTTCTGCTGGATATTCATTCTCCTTTAACCATTGCTCAAAAATCTTAACCGAATGATCTTGAGAAGCATCATCCCCAACAATCAGCTGAATGTTTTTATAAGTTTGATGCTTTACAGAGTTTAGATTTTCCTTAATGTATTTTGAATGGTTGTAGGAAACAACAACAATTGTTACTAATGGGCCCTCCATTTTAGAACTCATTTATGGCTTTTATAATAGCAGAAATTTCTTCTTTATCTAATACAGAAGATATTGGCAGGCTGAGGACTTCCTGATGCATTTTTTCCGTAATAGGGAAAGATAGGTTGTTGTATTCTTTGTATGCTTCCTGCTGATGAGGAGGAATAGGGTAGTGGATAATTGTTTGTATTCCTTTTTCTGTCAGGTAAGTTTGTAATTCATCTCTTTTCTCAGTTCTGATTACAAAGACATGCCATACATGTTCTTTTTCATCAGCAGGATTTTCAGGAAGTATGATTTTTGGATTGGTAATACCGGAGATGAATTTTTTTGCAATCTCACGACGAGTATCATTTTCGTGGCTGATGTATTTTAATTTTACATCTAAGACTGCGGCCTGTAGTTCATCCATCCTGGAATTCAGACCTTTGTATATATTTACATATTTTTGATTAGAACCATAATTTGCCAAAGCACGTATCGTTTCAAACAATTTTTCATCATTAGTTGTTACAGCTCCTGCATCACCTAATGCTCCCAGATTTTTACCGGGATAAAAGCTAAATCCCGAAGCATCACCCAGGTTTCCGGATTTTACTTCTTTCCACTCAGCTCCGATTGCCTGAGCATTATCTTCAACAATCTTTAAATTGTATTTTTGGGCCAGGTTTTTTAGCTCCTCTGAAAAAACAATTCTTCCCTGGAGATGAACGATCAGAATTGCTTTTGTTTTAGAAGTTAGTTTTTCTTCAATTTTTGAAATATCAATATTATATGTTTGGGCATCCGGTTCCACAAAAACAGGAACTAGTCCGTTGTCCGATAATGCCAGTATAGACGCAATATAGGTATTTGCTGGTACAATAACTTCATCTCCCGGTTTCATAAGACCAAGCTCAATATAAGCACGAAATATAAGGCGTAATGCGTCTAAACCGTTGGCTACTCCAAGAGCATATTTTGTACCTATATATTGTGCTAAATTCTTTTCAAAAATTTTAGTTTTCTCTCCAAGGAGAAACCAGCCTGAACGAAATGTTTGCAGTAAAGCATCTTCTATTTCCTGCTGATAGGTAAGGTTAATTTTTTGTAAATCTAAAAACTTAATCATTCTCGTACCCGTTTTTTAATTTCCAATTTTCAAAACCTTCTTTTTCCCAGGGTAGGCCTCTTGAGAAGTTATACGGCCATGGATAATGAGATTTGCCTGTTTCTTTTGATTTTAGTTCACGAACATCCTTTATACTTTTTGCAGGGTTACCTATAATCAAAGAATAATCTTCATGCTTTCCTCCCACAAGAGATTGTGCTCCTACCAAACAATGTTTTCCTATTTTTGTAGCAGGCAGTAAAACTGTACCCACAGCAATTTGAGAAAAATCTCCAACTGTAGGACCGACACAAGTGTTGGATGGCGGAGTGGGATCGTTCGTAAATACTACATATGGATAAATGAAAACATAATTTCCTATTTTAGATTGTTGTCCAATATGTACATTACTATGCAGCCAGCAGTTATCCCCGAATTCTACATAGCCTTGTATATCGGATACTGTACCAATTCTGCAATTATTTCCAAACTTTGAGTTTTCTCTGATAGTTACACGGTGGCCTGTGGAAAACTTTTTTCCGAAAGAAGAACCAGCATATAAAATGCTGTGACTTCTTATGAAAGCTCCTTCCTCTAGTATTGTTTTTGGATTTTCATAGTTGTCACTGAAGTAATAATCATTGAGAGGCTCACCAATTATGCAATCATTACAGATAACAGAATTATCTCCAATAATTACATTGTCATATATAACAGAATTGTCTCCGATCTTTACGTTTTTTTCCTATGACAGCTTTTTCACTTACATATACGTTCTTGTTATTAAATTTCATAAATTATATTTTATTTAAATGTCTTTTTTTGATCTATAATCTTTCTAAAATCTTCGAAGCTTCTAAAATAATCTTCTTCTTCATAAAGTTCTGAAGCAAGGCAAAGTAAAACAGCATTGTGAGAAAATTTAATATCTCTCCAAACCAATTGAGGTATGTATAATCCTTTTGTTGGATGATCTAATATGAAGGTTTCTTTGTTTCCCTCTCTATCTTCAGTATTAAAGGTAATTGTACCCGAAACTGCAAAAATAATCTGTTGAAGTTTCTTATGAGCATGCCCTCCTCTTGTTATGTCTTGTGGAGTATAGTATGTCCAATAAACACGTTGTATGTTAAATGGTACATTTTTTTTCGACTTCAGCTATGGTTATGTAACCTAATTCTGAAGATCCTATCTTATTAAAAGTTATGATGGTTGGTTTAGTGTTTTCCATAGATATAATTAAATAGTTCTACAAACTTTTCAAAATTAATTATAAAATTACTATCAGTATGTACTCCATCATTTGCATATAATTGAGTATAAAAATCTACTTCGAAAATCTTTGCCAGATTCGAAAAGGCAGTAAACTCTTTTGCATTATCCGGAATAAAACAGATAGCTTGTGGATTATTTCCACAGAAAAGCATGTTTGACCAAGCAGCTCCTGAAATACCAACAATAAATTTAGCATTTTTAAAATAACTGATCTGGTCTTCAATACTCAATTCTTCAAGATAGACTGGAACAAATCCAAATTTTTTCAAATATTCTAAAATCTGATCTTGATTTTCTGCTACACGATGGGTATTCTTTCTGTATAAAAATATTCTTTCCGGTAGGTTGCTTACCATTGATAACTTTTGAGAAATTATATGAGAAAAACTACGGATGATTTCGGGATTGTAAAAAGTACCTTCTGCTTTAATAAAATGATCAAGGCGATTAAACGGGACATGATTGAAATCATTGATGTAATAAAGATCTTTTACTCTATATGTTTTATCCGGGCTTAAATATTTTACGTTAAATTTATTTTCAGTTAAAATTTCCAATATTTTTTTCATACTGGGGGTTTTGAGTATAACCTCATTAACAAGTATTGTCTGACAGTATTTTTTATTAAATACAATAAGTTTTGGCATTATTTCTATGAGGAAATGAAACCAATTCCAGGAACCGTTTCCTCCCAGAAAAAATCCCTCATCGAGTTCTTCAGTTTTTTTTGAGGTCTACTTTAGCGTTTTTTACTGTCATGTGCCGTTACAAAACCTTCGTTGAATCTTTCATTTTTGCTTCTATAGGCTATCAATTGTTTACCAAGTAAAACTGCGGAGGAGTGAATATCAATAATGGCATTCTTAAATAGATAAATCGAAATCTCTGGGGTAGAAGTTTGAATATAATGTTCGACACCATTTAAAGATTTTGGTAAATAATTTTTAAAAATAGTTTTGTTATATAGCGTTTGAACAATATTTTCTTTACATTTTTCAATGTTCTTTATGGTAACTATCTGAGATGCAGGACTGTATTTGTAGTTGTATACTGTCTTCTTAAAATAACTGGAAAGAGATTTGTTACTTTTAATATATGAAACGAGTTTTTCTATAACAGTTGCCATTGGAAGCTAGTTTTAATAAATCCAGGTTCTATTCCCAACCATTCTCCTAATTCTTTACCTTTCTCACTTATTCTGAATGTTAATAAGTCTTCTTCATGTAAAACACTTTCATGAATATTTCTTATAATATACAGGCTAAGAACATATTCCCCGACATTTAAGAATTCTTTGGGAATATCACATAAAAGTTTATTGTTGCCGGGTTGTAACGAAACCTTATTGAAATTGCTCATCGTAAAGAGAATATCATTATTGAAATTTTTTACGATATAGGAAAGGTGGTAATCGTTGCTGTTATCTTTTATCGTAATGTCGGTGAGAAGGTTAAATTTCTGATCCTCTTTAAAATCAGCTTCATTAGTTTGTAAATTTTCATCCACTAAAGAAATGCTATTGAGTTCAAAAAGATCGTTTTTAAAATCCTTATGGTCACCTAATATTACGCTGTTACCAAACGATTGCTTATCACCATTGTAGACACTTAATGCTTTATCTGTTGTACCATTATAGATAATATTTCCGTTTGACATTACAATTCCTTGATTGCATAGAGATTTTATAGCGGTCATATTATGACTTACAAACAATATTGTTCTACCTTGATCATTAGTGACGTCAGACATTTTTAGCCAAACATTTTTTTCTGGAATTCTGAATCTCCCACAGCTAAAACTTCATCTACAATCAGGATTTCGGATTCTAAATGTGCAGCCACAGCAAAAGCCAGCCGCACATACATTCCTGAAGAATATCTCTTTACAGGAGTATCGATATATCTTTCAACACCTGAAAAATCTACAATTTCATCGAATTTACGTTTGATTTCTTTTCTGGTCATTCCCAGAATGGCGCCGTTCAAAAATACATTTTCACGGCCGGTCATTTCAGGATGAAACCCTGTTCCTACCTCCAATAATGAAGCAATTCTTCCATTAGTATATATTTTTCCGGTGGTAGGCTTGGTTACCTTACTTAAAAGTTTCAAGAGTGTTGATTTTCCAGCACCGTTTCTGCCAATAATTCCTACGGCATCACCCTGTTCTATTTCAAAATTAACATCACGAAGTGACCAGACATAATCAGAATTACCTTTGGAGGTTCTATCGTTGGCCTCACCTATTTTCAGATATGGATCTTCCTTACCTCTTACTCTATGCCAGAATCTGTTGAGGTCATGGGATAGAGTACCTGTTCCGACCTCACCCAGACGATACTGTTTTGATATGTTTTCTGCCTTTAAAGCTAGCATGTTTTAATGTTTTAAATTTTTACTCAAGTGTTTTTTTTATGTACAATGGTATTTATACCGTGTCCATAAATGTTTTTTCAACCTTGTTAAAAGTTATTACTCCCACAACAAGAAGGAGTAAAATAATAATTGTGCTGGCAACCAACATTACGGGAGAAAAGTCTCCAACTCCCAGCCATCCATATTTGAAGCATTCAAAAATACCTGTGAGAGGATTAAACTTTGCCAGCTTTTTGAAATATCCGGGAAGCATAGATACGGGATAAATAACCGGAGTCGCATACATATACAATGTAATGCCGAAAGCTAATAACATGCTTAGATCCTTATATTTCGTAGTCAATGCTGAAAAAATCATTCCCACACCTAAGGCAAACAGAGCCATAAGGATTAGTAAGAATGGAGTAGCTAAAACCCACCAGTTAGGGGAAATTTCATTATTAAAAACATAATAGATCCAGACGATAAGAAATAATAGAAATTGCACACTCAAACGCATTAGATTTGAAATGACAATAGAAATAGGAGTAACTAATCTTGGAAAATATACTTTGCCGAAAATATTGGAATTCCCTGTAAATGTGGCTGAAGTTCCAAGTAATGCTCCTGAAAAATAATTCCATAAAGTAACTCCGGCAAGGTAAAATATAACCCCGGGAGCTCCATCTGTAGGAAGCTTGGCAAATCTTCCGAAGATGATCAAGTAGGTAATCGTTGTAAAGATGGGATTAATAAAAAACCAGATCGGTCCTAAAATAGTTTGTTTAAAACTTGATATAAAGTCTCTTTTGACAAACATGTAAATAAGATCTTTATACCTCCATACTTCCTTGAGCTTTAAGTCAAATAAAGAATGATTGGCTTCAATCGTTTCGGTCCACTTTTGGTGTGGGTCATTCATCTGTGTAAGTTTTTACAAATTTATAATAATTAATTCTTATTTTGTAGTTTGTGAATACATGTTCATATAAACTGAAAATATGGACTAATATATTAATATTTGTTGTTATGAACAAAAAACTATTGACCATAGGGCCAATAGTTTATGGAAATTATTAATTATATTACTATTTGTTGACGAGTTTTTTCAGATATTCACCATATCCGCTTTTTCCATACTTGGTAGCTGTTTCCAGTAATTTCTCTTCAGTAATGAATTGATTTCTGAAAGCAATTTCTTCAATACATCCGATTTTGAACCCCTGTCTCTTTTCAATCACACTTACAAATTCTGAGGCATCGTGTAAAGAATCAAATGTTCCTGTATCCAGCCAGGCTGTACCTCTGTCCAGTACTCCTACTTCTAATTTTCCTCTATTTAAATAAACATTGTTGACATCTGTAATCTCAAGCTCACCCCTTGCTGAGGGCTGAATATTTTTAGCAATTTCTACTACCTCATTGTCGTAAAAATATAATCCGGGAACAGCATAATTGGATTTTGGATTCAGAGGTTTTTCCTCAATAGAAACAGCTTTAAAATTATCATCAAAATCTACCACTCCGTATCTTTCAGGGTCTGCTACATGGTAGGCAAAAACAACACCACCATCCGGATTGGTTTTGTTTTTTAATAATGTTCCCATCTCGGAGCCATAGAAGATATTATCACCCAAAACAAGAGCCGCTGAATCATTACCGATAAACTGCTCTCCCAGGATAAAGGCCTGTGCAAGTCCGTCAGGACTTGGCTGTATTACATATTCTATATTGCATCCAATCTGGGACCCATCCCCCAAAAGCTTTATAAATCCCGGCTGATCGTGTGGGGTAGTGATAATTAATATATCTTTTATTCCGGCTAAAAGAAGCGTGGAAAGCGGATAGTAAATCATGGGTTTGTCATAAACAGGCATAAGCTGCTTGCTTACAGCAATAGTTAGGGGGTAAAGTCTTGTTCCGGAACCTCCGGCTAGTATTATTCCTTTCATCTTTTTATTATTTGGTATTCTCTATTGCATAGTCCATTTGATTTTTAATATTTAAGTCAATAGCAGGAGTCATCAAAAGAGCAGAATTGTCTTTTGATAATTGGCCGCCAATACTTCTGTAAAACCTAATCATCTCTTTTAGGCTTTTTTCTGAAATAAAAGAAAATGAACTATATAATGAAATTTTAAAATCATCAAAATTAAAATTGCTGATGATTGATTGAACTTGTTCTTTGGTGAGTAATTCCTTGGGGGGATTTACATTATAATCGAACATTTTACGTTCAAGATAATCTTTGGCATAATTAATCAATGCTTTTTTTATAATGAGCAACTTCTATAAATTCATCGATTAATTTCTGTTGGGATGAGTTGGCCATTGCCGGAGGAGAGGGTAAATCCTGTGCTCCGGCAAAAGAAGAAGATATTATAAAAAGTAATGAAAAAATATACCTCATGTAGATTAATTGTATTGCTTTTCGTAATATTTTTGATAATCTCCGCTGGTTACATTTTCCAGCCATTCTTTATTTTCAAGATACCAGTCAATAGTTTTACCCAATCCTTCTTCAAAGGTTACAGATGGTTTCCATCCTAAATCTTTATTTAGTTTGGTTGCATCAATGGCATAACGTTTATCATGACCAGGCCTGTCTTTTACAAATGCGATCAGCTTTTCAGAATATCCTTCGGGTTTCCCTAGTTTAGCATCCATTTGCTTTATTAATTCTTTTACCAGATCAATGTTTTGCCACTCGTTAAAACCTCCGATATTATAAGTTTCCCCGGTTTTTGCTTCATTAAAGATCTGATGAATTGCTCTGGCGTGATCAATGACAAATAACCAGTCTCTTGTATATTTACCATCACCATAGATAGGTAAAGGTTTTTCATTGATGATATTGGAAATACACAATGGAATCAATTTTTCCGGAAAGTGGTTTGGTCCATAGTTGTTTGAACAGTTGGATACAATAAATGGCATTCCATATGTGTTTCCATATGCTCTTACCAAATGGTCGGAAGCTGCTTTTGATGCTGAGTAAGGAGATTGCGGGTCATAAGGTGTTGTTTCCAGGAAAAATCCTGTTTCTCCTAAACTTCCATATACTTCATCAGTAGAAACATGATAGAAGAGGTTCGTTCTTTTTTCATCCGGGAATCTTCCATGGGTATGATCAGGATTCAATGTCCAGAATTCTTTACAAAGATTAAGAAGATTAGCTGTGCCGTTTACATTGGTATTGATAAATGCCATCGGGTCTGTAATACTTCTGTCTACGTGGCTTTCAGCGGCCAGATGTACAACAGCGTCCGGATTATATTTTTCAAAAACTCTTCTCAGCTCTTCTGGCTTGGTAATATCTGCTTTTTCAAAAATGTAGTTAGGCTCATTTTCGATGTCTTTCAGGTTTTCCAAATTTCCTGCGTAGGTAAGAGCATCAAGATTGATGATGGTACTGTCCGGATTGTTTTTTACAAATTCTCTTACAACATGTGATCCGATAAATCCTGCTCCTCCTGTAATAATAATATTTTTCATTTATTTTGAGATTGTCTTTCTACCTATACTTTTATAATAAAATCCATTTTGCTCCGGGATTTCAAGCGGATACATATTTCTGCCGTCAAAAATAGCCTTATTTTTCATCTTTTTCGCGATAAGATCGAAATTCGGGTTTTTAAATTCCGGCCATTCTGTAGCGATCAATAAAGCATCTGCCTCTTCCAAGGCATCGTACATGCCCTTAGCATATTGAATTTTATCGCCAAGAAGCTTTTGTACATTGTTTTCAGCAATGGAATCATATGCTACAATTTCCGCGCCTTTTTCTAATAGCAGATTGATATTGTCTAAAGATGACGCTTCACGAATATCGTCTGTGTTGGCTTTGAAAGCAAGTCCCCATATGGCAATTTTTTTTACCTGTGAGGCTTCCCCCAAAATATTTTTCAATTTCAGAAACCAAAATGACTTTCTGGGAAGTATTTACTTTTTCTGTGGCTTCCAGAATCTGAAAATCAAAATTTTCCTGCTTTCCAGATTTAATCAAAGCTTTTACATCTTTAGGAAAACAGCTTCCTCCATACCCGATTCCGGGAAATAAAAAACGATGACCAATTCTGTCGTCACTTCCCATTCCGAGTCTCACCTTATCTACATCTGCACCTACTTTTTCGCAATAATTGGCAATTTCATTCATAAAAGTAATCTTTACTGCTAAGAATGAATTAGAGGCATATTTGGTAAGTTCAGAAGATTTTTCATCCATGAATATGATAGGAATTCCGGTATTGGTGAATGGCTGATAAATTTTAGACATAATATCCTTTGCTCTGTCGGAGCTTGCACCTACCACCACTCTTGATGGGTTCATAGAATCTTCCACCGCAAAGCCTTCCCTTAAAAATTCAGGGTTAGATACCACATCAAAAGGGATGTCGGTTTTAGAAGATATTGTTTCTCTTACTCTGTCTGCTGTACCTACAGGGACGGTACTTTTGTTGACAACAACCTTGTATTCGGTCATCATTTCTCCGATATCGTTGGCAACTTTTAAGACATAAGAGAGATCTGCCGAACCATCTTCTCCGGGAGGTGTAGGTAAAGCCAGATAAATAACTTCACTTTTATCTAAAGCCTCTTTTAAATTGGTAGTAAAAAATAATCTTTCAGACTGAATGTTTCTTAGGAACATTTCTTCAAGGTTCGGCTCATAAATGGGAACGATGCCGTTTTTCATACCTTCTACTTTTTTTTCATCAATATCAACACAGTATACTGAATTGCCAAGTTCTGCAAGGGTAGTACCTGTAACTAATCCCACATAACCTGTTCCTACAATCGTTATATTCAAAATGTTTGTTTTTTAAATTCAAGACAAAAATAATAAAAATACTTTCACTTGCTTCTTTAATTTATTGTAAAAGAAATTCTCTCTATTTACTTGATACTAAGATAAATTTTGCATTTTTAGAAAAAAAAGCGTATATTTGCAATGGATTTACGGAAAAAATGGGAAGGCTTCGGAAGAAAGCCTTTTTTTCGTACTGTAAATCAAGATAAATTATATGGAGTTTAGAAAAAGAATTGAAGAATTATTAAATGAATTCCTTGAGACCAGAAAAGATCTGTTTCTTATTGATCTTAAAATTTCTGCAGGGGATGATATTACAGTGATTTTAGATGGTGATAACGGAGTTTCTTTGCAGGATTGTCTTGACGCAAGCCGTGCTATAGAATTCAATATGGATCGTGAAGAGCATGATTTCAGCCTTCAGGTAATGTCTGCCGGATTAAGCGAGCCATTATCCACTCCAAGGCAATTCAATAAGAATATAGGAAGAGAGATTGAGGTGATGCTGGAAGATTCTTCTAAGATTGAAGGGGAATTGTCGAAAGTAGATGATGATAAGATCACACTTATTTTACGCTACCGGAAACCGAAAGATATCGGAAAAGGAAAGGTAGATGTGGAGGAGGAAAAAGAAATTCCTTACTCTGAGATTAAGAAAGCATTAGTAGTAATTAAATTTTAAAAAGAAAAAAGAATAGATGGATAATATAGCGTTGATTGAATCCTTTGGTGATTTTAAAGACGAAAAAGGGATCAGTAAGATTGATCTTATGGCAATTATTGAAGATTCACTGAAAACACTTTTAAGAAAAAGATTCGATTCAGATGATCATTTTGATGTGATTGTAAACCCGGATAAAGGAGATTTTCAGATATTTTTAAATAAAACAATTGTAGAGGATGAAATGTCTGAGGATGATGATTTGGAAATTGAAATTTCTGAAGCAAAGAAGATTGACCCTACTTTCGAAGTAGGTGAGGACTTTACAATGGAAATTCCTGTTGCACAGTTAGGAAGAAGAAATATCCTTACATTGAAGCAAATCCTTGCTACAAAACTTCAGGAACACAATAATGCAATGCTATATGAGCAATTCAGAGATAAAATCGGGGAGATTGTAGTAGGAGAAATTCATCATATCCGTCATAAGCATGTGATATTATTGGATGATGAAGGAAATGAATTTATCTTGCCAAAAGAAAACCAGATCCCATCCGATTTCTTTAAAAAAGGTGAAAATATCAGAGCTATTGTTGAGACAGTAGACTTTAAAGGTTCTAAACCACAGATTATTATTTCCAGAACTGCCCCTAAATTCCTTGAGAAATTATTGGAGCTGGAAATTCCTGAAATCCAGGACGGAACCATTATCCTTAAAAAGGTAGTAAGAATCCCAGGAGAAAAGGCAAAAATTGCAGTAGATGCTTATGATGACAGAATTGATCCTGTAGGAGCTTGTGTGGGAGTTAAAGGATCCAGAATTCATGGAGTTGTAAGAGAGTTGAGAAATGAAAACATCGATGTTATTCAGTGGTCTAAAAACCCTGAGATCTTGGTGAAGAGAGCTTTAGGAAATGTTACTATTAACAAAATTGAGATCAATGAGGAGACTAATTATGCATTGGTGTATACTCCGGTTGAAGAAATTTCTAAAGTAATCGGAAAACAAGGTCAGAATATCAGACTGGCTTCTTGGTTGACAGGATATGAAATTGATGTGTACAGAGAGTCCAGCGAAGATGATGATGTTGAATTGAAAGAATTCAACGATGATATCGAGCAGTGGATTTTGGATGAATTTAAGAAAGTAGGACTTACTACTGCAAAATCGGTATTGGATAAAGAAACCGAAAGTCTTTTAAATATGGTGGACCTTGAAGAAGAAACTATTGAAGAGGTGAAACGTATTTTGAGAGAAGAATTTGAAGATTAAAATTTTAAATAAATTTTAATAAACAGTAAAAAAGAAATACTTTAATTTTAAGAATTAAAAAAATAGTAAATAATATAGATGCCAAAAATTAGATTAAATAAAGCGGTTAAGGAATTCAACATTTCGATGTCCAGGTTAGTAGAATTTTTACAATCCAGGGGATTTGAGGTTGAAAGCAATCCTAACGCTCAATTGGAAGAAGCGGCATATTCTGCATTGGAGGCTGAGTTTGCTAAGGATGGCGAACAGCGAAAGGCTTCCCATGAGGTGGTGATTACGAAAGTTCCGGAAGAAAAGCTGGAAATTGAGGAAAAGAAAACCCCTGAAGTGATAAGAGCTAAAGCTAACAAACCAGAAACTAAGATTTTAGGTAAAATAGATTTGGAACCTAAGACCCCTGAAGTTGAAGAAGCTCCTGCAGCTCCTGTGGCAGCACCGGTTGAAGAAAAGAAAGAAGAAATAGTGAAAGAAGAACCGGAGGTAAAGGCAGCCCCTGAAAAGCAGGAATTTAAAGTTTTGGATAAGATTGATTTGTCTCAGATAGAATCTAGAAATAGACCTGCAAAGAAAGACAAGCCAAAAATGGAGGAGGCCAAAGAAGAAAAACCGGTAGTAGAACCTGTAAAAGAAACTCCAAAACCAGTGGTAGAAGAGAAAAAAATAGAAGCCCCAAAAGCGGAAGCTGAATCTGAGACTCAAGAGCCTCAAAAAATTGAGACTGTTTATCAAAAACTTGATGGCCCTAAAATTGTTGGTGAAAAAATTGATTTGACTCAGTTTGCTCCAAAGCCAGGTGCTGGTGCAAAGAAAAAAAGAAAGAGAATAGAAAAGCCTGGTCAAAATAACCAACAGGGCCAGGGGAATAATCAAAACTCAGGAAATACCCAAGGCGGACAAGGCCAGGGAAACCGTCAGCATAATAATGGTGGCCAAGGTGGAAACCGTCAGGGACAAGGCGGTCAGGGGAACCGTCCTCAAGGCCAGGGTGGTCAAGGCGGAAACCGTTTCGGAAATAACCAGGGAGGAAACCGTCAGGGTGGCCAAGGTGGTGGATTTAAGAAAGGAGGCCAAAACAACAGACCTGGTCAAAGAGTGATGCCGGTTGAATTAACGGATGAACAAGTTAAAAACCAGATCAAAGAAACCTTAGAAAAACTTACCAATAAAGGAGGTAAATCTAAATCTGCAAAACACAGAAAAGATAAAAGAACTTTCCGTAGAGAGCAGGATGAGCGTCAGCAAGAGCTGGAGGCTCAAGACAGAACCCTGAAAGTTACAGAATTCATTACAGTAGGAGAATTAGCGAGCTTAATGAATGTTTCTCCAACAGAAGTGATTTCTGCATGTTTCTCTCTTGGGGTAATGGTTACCATGAACCAGAGGCTGGAAGCTGATACCTTATTATTAGTAGCTGACGAATTCGGTTATAAAATTGAATTCTCGGATGCTGATCTTGAAGAAAATGATAGTGAAGATGAAATCGACAGTGAAGAGGACCTGGTATCAAGAGCTCCGATTGTTACTGTAATGGGTCACGTAGATCATGGTAAGACATCATTACTTGACTATATCAGAAAAACAAATGTAATTGCTGGAGAATCAGGAGGTATCACACAACACATCGGTGCTTATAATGTGAAACTTGAAAATGGTCAGAGGATTACATTCTTAGATACACCGGGTCACGAGGCCTTTACAGCGATGAGGGCCAGAGGTGCCCAGATTACGGATATTGCAATTATCGTAATTGCAGCCGACGACGATGTAATGCCACAAACGAAAGAGGCAATTTCTCACGCCCAGGCAGCAGGTGTACCGATGATCATCGCATTGAACAAGGTTGATAAACCAAATGCTAATCCGGATAATATCCGTCAACAGCTTTCCGGAATGAATATTCTGGTAGAAGAATGGGGTGGAAATGTTCAGTCCCAGGAAATTTCTGCTAAGTTTGGTAATAATGTGGAATTGTTGTTAGAGAAGGTTCTTCTTCAGGCAGAAATGTTAGAATTAAAGGCTAATCCTAACAGAAATGCTCAAGGAGTTGTTATTGAAGCATCATTAGATAAAGGAAGAGGATATGTATCTACAATGTTAGTACAAACAGGTACTTTAAGAGTAGGGGATTATGTTCTTGCCGGTAAAAATCATGGTAAGGTAAAAGCAATGCTTGATGAAAGGGGAAGAAACCTTAAGGAAGCAGGTCCTTCAATTCCGGTTACCATCTTAGGACTCGACGGAGCTCCTACTGCAGGTGATAAATTTAAAGTATATGCTGACGAAAGTGAGGCGAAATCTATTGCCAACAAGAGAGAGCAGCTTCAGAGAGAGCTTTCGATCAGAACTAAGAAGCATACCACATTAGAAGAATTAGGTAGAAGGATTGCCTTAGGTGATTTCAAAGAATTGAACATTATTCTGAAAGGTGATGTGGATGGATCTGTTGAAGCATTGTCTGATCAGTTGCAAAGATTATCTACTGCTGAGATCAATGTGAACATCCTCCATAAAGGAGTTGGTCAGATTACGGAATCTGATGTTAACCTGGCTGCTGCATCCGATGCGATTATTATCGGATTTAATGTAAGGGCTGGTGCGAATGCTAAAGACTTAGCTGATAGAGAAGAGATCGAAATCAGAACATATTCGGTAATCTATGCTGCTATTGAAGAAGTAAAAGAAGCGATGGAAGGAATGCTTTCTCCTGAAATTAAAGAACAGGTAATTGGTAATGTGGAAATCAGAGAGGTGTTCAAAATCTCTAAAGTAGGTACAATTGCAGGATGTATGGTTCTTTCGGGTAAAGTGACAAGAAATTCCAAAGTGAGAGTATTGAGAGACGGTATCGTTAAATTTGACGGTGAGCTGGAAAGTTTGAAGCGTTTTAAAGATGATGTGAAGGAAGTAACAAAAGGTTATGAATGTGGTCTGAACCTGAAGGGCTATAACGATATTGAAATTGGAGATATTCTTGAAGTTTACGAAGAAGTTGCAGTTAAGAAAAAACTGAAATAATAATACGGTAAATTATATCCTAAATATGTGAAAACCACTTTTTTTATGAAGTGGTTTTTTTATTTTTTATACTTTCGCAATTTATAATAGTTCTAAATAATATTTTTTGCATTATTGACAATCGGCTATTTATGTACATTTTCATGGAAAAAATATATTTTATTAAATAAAAATTGTCTATCATTATTGAATCTTGTTTATTTTTTGTATTTTTCATTTATAATGTTAAAAAAAAGGAGTGCTTAAACAATGGTTTAATTTGTGAATATTAATATTTATTAACATATTTGCCTATTAAAATATATTAAAATTTGTTAATATGAATGTTAAACTACGTGTATTGAGTGCTGGTGCGCTATTTTTCTTTGGAGGAATGGTTATTGCGCAGCAGCAGACAACAACTAAAAAAAAGGGACACGGTAAAAAAGGAAACATCAATTGATGAAGTAGTTTTGTTAGGGTATTCAAAAACTATTACAAAACCTAAATCGACTGTTGCTTCTAATACTGTTGGTGAGGTATTCTTTGAGAATAGACCAAATGTCAATATGTTAACTTCTTTACAAGGTTCGGCACCAGGAGTGATTATGAACGGAGGGTCTGGTAGTCCAGGTTCTGCTAAGTTTAGCTTATTGATTCGTGGGACGAGTTCTATTAATGGTAATACAGATGCATTGATCGTTATCGATGATATTCCATCAAATGCTTCAGAATATAGAAATTTGAACCCTAATGATATTGAGTCAACAACTATTCTGAAAGATGCTGCAGCAACTGCTATATATGGTAACCGTGGAGCGAATGGAGTTGTTGTTATCAGAACAAAAAGAGGTAAATATAATAGTGGATTTAAGCTTTCTTATACAGGGATGACAGGGATGTCCCTAAGACCACTTGATAAATATAATCTAGCCAATACTGAAGAGTATATGGGAATTATGAGATTGTATGGTTATAATGAAACCAACTCAGACAACTATAGAACAGCGCAAAAAGCTAAAGAAGCTGGAATAAGTACTGACTGGTCAAAATATTTTTTCAAACCTGAATTGTTTCAATCACATGATGTGGCAATTTCAACAGGGGGAGCTAATGTGTCTTCTTATAA
Organism: Chryseobacterium sp. P1-3; assembly: GCF_000738495.1. NCBI lineage: Bacteria > Pseudomonadati > Bacteroidota > Flavobacteriia > Flavobacteriales > Weeksellaceae > Chryseobacterium > Chryseobacterium sp. P1-3. The sequence goes on from NZ_JPEQ01000005.1 coordinate 52,078, forward strand.
CTCTTTTGGTTATATGGAGCAAGGGGGAGCTGTACCGACTACAGATTTTAAGAGGTTTACTGTTAGATCAAATATTCAGGCTAAATCTAAGGATAATAAACTAAATGTTAATTCTCAGATTGCTCTTGCATTCTCAAGAAGAAATGAATTAAATGAAGAAACCAATACCGGAATCAGAAACAACTCTGTGCAGAATCCACTTCTTGGAGTTCTTCAAGGTTTGCCATATTTGTCCCCAACTAAATATGCAAACGGACAGGAGTTATTTAACTCAATTGGAACTAATTTTAACAATGGAAATAATATCTACGTACTACAAAATCTTTTAACCAGAGGAAACCTTCCAAATTTTGTAGATCAGATATCTATTGGAGCTAACTTAGGGGCATCTTATAATATTACAAAAAACTTCACTTTAAGTAATAAACTAGGTATTGATTACAGACAAGGAGACAGGATTTCTGGTAGGGCTCCTTGGGCCTATCTGGCTTTGGCAACACAAGGAAATGCAAAATATACCGGTAACGAAGATCAAACAACGACAAGAGATTTAACGATCAATAACGTGATTTCAGCTTTATATAGCGGAAAAACAGGTGAACACTCTGTAGATGCTTCTGTTAATATGGAATATAATAAAGTATATTATAGATCAACAACAAGAAGACAAAACGGATTAGATCCAAGGACTTATGTACCGGGATCAGGTACAGGTTATGTGCCATTTGATAACTCGGCAACATCTCCTTATATCCCTTCTGTAAGTGCTTCAAGAGTTACAGCAGGAACTGTAGCAGTTTTTGGAACTGTTAACTATGATTATGCTGGAAGATTTGGTTTTAGTGGTACATTAAGAAGAGATGCATCTTACCGATTTGTTGGAGAAAACAGATGGGCAACGTATTGGTCTGTAGCAGGTAGATGGAATATTGACAAAGAAAGCTTCATGGAAGGTTCTACATTCAGTACTCTTAAGCTAAGAGCTTCTTATGGAACAAATGGTAACCAGAATATTATTGCTGCAGCTCCAGGTTCTAACCCACTATTAACGGCAAGCCAGGTTGTAAGAGATTTGTATACTTCTCCTACAGGATATGGTAATGCTCTTGGATTAGGTTTTGCTTATGGAAATCCGTTAGTACAGTGGGAAGATGTTGCTCAGGCAAACATTGGATTAGATTTTACATTGCTTAATAATAAATTAGAAGGTACCCTTGATGTGTACCAAAAGAAAACAACAAACCTATTTAGTACAATTCCAATTTCAGGTGTTTCAGGCTCTTATAGTGTTTCAGGAAATAATGGGTCAATGACTAATAAAGGGATTGAATTAGGTTTACGTTATAATGTTATAAGAACTAACGATCTTACATTAAGCATTTTTGCTAATGGCTCCTATAATAATAATAAAGTTAATGACTATACAATTTTCGGAGATCCGGAACCAGGTTCAACGGTTAATATGGCTGGACATACTTTAAATGAATGGTATGTATATAAGTATGCAGGGGTTAATAAGAGTAACGGTAACTTATTGTTCTATACTAAAGATGGAGGGGTTACAGAAGCACCGAAAGTGGAAGACGCACAATTTCTGGATGTAAGCCCGATTCCTAAGTATGCGGGGAGTTTTGGTTTCGAAACTAATTATAAAGGGTTTTTCTTTGATGGGTTATTCACATTCCAAAAAGGAGTTAAGAAGTTTGATAATGCGCTTTATTGGTTAGCTAATCCTGAAGGACTAGGCTCGAGTGCTGTTGGCTCTTCAAACATGTCAACAGACCTATTGGGTGCGTGGACTCCTGAAAATTCAAATGCTGATATTCCAAGCTTAAGAGCTACAAACTGGGGATATACAGCAGACTCTGATTATTTTCTTAAAGATGCATCTTTCTTAAAAGTTAGATCCGTTACAATAGGATATCAACTTAAAAAAGAACAATTACAGAACCTTCCAATTACGGGACTTAGAATATATGTACAAGGAGAAAATCTTTATACATGGACAAAATGGAGAGGTTTCGATCCTGAGCCACTTACAGGATCAAATTTAAGTGTATATCCTAACCCAAGAATGTATACAGTAGGGGTGAAAATTGATTTCTAAAAATTATTAAAATGAAAAAAAATATTATATATATTATCGTTTTTCTTAGTGCTGACGTCATGTAATGATGCACTAGAAATTGTCCAGGATGGAGAGATTAATGATGCAAATGTTGCCTTTCAGTCGGTAGAAGATATGCAGAAGTTTCTTAATGGAAGCGTTTATCCGGCTGTAAATCCAACAAGTGAGATCTTTTTTACTTCGTTATTTACAGATGAAGTTGGATATGGGCCGAGTAGTGTAAGTACTTCAGATATTTTAACTCACAGATTTGTTCTTAATTCTACAACAAGTCAGGTCTCAGGTATTTGGGCAAGTAACTATAACATTATCAATAAAGTAAATATTCTTTTAAAAGGAAGCACTTTGATTGACTATAACTCACTATCTACTCCTAATAAAGCATTGTATACCGGAGTCTTAGTAAATGCCAGAGCCTTAAGAGCATATGCTTATATTACACTGGAATCTTACTTTTCTTCAAATATGAAAGACCCAAATGCATTAGGAGTAATGCTTAGCACTGAGCCAGCAGACATTTTTACTACTAAGTTGCCAAGAGTGAAAAACTCTGAAATATTTGCTTTGATTGAATCAGATTTGCAATTTGCGCTTACGAATTTTTAACGGAAACGCTGTTTCTACAGGAGTTTCTGCCCAACATTATTTTGATAAAAAAAGCATCAATTAATGCAATTGCTGCAAGGTATTATAATTATAAAGGTGATAATGCTAATGCAAAACTTAATGCTGAAGCAGCTATTAATACTAGTGGTTTAGCTTTAGCGTCAGGTACTACATATTCTAACATGTGGGCAGATACTTCAAGAGGTGAAATTCTTTGGTCTTTATATAGACCAAACAGTTCCACGGGTTCTTGGTCTAATATAGCAGGATTGTGGACGACAAATTCTACGGATATTAATGGATCTGTTAACTTTGATATGAGTAGAAAATTATTTTCCCTTATTAATGGGCAAATATCTACAGCGGGGGATATTCGTCGTGATGTTTTTTGTAGATGCTACAAGTGCATTTGATGCATTTTATCCTAACGGAGCAAATGCCAGAGAGGATGACGTAATTGTAATTAACAAATATCCGGGAAAATCTGGTAGCCTTGCAAGTGCTACCATGCAATTGAGAAATGACATTAAGATGTTCAGATTATCAGAAATGTACTTTATTTTAGCTGAAGTAGCTGCAAATCAAGGTGATTGGGTAACTGCTGCAGATAACATTAATAAAGTACGAAAAGCTAGGTCTAAAAACGGTGCTTCGCCTATGCCTTCTTACTCTGGGGCACAGCAAGCATACGCAGATATTCTTTTAGAAAGAAGAAGGGAATTGTGTTTGGAAGGACATCGTTATGTAGACTTAAAAAGAATGGGGGTTGCAGCTGGAGTAGGTATTGACAGAGATGTTTATGATGATGATAACAAGACATTACCACTTACATTACCTGCTAGTGATTACAGATTTACATTACCAATTCCATTGGATGAAATTAATGCAAATCCTAATATTCAACAAAACTCTGGATATTAATTATAATAATTAAGAATTTATGAAAAAAAATTGCATTTTTAATATTGGCATTCGTTGTTTTCTTTTTTAATAGTTGTAAGGATGAAGCTCAAGTTTATGACGGCGAATCATATTTACACTTTAATAAAGGTACAAGAAGTGAAGCTGTAGTGAAAATAGGCTCAGGCCCTACTACAGTAGGAATTAACTTTGGAACAGCTCATGCACTTCCAGGAGCAGCGCAGGTGAAACTTGTAGTTGATACAAGTGTTTCTACAGCTGTAGAAGGTACTGATTTCCAAATTGTAAATCAAAACCAGACTGTTGATGCTGGTAAAATAGAAGGTCAATTCCAGGTAAAACTTCTTGAAGCAGGAGCTACTGTAGATCCAAAAGTAATTGTATTTAAACTACAATCTTCATCAGTTCCTAATGCTACATTTGATCAAACATATACTTTGACATATACTAAAGCTTGCCCAGCTTCATCATTTGTAGGAAATGGAATGTTTCAAAACAATGTATCAAGTTGGATAGAAGATCCTACTGCAGTTTATACTATCCAAGATTTGGGAGTTACAAACAACGTGGGTACATTTAAAGTTATTGGATTTATGGATAATGGTAGTGATCTTATTTTAAAGTATAATCCTGACACTTATGTTGTTACTACTCCTGAACAAAGCTTAGGCTCTTCAGCTAACGGGGGTGTCAACTATGTGAAAGATGCTTCAGATGGAAGTAAATCTACTTTTAACGCATGTACAAGAACATTAAAGCTTCGAGTTAATTATTTTGTTAAAAACCCTACTACTGGTGCTTCACTAGGAAGTTATGGTGATTATGACGAAGTGTTTACAGGCCAATAAAGTAATTTATATTACTTATATAAAACTAACCCCACATTTTTGTGGGGTTTTTTATGTCCTTTTATTTCTTATTTTTGCTGTACAATAATGAATAATGAAGTACATCCTTTTCATACTTTTTTCTTTAAGTTTTATAGCTAAAGCTCAAGTCAAGCCTGAGAAGCCTTTGCAAAAAGCAGAAGACACTCTGGTCATAGATTCCGGGAAAAAAGATTCTTTAAAGATTTTCAAGCCTACCATTCAGGATTATCAGTATCAGACTCAGTTTTCCGAAAAGAAAGTTTTTGATACGGTAATGACATTTGATAAAACCTACATCTACTCACAATACAATAACAGGGATAATTTTGGAAGGATACAACCCGCAAATATAGGTGCAGGATTCAATCCGCTGGTATTCGAAGTAAATGCAGAAGAAAACCTGTCTTTGCTTCCCGCCAATAAGTCGTATATGATTATTGGGGCTAATGATGTGAAGTATTATGATGTAAAAACTCCTACCGCCTCTTTCATTTATCATAATGCAATGAGAAACGGTGCAGCACTGAAATCTACCTACACCCAGAATATCGGAAAAAGATTCAATTTCGCACTTGAATATATGGGACTCCGTTCCCAGGGGCTTTACAGAAACTCATTAGCTGCTAATAACAACACCATATTTTCGGGACATTATGTTTCAAAAAATGGAAGTTATGAGCTCTTTGCCCATTATCTTCACCAAAATGTAAATAAGCAGGAAAGTGGTGGGATTACAGAAGATGATTTGTTTCAAAGTGGTGACAGTAACTATAAAAACAGACAAAATGCCCAGGTGAACCTGGCTTCCACAAGTTCGCAATTTTCCTACAGAAGATATTATTTAAGTCACCAGCTTACTCCGTTTAATTCGGAGAAATTCCCATTCAGTATCAGGCATACTATTTTTCATCAGGGAAATAAATATTTTTACAATCAAGGCGCAATAGAGCCATATTGGGTGACCAATCCTACTAATGTTATCACTGGTTTCCCATTGACTACCAAAAAATATTCTGAGAACTTAAGCAATACTGTAAGTCTTGTGTTTAATAACGAGAAATTTAAATTAGATGCAGGAGTTCGCTATCAGATTATTAAACTTGGGATAAGAGATGTGGTGGCTCGGAATGGGGTCCCTTTTCCCGATGAACTTAAAGAAAACAGGATAGGTGCAGTAGGAAACCTGGAAGTAAAACTTTGGGATAAAATTCAGTTGAAATCATTTCTTGAATTTTCGAATGGGAGCCAGTTTAAGAGCTATCTTAAAACCACTAATAACCTGAAGTTTGAACCTGTAAAAGATTACTTTGTGAATGCAAAAGTTAATTTTCAAAGTGCCTATCCTTCGTTCAATTATTTATTAAATACTTCTGTGTACAGCAATTTCAACTATTATCTTGAGAATGCGAAAAACCAATCAGTAATGGAAATCGGCGGAAGTGTAAATCTGAAATGGTTTAAAACAGAACTTTTTGCCAATTATTTCAGGATCGATAACTATACTTATATAGATAGTAATGCAAACCCCAGACAGAGTGAAAGCTCACTGAATATTTCTCAGATTGGAGGAGAGGCCACTTTTAGTTATGGCAAATTCCATTTGAATACAAGATTGCATTTTCAAAATACTTTAACAAATAAAGAATTGCTTCCTTTACCAGGTTTCATTGGAAGGGCTAACCTCTTTTATCAGACACAAGCATTTAAGAAAGCCGCCGAAATTCAGGCCGGACTTAAAATATATTATTTCTCCAAATTTGCATCCAGAGACTATTTCCCGGTTCTTAACGAGTATATTCTACCTGGTGCCAATTCATTCTCTATTGGAGGACAGCCTATGATGGATCTTTATATTAACATGAAGGTGAAAAAAATGTTTTTCTTCATAGAAGGGCAGCAGATAGGAACCGTTCTTTCCAATAACAAAGCGTATGCATTTCCACATTATCCGGTATATGATTTCAGATTGAATATCGGAATTGTGTGGTATTTGTTCAACTAAAAAACGAGCAGGTTGAAAACAATTAATAAAATTCCGTTTAGCGATATAGAAAGTATCCCCCAGTTGGTAAAAGATTTTTTAAATCAGAAAATTGAGGGTTTTGAAAACAGTACCTTTTCCTTAGAACATTTCCGGAATCAGATCCATATCAAACAGGATTCCTTTTCACAAGAGCAAAGAGAAGTGTTGTATAATGTACTTGAAAAACAGCTTTCAGGATTTACTCTTTCGTCCGGACAAAAGAAAAATATGGACCTTTTGAAACTGCCGGATACATTTACCATTACCACCGGTCATCAGCTGAATTTATTCTCAGGACCTGTTTTCTTTGTCTACAAAATATTACAGACCATTAAAACCTGTATCTATCTTAAAGAGAATTTTCCGGATTTTAACTTTGTTCCGGTATATTGGATGGCTTCAGAGGATCATGACTTTGCAGAAATCAATCATTTTAAGACCGAGAATAATTATTATGAAACCAATGAAAAAGCAGGAGGGCCGGTAGGGAGAATTAAAATCACCGATACCTATTTCATTTCGGAGTTTGAAAAAGAATTTAAGGACTCCGTTTTTGGGACAGAGCTGATTTTAATGTTAAAAGAAGCTTATAAGAACGGGAATACCCTTACGGAAGCCATCAAAACGCTGGTGAACCGTTTGTTCTCAGAATTTGGATTATTGATGTTGGACGGAGATTCTAAAGATCTTAAACAGCAGGTTAAAGACATTTTTAAAGATGAACTGCTTCATTTCAGTTTACAAAAAAACTCAAAAAATAAAGTTGATTTCCTGACAGGCAAGTATGGGAAAGTTCAGGTAAATCCACGGGAAATTAATCTTTTTTACCTTACTGAAACCAGAGACCGGATTGATTATAACGGACAGCACTATCTTGTTGTAGATACCAATCTTCAGTTTACAAAGGAAGAAATATTGGCAAAACTGGAACAGAATCCGGAAAAATTCAGCCCGAATGCATTAATGCGTCCGGTATACCAGGAAAAAGTTTTGCCAAACCTGGCTTATATCGGGGGGAATGCTGAAATTATGTACTGGCTTGAGCTTAAAGATTATTTCTCTGCAACCGGGATTCCTTTTCCTATTCTTATCCCGAGGAATTCCATGCTCTTTTTGAAGGAAAAAACGGTAAAGAAAATAGAGAAATTACATCTCAAAACAGAAGATTTCTTTCAGAATTTTACTACCATTACCAATCAGGTGATTATGAAAGATAACACAATCTTACAATTGCTTGAAGATAAAGAAGAACTTCTGGTCCGTAATTTTTCCGAATTGAAAGAAGCTGCCGAAACTACAGAGAAATCCTTTGGAAATATGGTGAAGGCAGAAGAAGTAAGACAATTGAAATCTTTTAAAAGAATGAAAAAACGCTTGCTTCATGCTGAAAAAATAAAACAGAATGAGCTGCTCGAAAGACTTGAAAATCTGTTTTTAGATGTACATCCTTCCAAAATATGGCAGGAAAGAGTTTTCAATTTTAGTGTATTCTTTTCAGATGAAGGGTATTCATGGCTTGAAAATTGTTTGGAAGAAATGGTGGTTCAAGAATCCAAATTAATAATTGTTGCCATTTAATTTTAAAGGAGTATTTTTGTAAATTATAATTATCGAATATGATAAAGAGGTTTTTTATTCTATCCAGTTTATGTATGGTTTTGGGAGTTTCAGCTCAGAAATCCCATACGGTTGTACAAGGTGATAACCCTTACAACATTGCAAAGAAGTATGGAATGACTGTAGATGAATTGTTGAAGTTAAACCCTAAGCATAAAGATGGCAAGCTGGCTATTGGAGATGTTTTAACGATAAAATCAGACAAAGCAGCCACGCCGGTTGTCACAAAAACAGCTGTCGCTGAAAAAGTAAAAACGGCAACAAATACGAATGCTGCATTAGGGAAAATTGTTCTACAGCCAAAGCAAACCATCTATGGAATTACAAAACAATATAGAATTTCTGAAACTGATTTAAGAAAACTGAATCCGGAACTGGATTCCCATATGAAAATCGGGGATGAAATTACCTTACCTCTTGCCAGCATTAAAAAATATGGTGACAGCCAACAAGTGGTAGCTACAGAAAAGCCGGCAGAAACAACTGCTGAAAAAGTAACAACTCCTGCTCCTGTGGCACCTGCGGATGATGAAACCTATGTGATTCAGGCAAAAGATAATTATTACAGGATTTCAAAACAATTTGGAATCAATCAGCAGGAACTTTTTGCTTTAAATCCCGGTTTAGAAGAAAAAGGGCTGAAGCCTGGTGAGACTATTAAAATAAAAAAAAGCCAATGCTGATCCCGTTGCAGAACCTGCCAATCCAAAAGCAAAAATGGATTCAGGGAACGAAAAGCCTTCCGGAACAACGACAGCCAGTGTGGCCGCAGGAGATGATTATGTAACCTATACCGTTCAGCAAGGAGATACTGTATTTTCTATTGTTAATAAATTCGGTGTTTCAATTGATGAGTTAATTGCCCTTAACCCGGAACTTTCGCAGGGGTTGAAGGCAGGAATGGTTTTAAAGATTAAAAAACAGGATCCGGCTTATGTGAAGAAAAATGGAGATGCCTTAAGCGTAGTTCTGATGCTTCCTTTCGGGTATAGCACCAACGAAACGCAATACAGAGGTATGGCGCTGGACTTTTTGACAGGAGCTAAGCTGGCTATTGAAAGAAATGCAAGAGGAGGCCAGAAGTTAGACATTAAAATCGTAGACTCAGGAAATGAAGCTTCATTTAAAAACTCTTTAACACAAATCAATCCTGAAAATACAGACCTGATCATAGGACCATTCTTTAAATCCAATGTGATTGATGTCCTTGACTTTACCAGAAATCAGAAAATCCCGATTGTAGCACCTTTTGCCAACTCTCCGGAACTATATAACTACAGCAACCTGATTATCGTGGAAACGAACAATCAAACCTATGCTGATAAGATTGTGGAAGAAGTAAAGGCAGTGTATTCAGATCAGAAAATATATGTAGTGGCAGATGCTAAAAAAGAAAATGCCAATTACATTAAAACAGGCCTTGAAAAAGCAATCAAAAATCCAAATATCGTCATTGTTAACTCACCTGCAGATATCCAGCTGGATCAGAATATGATGACAGGACAATCTGCTCCGGTGATTGCTGTTTTAGCTAATGATGATATGGGAGATGCCTTTGCCAATAAAATAATAGGACTTTCTAAGGAAGCACAGGGGGTAAAAGCTTTCAGTATGTTCTATTCTCCCGTCTTCGAAAAGAGAGTAGATGAATTGAGCCAGGCAAGTTTAGTGTACCTGATGGATAGAAAAATCAATACGGATGGTAGTTTTGAAAAAGAAATCCTGGCGGCTTATAAAGCCAAGTATTGTAAAACCCCACCAAAATATGCCATCGTTGGTTTTGATGTGGTAAACGATATGCTAACCCGGGAAAATAGAAAAGGAGAAATCTTTAAACAAATGAATAAGGTGCAGACTCAGCTTGCAACGAAATTTGAGTTTGTAAAATCCAAAGCCAATGGAGCGTATGTAAATACCGGTTACAGAGTAATCAGGCTGGTACCTTAACATGTTTTATAGCTCTTTAAAAGAATATTGTTAACATTATAGTTATATTTGCATAATATTTAATTCAATACATGAAAGCACTTGTATTTCCTGGGCAGGGTTCTCAGTTCGTAGGAATGGGAAAAGAATTGTACGATTCTAGAAAAGATATTAAAGATCTGATGGAATCTGCCAATGAAATTTTAGGTTTCGACATCCTTTCCATTATGTTTAACGGAACAGATGCAGATCTTAAAAAAACAGAGGTTACCCAGCCTTCAATTTTTATACATTCAGTAGCAGCATTAAAAGCAGTAAATGGTCTTGGAGCCGAAATGGTAGCAGGACATTCTTTGGGAGAATTTTCAGCATTAGTGGCCAACGGCGTTTTATCTTTCGATGACGGGTTGAAATTAGTCGCAGAAAGAGCTAAGGCTATGCAGGACGCTTGTGATGCTAATCCAAGTTCTATGGCCGCTATTTTAGGATTGGAAGACGCTAAAGTAGAAGAAATCTGTGCACAAATCAGTGGAATTGTTGTTCCTGCAAATTATAACTGTCCCGGACAGCTGGTAATCTCAGGAGAAACACCTGCGGTAGAAGAAGCTTGTGTAAAACTGAAAGAAGCAGGCGCCAAAAGAGCATTATTGTTACCTGTAAACGGAGCCTTTCATTCACCATTGATGCAGCCTGCACAAGAAAGGTTAGCTGCGGCCATTGAAAATACAAAATTTAGAAAAGCTACCATTCCTGTGTATCAGAATATCACGACTACAGCAGTAACAAATCCTGATGAGATCAAACAAAATCTGATCGATCAGCTTACCGGTCCTGTAAAGTGGACGCAGTCTGTACAGAATATGATTAAAGACGGTGCGTCTAACTTTGTAGAAGTAGGACCAGGAAAAACCTTGCAGGGATTGATCAAAAAAAATTGATGGAACAGTAGAATCTACTTCTGCAATCTAATCAAAAAAATATGAATGCGATATTTTCACCGGGAAAGCTTATGCTTACTTCAGAATATTTCGCAATAGATGGAGCTCTTGTCTTAGCGGTACCTACCAGGCTGGGACAAGAGTTTTTCTTTGAAGAAAAAGAAGATCAGAAGTTTCTGGTTTTTTGGGAAGCTTTCCATCAGAATAAACCGTGGCTAAGAGCTGTCATTGACTATAAAAACTGGCAGGTCCTGGAAACCAATATTCCAGCAGGCGCTGAATTTATCCTACAGACTTTAAAAAATGTTCAGGAGCTTTCTTCCACTAAATTCAGGCATACTCTTACATACCATTTAAAAACAAACCTTCAGTTTCCATCTGACTTTGGACTGGGAAGCAGTTCTACCCTGATGAATAATCTGGCGGAATGGGCCGGGATTGATCCTTTTTACCTGAATACAATCAGTCTTGGAGGAAGCGGTTATGATATTGCTGTCGCCAAAGAAAAAACTGCTGTTCTTTTCCAGAACAAACCTGAAATCAGGTATGAAAAGGTTAATTTTGCTCCTTCCTTTAAAAATGATCTGATTTTCATTCATTTAAATCAAAAACAGAATAGCCGTGAGGGAATCAGTTTTTATAAATCGAAAAAGAGGTCTCAAAAACTGGTTGATGAATTTTCGGATATCACAAAAAAAGTTTTGTTATGTAATGAATTGGATATTTTTAGCCAATTAATGACAAATCATGAACAAAAAATATCCGGTTTTCTTGAAATTCCTACAGTTAAAGAGAGGTTGTTCCCTGATTCTCCTGCTTTTGTAAAAAGTTTGGGAGCCTGGGGCGGAGATTTTGTAATGAGTGCCAAATTTGGGGGCTTTAAAGACTATTTTTGGGAGAAAGGTTTTACAACCGTTTTCGAATGGTCTGATATAATAGGTTTATAATCAATATTTTACAATCCTGTTTTTTTATTTGTCATTCTGACTTATATCAGTATATTTAAACCACCTTTAACAAATAATTAATATTATTTTTGTTGAACTCAATAAAGAAATAGAAAATATAAGTAAAATGAAAAACACTAAAATCATCCAGGATTTAGAGAAATTAGGGATTAAAGGAAACTACGAAGTAGTGTACAATCCTTCTTATGAAGAATTGTATCAGGCTGAGGTTTCTCCTGAAAATCAGGGGTTTGAGAAAGCTGAGCTTACAGAGTCTGGCGCAGTATCGGTAAAAACAGGAATTTTCACAGGTCGTTCACCTAAAGACAGATATATTGTTCAGGATGATGTTACAAGAGATACAATTTTCTGGGATGGTAAAGTAAATTTACCTACAACCCCGGAAGTTTTCGGGTCTTGTAAAGAACTAGTGATGAACCAGCTTTCTGAAGCTAAGAAAATTTATGTTGTAGATGCCTTCTGTGGTACGAATGCAGATACAAGACTGAAAGTGAGATTTATCGTTGAAGTAGCGTGGCAGGCACACTTCGTTACTAATATGTTTATCCGTCCTTCGCATTATGAGCTTGAAAACTTTGGCGAACCTGATTTCACAGTAATCAACGGATCAAAAACAACCAATCCAAACTGGGAAGCACAAGGATTGAACTCTGAAAACTTCATTATGTTCAACCTTACTGAAAAACTACAGATCATCGGAGGTACCTGGTACGGAGGTGAAATGAAGAAAGGGATGTTTGCCATGATGAATTATTACCTTCCATTAAAAGGAATGGCTTCAATGCACTGCTCTGCAAACGTAGGGGAAAAAGGAGATGTTGCTTTATTCTTTGGTCTTTCCGGAACAGGTAAAACAACTTTATCAGCAGATCCGAAAAGATACCTTATCGGTGACGATGAACACGGTTGGGATAATAACGGAGTATTCAACTATGAAGGTGGATGCTACGCTAAAGTAATCGACTTATCAGAAGAGAAAGAACCGGATATTTTCAGAGCAATCAAGAGAGATGCCCTTCTTGAAAACGTAGTAGTGAATAATGGAGTAGCAGATTACACTGACGGATCCATTACTGAAAATACCAGAGTTTCTTATCCAATCTATCATATTAACAAAATTGTTTTGCCATCTAAGGCAGGACATGCAAAAAAGATCGTATATCTTTCTGCAGATGCATTCGGAGTACTTCCTCCGGTTTCCATCCTGAATGATGACCAGGCGCAATACCACTTCCTTTGCGGGTATACCTCCAAATTAGCCGGAACAGAAAGAGGAATTACAGAACCTCAGCCATCTTTCTCACCAGCATTCGGAGAAGCTTTCCTTACATTACACCCGACAATGTATTCTAAAACATTAATCGGTAAAATGAAAGAGCACGGTGCAAAAGCTTATTTGGTAAACACCGGATGGAATGGTACCGGTAAAAGGATTTCTTTAAAGGATACCAGAGCAATTATTGATGCAATCATCGACGGTTCTATTGATAATGCCCCTAAAACTCAGGTTCCGATCATGAATCTTGAAATTCCTACCGAGCTTCCAAACGTTTCTGCAGGTATTTTAGATCCTAGAGACACCTATGCGAACGCTTCTGAATGGGAAGAAAAAGCAAAAGATCTTGCTTCAAGATATATCAAAAACTTTGAACAATACTGTGATACTGAAGAAGGTAAGAGATTGATCGCTTCAGGTCCTCAATTGCAGGAACAAACAATTTAATAAGATCAAACCATATAAAAGCCTCATCATTGATGGGGCTTTTTATTTTTATCTTTCGCGGGTTAGGCTGATTTCGCAGATGTTCGGGGTGTCAATATAAGCTCATACGATTAAGAATAATATCTGCTAAACTGTTAAACCTGCGTCAAAATATTATTTTTGATATGAATCAGGGTAATTCATCATCCTATTTATTTTAAACTGAGGATAGCTAATCGGTAGCCATCCATCCCGAATCCGGATAAAACAGCATCTGTGTTCGCTGCCGTCACCGATTTCTGCCTGAATTCTTCTCTTTTATAAATATTGCTGATATGGACCTCCACTTTAGGCTTCCGGATATTTTTTAAACAGTCAGCTATGGCATAGGAGTAATGGGTAAAAGCTCCCGGATTAATAACAACGGCATCAAAATCATCTTCCTGAAGCCTGTTGATGAGTTCTCCTTCTATATTAGACTGGTAATAAAGTATTTCGTGAGTGTGAAACTCGGATTTCAGGGTAACTAAATAATTTTCCATGGAAATATTCCCATAGATTTCCGGTTCGCGGCTGCCTAAAAGATTCAGGTTAGGCCCGTTTAAAATCAAAACTTTCATATAAAAAATTTACCCAAAGATAAATATTTTCTATCCATTTTGTTCATGGTCTGTTGCTAGGTTTTGTTGAATATATTCTGAAGGAGTGACCCCTTCTATTTGTTTAAACACCCTGTTAAAGGTAGATTGGTTGGAAAAACCGGCTTCTGTATAGACATACATCAGGGTTGCCTTTTGAAAATCAGTTTCAGTGAAAAGCTTTTTGACATAGTCTACCCTATATGTATTCAGATAGGCATTAAAATTAGCATATCCTTTATAGCGGATGGTTTTTGAAATATAAGTGCTATTAACATCAATGGCTACGCTCAATCTGGAAAGATTAAGCTTAATATCCTTAAAAAGCAGATCTTGCTTCATTGCTGTTTCTATTCTTTCAAATATTTTTTTCGAAATTTTCTACATCTGCAACATCAGGTTGTGTTTTGCTTTCTTTTTCTGTTACTTTTTTTATAATCATTTCTGATATTGGCTAGCGACTGTAAAAAATTCCTGCTTTCGTATTTTATCCTTATAATACAGTAGCAAGGCTATGATCAGAATATTGGAAACAAATAAAAGGGTATCTGTAAACATCACTTCTTTTTGAGAATGTTTAGGAAATATAAAACCAAGATTGAATACAGAAAAGTTATTAGCAACAAGACTTGCAATAATGATGATTATCAGAGTATACAGAGTATAATAAAAGACTGTCTTTTTTGAAAAAAATATATAGGCTCCCAACGGGATGGGCAATAACCAGCAAAATCCTGATACTGAATTATCCCAGAAAACAATCATTACATATAAGCTATAAATAGGGGCAAATATCAGATAAGTATGTACAATCCGGTTTTGGGAACATTTTCTTCTTGCAAACAGATACCAGCTTCCTAACAGAATTATACCACAAATTAAGTAGGAAGAGATCATTTTATCCTGGATGATGAAGGAATAAATGACCGTAAAAATTCCCAGAATAAACATCATAAGAATTACATATCTGTCCATCAATGCAAGCTTTAATCTTTCTATCTGCTCATTTTTGATATTTAATGCAGCCATATTAATTAATATTATGTGGAATTCCCAGTGAATTCTTTGAAATGATTTTGTTATCTTATTGATTTGAAATGATTTATTAATCTGTAAATCATTTTCCAGATTATCATTGACAGTTAATTTTTTTTTGAAAGTTTTAAAGAATAATTTTGTACTTGAGCTTTTGGAGCACAATAAATTAATAATTTTCTTAAAAGATTTTTCAAACTTACTTAATTAATTTTTTTTTGACAAACTATCTGAATTATTTTCTTCAATCGGAAATAGCCAGCTATCATATCATCGGAAAAGATGCTGTATAGCGGAACCTAAAGCAGCCACAATTTTTAACCTACTATAAATTATTTCAAATGAAGAAGACCTTTCTATTACTTACACCCTTGTTTTGCAGTTTAATGTATTCGCAGGTAGGTATTAATACTACCAATCCGCAAAACATTTTTCATGTTGACGGAGCTAAGGATAACCCGGCAACTGGTATTCCAACTGCAGCCCAGCAGGCTAATGATTTTACTGTAACATCCAGTGGAAGTGTTGGGATTGGTACTACTATGCCTCACGCATCTGCTATTTTAGACGTAAATGTTGATGCGTTGGCAGATGGCAGTAAAAAAGGATTTCTAGGACCCAAAGCAGCTCTGACCTCTTTGACGGATCAGACAACGATACCGTCACCTGCCACCGGGTTACTGGTGTATAATCTGGGGACTGCCGGACTTGCTTATAATGGCTATGTATTTTGGAATGGAAGTGAATGGAGAACTCTTAATAACGGTTCCCTTGCCATTGGAACAATCGGGACGATTACCTGCAACTCCATTAAGCTTACACCCAGTATCTATACTGCAGGAACTCCTTTTAACGGAACGATGAGTGTGCCTTACACCGGTGGAAACGGAGGAACTTATCCTGCACAGATGATAGGTCCTGTAAATGGTCTTACTGCCACGTTATCTGCGGGAAATTTTAATTCCGGATCGGGCACTTTAACCTATACAATCTCAGGAACTCCGACGGTAACCAGTCCGGTTACAACAGTATTTCCCCTGAACATTGACGGGAAAACCTGTGACGCTACTGTAGGAGCGGGAGATGGAATTTCCATGGGGGAATTAATTTACTATAAGGCCAGCATACCTTCGGGGCCCTCTAATGTATGGTTAAGCGATTATGTTTCTGATCTGCCTGTTTTAGGAGGGAAATTAAGACTGGATGCCTGGTTTATGTCCAATTCAAGTGTGGGGCCTAATAATGTTACAATGAATCCTCGTCTTGTGAATGTTTCTTCGGATCCGGTAAAATTTTGGTTCAGTGCGTTGACAAATGTTGATAGATTTAATGCTTCAAATATTCTGATTGCCCCTTCTTCCTATGTTAATTTGGATAATGGTATTTATTTTAACTTAGGATACGACGATAAATTAGGAATAAGTACACCCCGGACTGCAGCTAGTGGCGGAGCAAGTCATCAGGAAGTGCTTACTATGGACCTTTCACTTGACGGACAATGGTACAGGGTATATTATTTCCCTATTGTTGATAACAAAAATACAGCGTCAACGGCGGATGATACCAGGGATATTTATTTGTCTATTCAAAGGCTTTACTAAAATGAAATTCTAAAAGATATTATGGCAAGGTGATGTCCGGGAGATATCACCTTTGCCATTTACAGGATCCGGGTTTATAGATAATCGGGATCTGTTTTCAGATGTTGCTGGATATATTCGGAAGGAGTAATTCCTTCTATTTGTTTAAAAACCCTATTGAATGTGGATTGATTTGAAAATCCGGCTTCCGTATAAATATACATCAGGGTAGCTTTTTGAAAATCGGTTTCAGTGAAAAGCTTTTTTATATGGTTGATTCTATAGGTATTAAGGAAAATTTTAAAATTAGGGTATCCTTTATGACGGATTGACTTGGAAATATACGAGCTGTTGACATCCAATGTTGCGCTAAGTTTTGAAAGGTTGAATTTATCATCCTTGAAAAGCATATCTTCAGTCATGGCAGATTCTATTCTTTCAAATAATTTTTCCATACTGGCAGGATCAATAGAATCTGTTAGAGGCTTAATTTCCGTTTTGTTACTTTTTTCTTTTTCTGGTAGTCCGGCAATTATGTGCTGCTCTGATGCTTCCAGCCTTTTTTATTTTATCTTTATAATGGATAAGTAAAAATACAACTGAGATATTTGAGATAAATAAAAGAATATCATTGAATTTAACTTCAGCCTGCGAATGTTTGGGAAAATCAAAGTTAAAATTATTGGCGACAATACTGACTGTAATAATTGTTACTATCACATACAGGGTATACATGAGCACCTGTCTTTTTGGAAAAAATATATAAGCTCCCAGTGGAATGGGCAATAATATAGAAAAACTTGCAACAGAGTTTTCCCAAAAGGCAAGTATAATGTAGAAACTATAAATAGGAACACAAACTAAAAACACAGTGACAATGAAATCCGGTGAATATCTTTTCCGGGTAATCAGATATGGAGCAGCTAGAAGAATGGCTCCGGCGAGCAAATACCAGCTCATTATTTTGTCATAAATAAAGAATGTAAAAATGATGACATATACAAATAGGATAAAAGCCATCAGGATCACATATCTGTCCATCAGTTCAATTTTCAGTTTTTTTATTTGTTCTTTTTTTGCACCCAATGAAGTTGATTAAATTGTTATTGATATAATTTATTAATTAATTTCTAATAAATGATTTATTTAAAACTCTGTTTATCAATTGAATACTGTTTATAAATCATTTTCGGGAATCTCATTTACGCTTTATTTTTTTTGTACTGCTGTAAAGAATAACTTTGCGACAGGACTTTGAAACAGGATAATCGGAAACAGATATTATCCGCATTTCAATTTCTTACGATAAAGCTTCTGCATTCCGGAAGATCAAAATATTTCACATTTCAGGTCAGAATTATAATAGCTTAATTTTCGACTAAAAGATAGAAAAAAATGCACAATATCTTGCAGATCATACCTCTTTTTTTTGATCTGTTGTTATGTGCTGAATTAATCTTGTATTTTCTTCCCGGAGTGAAATGATGGATATCTTTATTATAGTTTAGTATATAAACACAACTTTATACAATAAAAAACACAAATGATGATTTATGAATATGGCATAAGCAAAACAGGCCTCTGTAAGAAGGCGAAGAATTTATTAATGGAAAAAGTTCTGAATTTCTTAAAGGTTAAGTTTTGACAATGGAATTTGATTTTAAAAATATATGTATCGGCAAATGCATTAAAAGCAGAGCTGATGAGCTAGACATTTCTATGGTCCGTATCTGTAACTTTCTTCATACCACGGAAGAAGAGGTACATAAAATGTATACACAGGAAAACATGGATACTGAACTTATTCTTAAGTGGTGTAAGCTTTTAGAATATGACTTTTTCAGAATTTATACCCAACACCTGATTATTTTTGCTCCCCCATGTAATGACCAATATAATAAGGCGTCTTGCAAACAAACCTCTGTTCTTCCGCAATTCAGAAAAAACATCTACACAAAAGAACTGATCAGCTTTATTTTAGAAATGATAAATACCGGTCAGAAAACAAAACTTCAGATTATAGAGGAGTACAGAATTCCCAAGACGACCCTTTATAAATGGCTTAGTAAGCATGAACACATATAAACATATAAAATGAATAGGAGGTTCTGCTATCAAATTAAAACCTTGAACAGCAAAATATAAACTTATAAACAAAAAAGCATGAAAGAGCAAGGTCCGGATTACAAGAAGATTTATACAGACATTATTCGCATGAAGCATCCTGAAAAACTTGAAGCTTGCCGTTCTATTTTAAAAAAGGAATATTTAACGGCATTGGATGTCATTAAGCTCAATCAGATCATTTTTGATTTTAAAAATGTTGAAACAGAACAATTTAATCAAAGTCATAAATCGTATGATAAGCTTACCATTATGGAGATCCTTGAGTTTCAGAAGAAAAATGGCTATAACAATACCCAAACGGCAAATCAGTTTAAAACAAGTAGAAATACTGTAGCGAAATGGAAAAAAATGTTTCTTTAAAATGCTGCAGTAGGTATAGCTCCACGGCTTAGAATTCACACATAAAAACAATTATATTCAGATTCATAACCTTATGATTCTGTGTACACTTATTTTATAACAATAATTTAAACATTAAGATGATGAACAAACAAAAACTATTAAGCTTAGTAGCTTTCCTGGCTTCTTTTTTATTCTTACATGCACAAGTAGGGATAAATATTGCTAATCCACATCCTAAATCGGCGCTGGATGTTTTTTCTAATGATAAAGGGTTTCTTCCACCACGCCTGACAACTTCCCAAAGGGACTCCCTTCTTTCCCCGGATACCCCTAACATAGAGGCAGAGGGTATGGTGATCTATAATAAAACGGTGAATTGCCTGGAATTCTGGAATAGTGTAGAATGGATAAACCTATGTCAGGGCAATGCAGCAGTGTATACTATCAATTGTGAACCTGTTGTCAATGGAAATTTTTATGCAGGTTCGCCCGCTGTAGGTTCCGTAAGGATTAAGGTGACAGTGAGTAAGCCTGGTAAGTATAAAATTAATACTGATACAGTCAATGGAATTAGTTTTAACGCAGAAGGGTATTTTGAAAATACGGGGGAACAATATGTTACCCTTTCTGCTGAAGGGACTCTGCTACAGGCAGGAACCTACACATACTCTATTGTTACGCCGGCGGGCAATGAAAGCTGTACTTTCGCTGTTACAGTAACGAACCTGCCGTCCGAAAGGGTAGTGAAAATACTTTCGATCATTCCTGACGCCTGGAACGGGACTTTATCCACAGATTCTCATGGGAGATATTCATCTGTAGCCAGATCTAAGCTTAACAATCCCAGTAATTTCGGACCCAATGGAAGGGTGGTAATTTCCAACTTTATTTTTAATACAATCAATATACGGACTGCCACTCCTGCTGAATTGGCTCAGGCAATAGATAATGCGGACATTATCTGGATTGGTTATGTATACACCAGCTACTTTTCTGACCAGGCTATTGCTGTTCTGAGGCAAAAAATCCAGGAAAAGAAAAAGTTTTTTATTATTGACGCAGAACACCAAAGTCTTACTCCTATCAATAAGCTGAATTTAGGATATACAGCACAATATATTAACAGTCAAAGACCGGGTTCCTTTTATACGACAGGCTCACAGGGGCCAAATACCGGGATATTTGGTAACCTTCCTGAAAATACCAGGCTACAAACCAACCGCTATATGGGACGGATCACACAATATCCTGCTACTGCCAGGGTATTTATGAAAGACAGTGCCGGTAAAGCGGCTGCAACTCTGGATGATAATTTACTGGTCTATACTGATGTTAATTTATTTTATAATTATGAATCTACTGATAAATTTTACAATGAAGGAGCGGGTTGTTCGGAAAGCTCTAATGCGAGGATGTTCTGTAATATATTCAGTATCGCAGTTGATTACACCAGATAGGATGTTATTTGCATTAATCAACGATCAATGAAGCTGTAGGACAATACTTTTCAATTATTTAAATAATTATATCCGATAAATGGCACTCAGGTGTCATTTTTTTTTTTCTCTTTGTGATTTTGAGTAATCTATAATGATATTTGTCATATTTGCTAAAATTGTAAATTTCGTAACTGCTTATTTTAGTGGTGTTTGTTATAAAATTAAGTTAATTTTTAAAAATTTAACATGAAAAACAATAAGTCTACTTGTTTTGTGGACTAAATATTTATAGCTTTGCAACTATATTTCGATCGGCTTATAAAGAAAGATGGAGGGAACTGACCCTGTGAAGTCTTAACAACCTGCGTTATGTAAGGTGTTACATTCAGCCTTTTAAAGGGAAAATAAGCATTTGGTTTATCGTATATTTCGATGCCCTTTGCTGATTATTCTGCAAAGGGCAAAAATTTTATATATGGTAAATAAAATTGATTATGATTAGAGAAAAATTAATTAATTATACAATTTGGATCCCATCAGCGGCGGTATTTTTTTTAGGAGTTACCGGGATTAATGGACAGAGTTCGGGACCTAAAAAAGATACTCTTCATGAAAAGGAGATTGATGAAGTTGTAGTAGTTGCTTATGGAAAAGCAAAAAGAACAAGCTATACAGGTTCTGTAGCAACTATTTCCAGTGATAAAATCAACAACAGGCCCGTCACCAATATCACCAAAGCGTTGGAAGGCCAGGTACCGGGAATCCAGACAACAAGTTCTTCCGGACAACCCGGAGCCACATCTACAATCCGGATCAGGGGGATTGGCTCCATCAGTGCCTCCAGTGATCCTCTTTACGTAGTAGATGGAATTCCTTTTGACGGAAACCTAAACGCCATCAGCCCCAATGATATTGAATCCATCAGTGTATTGAAAGATGCTACAGCAAGTGCCTTGTATGGTTCAAGAGGAGCCAACGGGATTATTATCATTACCACGAAATCCGGTAAAAAAGGCGAGGCCAGGGTGAATTTTAATATCAGCCAGGGATTCTCCGGCAGAGCAGTGAAAGATTATCAACAGGTAAGTACGGATCAGTATTTTGAACTTTACTGGGAAGCGATGAGGAACGGCTATCAATCAGGTAAAGTATCAGCACAGCAGGCTGCACAAATGGCCACTGATAATATAGTTTCAGGTGCAGGGCTTTCTATTAATCCTTACGGGGCCGGTTATCCTAAACCTGTAGGTACAGACGGAAAATTGTTGCCCGGCGCAAAAGCTTTATGGAATGACGACTGGCGGGATATTTTGCAAAGAGTAGCTTCCAGGAATCAGGTGGATCTTGATATTAGTGGCGGAAGCGAAAAAAGTAACTATTTCTTTTCACTGGGGTATCTGGATGATAAAGGAATGGCGATTGAATCCGGGTTTAAGAGATATAATACCAGATTAAAACTCAACTCAGAAGTTAAAAAATGGTTGAATGTAGGGGTGAATTTGAGCTATACCAATAGCATTCAGCAAGCTCCACCTTCATCAGATTCAAAATCCAGTAACATCATCCAGGCGGCAAGGGTAATCCCTTCTTTCTATCCTTATTATGAAAGAAATCCTGATGGATCGTATGTGTTGGATGCTGCAGGAAACAGAATTTATGATTTTGGAAAGTACAGGCCTACAAGTGCTCTTCAGAATCAAAATGCTGCTGCTACCTTGCCTCTTGATAAGAATGAAAATAAAGAAGACAACTTTTCAGGAAAAGGGTTTCTGGATTTTACCTTCCTGCCGGAGCTGAAGTTCAGATCAAGTTTTTCCGTTGATCTGGTTAATTACAACGGACATTATTATTCTAATCCGCTTATCGGACAAGGAAGTGAAACAAACGGTTCTGTAACGAAATCCAACAGCAGGACGTTGTCATATACTACCAGTAATATTTTAACTTTTGATAAGAAATGGGGTAAGCATCATTTTAATGTTTTAGGAGGGCAGGAATTTTATAAATATGATTATCAGACAATTTCCGGTAGCAGAACTCAGTTCTCCCTGCCTTATTATTATGAGCCAGATGGAGCTGCTTTATTGGGAAGCTTCAGCGGGAATAGTGATAAGGTAAGCCTCCTGAGTTTCCTGGGAAAGGTGGAATATGATTTTAATAATACGTATTTCTTATCCTTTTCAGGAAGGGCGGACGGATCTTCAAGATTTTCTCCGGATAACAGATGGGGGAAATTCTGGTCTGTAGGAGGTTCATGGAAAATTTCAAATGAAGAGCTGATTAAAAACCTGAATGTATTTAATCAACTAACACTCCGTGCAAGCTATGGAGGACAGGGTAACGATAAGTTGTTACGCCCTAATGGCTCACCTCTTTATTATGCTTACCAGGAATTGTACAGGTTTTATAATAACCTGGGTGAAGCAGGAACTGTTTTAGAAAAAGCAGCTACAGCTAATGTGAAGTGGGAAACCAACTTAAATTTGAATGTCGGACTGGAGTTTGGAATTCTTAAAAACAGGATTAAAGGAAATATTGAATATTTTAAAAGACAAAGCCAGGATCTGTTATTTAATATGCCGGTTGCGCCGTCATTGGGGATCAGTGATTTTCCTGCCAATATTGGGACCATACAAAATACAGGTTTTGAATTTTCATTATTCACAACTCCCGTTAAGAAAGATGATTTTCAGTGGGACCTGGATATTAACCTGAGTACTCTGAGTAATAAGGTTACCAGGCTTCCGAAAGGTTCTATCGTAACGGGAACCAAATTACTGCAGGAAGGTGGATCTGTCTATGATTTCTATATTCCCGAATGGGCCGGGGTGGACCCAAGTAATGGAAAGCCTTTATGGAAAACGATTTCTCAGGATGCCAACGGAAATACTATTGAAGGAACCACATCTGAATATGCAAAAGCAACAAGAACCTTACAAGGATCTGCATTACCTAAAGTAACAGGAGGAGTAAGTACGAACATCATCTATAAAAACTTTGATTTCTCAGCATTGCTTACTTTTAAAATAGGGGGGAAGATTCTGGACACAGATTATACTTCACTGCTTCATAATGGAAGTGCAGGAGGACGTGCCTGGAGTGTTGAAATGCTGAACAGATGGACTCCGGACAATCCTTACACAGATGTTCCCGCTTTAAGTACCACTACCAATAACTGGACTTCTACTTCTTCGAGGTTTTTATACTCAGGAACATATGCAAGGCTTAAAAATGTGAGTTTAGGATATACTCTTCCTGCCGATTATTTTGAAAAAATCGGGCTTAAGAAATTCAGGATTTATATCCAGGCAGAAAACCTTCTCACATTTTATAAACATAAAGGAATGGATCCTGAGCAGGCCTTGGATGGTACCACCTATTACAGATATCCTGCTATGAGAACAATTACTTTCGGCCTTCAGGCGACTCTTTAACTTTAAAATTGAAACAATGAAACAATTAAAATATTTATCTGTTAGTCTTTTGGCATTATGGTCGCTGGCCAGCTGTGAAAGTGAACTGGATACGGCTCCTACCAACCAGGCCAATGATGTTGAGGTTTTTAAAACAGCAGAAAGTGCAGAGACGGTTATTAATGGAGCATGGGCAAAATTCAATGATGACGGAACTACCTATGCGAATATCGGTTACTCTACCGTTTTGAGGACAAGTGATGCAATGGGAAGTGATGTAGCGGTATTGACCAATAAATATGGTTTTGCATCTGCTTACGCATTCACCGAGATGGTGAATAGTACTACAAGCCGTCCGTTGTTTATCTGGTCATTATTGTATTCCACCATCAACAATATGAATAATGTTCTTGCGAAAATAGATGGTACGGAGGGCAGCCAGGAAAAAAAGAACCAGGTGAAAGGCCAGGCAAAAGCATTGCGTGCTTTCTGCTACCTTAATCTGGCCAGTTTTTATCAGTTTAGTTATCTTAAAGATAAAACAGCCCTGACCGCTCCTATTTATACTGAACCTTCTACTATAAACTCAGTAGGGAAGAAAAAAGCAAGCCTGGAAGAAATTTATACTTTGATTAAAAGTGATCTTACGGATGCGGATCATTTATTACAAGAGTATACAAGAAATAATAAAGATAAGATCAACCGTTCTGTAGTCAATGGACTATTAGCCAGAACATACCTGAATACCGGGGAATGGGCAAAAGCTTCAGCTGCTGCAAAAATTGCAAGAGAAGGTTTCCCTTTGATGGCTCCGGAAAAATATAAAGAAGGGTTTAATGATATTAATAATGCAGAATGGATCTGGGGACACGGGCAGACACAGGAACAGTCGGATGCAAGCTATGCTTTTCATTATCTGGATGTGTCTTCTTCCGGAAGTTTTTTATTACAGCTTTATGGCGGATCCTTACTTTAAAGATCTGTTTGATACGAATGATATCCGGTATCAGCTGTTTTCATGGGATGGCCTTAAAGGAAGGGAAGGACTGTTGAGATATGCCAAATTTAAATTCAAGCCTACTTTGATTGCGGATATTGTATACATGAGGTCGGCGGAGATGTATCTGATTGAAGCTGAAGCAGAAGCAAGAAACGGAAATACATCACAGGCAGTAGCTGTTTTAAACCAATTGAAGACGGCAAGAAAAGCGAATGTTTACAGCGGCTCTCTGGCTCAGGATGATGTGGTAAAAGAAATTCTGGTTGAAAGAAGAAAAGAATTGTTCGGAGAAGGCTTCTCGCTGTCAGATATTATCAGAACCCAGGGAACGGTGGTTAGAAAACCATTTGTAGATGCTGACGGAAAACCTGTTAAGGTTCAGATTACAACACCGGATGGAACTGTGAAAACAGTAGACGGCAGGGGACATTCTGTTTTTGATTTCCCTGATAAAACGGCCTTTGTTCCAAATAGTCCTTATTATTTATTCAGTATTCCACAAAGAGAAACGGAGAATAACCCGAATTTATAACATAGAGCCATAATTAGATTTGATTTTTAGCCACTGCTTTTGCAGTGGTTTTTTGTTGGTGAGGTATAAAAATAGCCGCAAGATTCTTGCGGCTATTCATATTATGGTCTATCAATTTTCTTTATAGTAAAATGTATAGACTTTGTTGGGTAAACTGATATAGACTGTATCCGTTATCAGTTTTTTCTTATCAATTTTCTTAAGATAAACCCTTTCTTCAGGAGACGGATCTATTTTTCCGAAAGTAGAAGACCGAATGCTTGCGGCAGTCATAACTTTGCTCTTGAAAGCAATGTATATGGAATGGTTATTTTGTATATTGTAAAGAGTGTGTACTCCTACTTTTACATAATTAACTTTGCCGTCTGATTCTTTAATTTCATAATACTCTTTAGTTTTTGGTAAGTTATCAATTGATTGGTAACTTTTGAAATCACTTGATACGCAGCTTGTTGTTAAGCAGAACGTTAAGAGTAGTAAAATATACTTATTCATCTTTAGATATTCTATATATTTTAAACATTTGTGTAGCATTACATTCGTTAGTGCCAAAGGTTTCATACGGATCACCTTTCATAAAGAGTTGTTCCCATATTCCTTTTACCTGGAAATTTGTCCAGCCTTGTTCATACACCTGGAATATATGGCCAAATTCATGCCCAAATGTAGTGAAATGAGTGAGTGCTCCCTCGGCGCCAAAAGTAGCTACATTATTTCCCCAGGTAACTTCTCTTCTAAATTTACTTATAGAATAACCTCTGCTGTTGGTAGTAAATAATTTTGCAAAGAAAGGTTGTGCCAGTTGGTATAAACCTTTATTTCTCCATTTTACATGTTTATATGAAATATCTAACTCCTTAGACATGGCTTTCACATCTTGAAGCTGCTCATCAGTTGGTTTATAGGTTGCACCAAAAACAGTAATCATGAATGCTGCCTGGCCCGCTCCGTTATAGGCTCCGTTTTCAAAGCCATTTTTAATTCCCTGCCATACATTTGTTCCTCGGAACATGGCTGTAAAGCCACCTGAAATAGCACCTGTAATTCCATATTTAGTTGAGTTGTACAGGATTTCTCCTACTACATTTTTAGCCCAGCCCCAAACACCTTTTCCGCCTAAAGCTTTCCATCCCGGTAGTTTATTTCCAACAAATGCCCCAATCATTGAAGAAGTAATGGTTATTGCATCAATTTTTCCGTCCAGCATAGACTGAGTAGTGATGTTAGAAAGAAGTTCCCATGTTCCGTTGTTAAGAATAGCACTACTAGGACTGAATAAAGCGGCACCCAGGCCGTTTAATCCTCCGGAAATTGCACCCGCAATAGCTCCTCCCAATACTGCTTTGCCAAAACCGCTCCAATCTTTGGTAATTAAGCCTTTGATAGTGTATGTTAAAATACCAATACCTGCCCCTATGATAGCTCCGTAGGCTGCCCCTATAGCAATTTTGATGAGAACAGGTAGCAAGACCTGCAGGAATTCCCCACTAGGGTCATTAAACATCAAAGGATTGTTCAGAACATAGCCGTACTTATTATAGTTTTGGGTATTATAAGGATCCTGGATATGCTCATCAGCATTTAAGAATCTTCTTAATAAAGGGTCATATAGCCTTCCGTTCATATGGATGATTCCTACTTCCATGAAGTGCTCATGAGAAGTATAGCCTCTTTCCAGCAGTAATCCTCCTTTATTTACTGTTTCCTGAATTTTGTTGATATCCGTTACAATTGGCCCGTTACCTATTTGAAGATGGGTCATATTCCCCCATGCATCAAAATGTCTTTGTTCCAGTTTATTTCCCGCTTCATCACTGATGGCTAAGATACTTCCTAAATAATCTTTATGCAAGAATTTATAAGAACCATTATTCTCCGTATAGTTCTTGACAAAAATAATATCACTTTCATAAGGAGTTCCACCAATATAAAGAATATGCTTTTCTTTTCCTGTAGCATTATCTTTTACAATTTCAAAACTTCCGTCCTCACTATAGAATTTAGTGAATTTACCATCTCCATCTGCATTAAAATTACCTCCATAGGTAACTCTTTGTCTCATTGCTGTCAATCCGTATTGGAAAGCGACATCTCCTTTCATGCCATCAATAAATACAGGATCGTTATTTTCATTATAAACAACATTTTGGATTAAATCATTGTTATAATTCTGTGTCCCTGCCGCATTAAGAGTCATCCCTGTAGGCTGATAGATTTTAGAAGAATTATCAAACTTAATTTTTCCTACCTGATCATTTTCTAAGATTCTACCCTTTACATCATAAACATTAAGAACAGCATTTTGGGTTTTAACCCCTGTCACCGGGTTGGTCGAATTGATCAACCTGTTGTTATCATCATAATCAAATGATTCCTGAATGTAGAAATCGCCTTCGGTAGACCTGGTTTCCAGCTCATTCTTAATGGCATTGAAATTATAGGACAGTCGTAAGATATGTTTTTTAACAGCTGAACCATGGTTTACCTGGCTTAAGGTACCATCGGGTTCATAGGTTTGGTTAATTTCAGCAGCTCCTAACTGAGCTTTAAGAACCTGGCCTCTTGCATTTACCTCTTTCAGTTCCCAAAGAGTTTTTCCGGAGTTTTTATCTTTTACCAGATATAAATCTCCATTCCAGGGATTGTACACATTTTCTATCTGAACTTTAGTCAATACTCCCGAAGAGAATAATTGTTTTTCGTAAGAGATAATTCTTGCTTTATCATCATAGGTAATTCCTTTTTGGATAAAGTACTTGTCATTACTGCTTTCAGAAGAGGACAATACCCTTCCTTGCTGATCGTAAGTGGTTGATGAACTGTATGCTTTTCCTTTAGAAGTTCCGGTTTTTGAAACAAGTCTTCCCTTATCATCGTAGCTGAAAGAAATTAGCTTATTGGTGGCCTGCCCACCATCCGTTGTGGAAATCTCTTTTTGAGAAATAAGCTGCCCAAGATTATTATAAGTATATTCTTTAGTACCCTTAGGGCTTACAATTTTCTTAATCTGGCCAAATCCATTATATTCATATTTATAAAGACCATTTGAAGGATCATTGAATTCTGATTTTCTTCCCCATGAGTCATACTTGATGGTTACCGTATTTTCAGCATACTGCGTCTTGATTTGTTCTCCGGCAGCATTGTAAGAGAATGTAATAGTACCTCCTTTATCTGTGGATGATACTACGTTTCCTAAAGCATCGGTAGTCTTGGAAGTTGTTCTGCCATAACCATTGAGCTCTTTCTCTGTAGTAGTTCCACCCACAATTGAAGTTTCCATTTGCTTGCCGGTAAACGCTGTAGCGGTAACTTTGGTTGGAAATACGGAGTCATCATAAACTATAGTATTCCACTGCCATGCGTTTGTTCCTTCACCATAAGGCTCACTTTCACTTGTTTTTCTTCCTAATAGGTCATATTGAATGTCAATATTGAGGAATTGTCCCTGCTGAAAGGCTTTTGTAGATGCCTTGTATTTTTGTCCAAACTTATTGGTGTATTTTTTTGAAATATTTCCATGAGGCTCATGCTGTACTACTATAGCGTTATACTGATCATCTTTAATATATTCATAAGTAGTAGTTCCACCTAAGCTTGTCTTTGATTTCAACAATTTACCCCACGCATCATATTCATTTTCCAGGATATTGCCAAGAGGGTCAGTCTGTTTGGTAATCTGCCCCCAATTATTGTAAACAATATCAGTGACAAGTCCTAAATTATCAGTTTTTTTTAACAACAAACCTACCCTTATCATCATATTGCGTACTTACCGTTTGTGACTGGGAATCTATACTGTTAGTTGTTGTTTTCTGAGTAATATTTCCAAAACTGTCATAATTGTAGTTTTCCAGTAGCCAGCCTGTGTTATCCCTATTCCAGGTTTTCTTTGTTTTTACTGAATTATTCTCATACGTGTATTCTTCTTTGGAAGACTTAGTATCATTGTACGCCTGCTTGGTTTCTGTTTTTTCCTGCGGCCTGCCTATATAATAAGCTGCTCCTGATCCGGATGGATTATGGAAATAGGTAAATGCTGACGTCGTAATGGCATATCCATTATTGATATTAGTAATATTTTGCGACGGGAGATAATAACTTCCATAAGTAATTGTATTCTCTGCAACTGTGTTGGTTATGAAATCTTTCGTTCTGATTTTTTTAGGAACAATTGCTGTAACCGCTTTGGACTTATCATTCTCTGAAACAACAGCGGTAACCTGGCCATTTATTAATTTTTCAACTTGATAGATGGTAGATTTTAAGCTTAATAGCTGGCTATTGTTTTCAGAAATGTCAGTTGGGAAAACTTTTGTTTCATCGGTTGTCCGGATAGACCATTCCTTGATTGGTAAACTTTCGTTCAGCGGATCTATTTCCGTACCGTTCCATACTTTAGTGTTTTCAAAGCCGTCTGCATACCATGATGAGCGGGCAATTTGACGGAATCCAACAGTTCCACGACCCTGTAGATGAGCTAATAATCCTCTGTAACGGAAATCCTGCTTTTTACCCTCTTGCTGGAGTTGCGACACAGCGTAGGATTGCTGAACATTCGCAAGTTCCATATAAGGATATTTTTCCTTCTTTACAGCCTGATAGAAGTTCGGTGAAGCAATAGGGTCAAGCTCTTTATAGCTGATATCTGTTTTTACACCGCCTTGAGTAATGGAGCTGATACGGGCTTCTTTAGAAACATCATAAAAATCAATTCTCTTTACCCTGTCTCCTGAAACTCCCCTGATTGGGCTTGGGCTGACAAGTATGATCTGATGAACAGACTGGTTGATTTTAAAGTTCCCTAAAAGCTCCTGCATATCATATTTGGTTCTCTCATTAAGATAAGTATGTGGATCATCCCTAAAGCCGCTACTGTCTCCTAAAGGACCTTCATTGAATGCATAACGAATATCATTGTTGAATTTTTTTTCTCCCGCAGATATTTTAATATCAACCGTATTATAATAATAGATATTAAAAATAGTTTGAGAGCCGCTAAGCTTAACTCTTTCTTTTCTATAGTTAAAAGTAACGAAGTCACTCTTACCGTCTCTGTCAAGGTCATAAGCCTGGTGGCTTGTTCTTTCAACAGTTGCAGTACCGTCATTATTAGAATTAACAAGCTGATCTTTACGGAATAAAGCAAAATTAGGTTTAAATTCCTCCAGAAACGTTTTTACCCGTTGATTGATATAAATACCAGTCTGTCGTAGTATTGGACGCAGGAACCAATAAATCACTCTTTCCGTCTCCGTTAAAATCTCCGATGACAGCTCTTTGATTAACTCCTTTAACTCTTTCATCATTCTGATAAAAACCATTTTCGATTACAGAATAAAGGTTATTCGATTCCTTCTTAAACTGAACTAGAAATGGACGATTTCCACTGTCAAATCTTAAAAAATCAGTTCTGCCATCTCCGTCAAAATCTCCCATTTTGTAGGTGTCAAATATATCCACATCATAAGGATAAAAAGACATTTGAGAGAAAGATTGCGTAGCACTTATTGCATTATCCAGGTTGATTGCAATATATCTTTTCCTGTCTTGAAAGGTTTCATCAAATTCAGGCAAGCTTATTGGGCTATTAGGATCCTGGGGTCTCTGAACTTTGGTATGTACGGCGTCATTGAACCCCATCATTAATTCAGAAATACCATCTCCATCAAGATCCAATTCCATAAGTCTCAAAGGGGTGGTTTTGAAACTGGTGCCACCTTGCATAGGGTCAATTTCCGGAGTAGTGAGATCATAAACAGATTTAGGAAGAACCTTGGTGTATTGATGCTCTAGTTGATTATTCTGATTAATTGAATATACTAATAATTGAATATCTTTTGTATCACTGGCAATTTTATAAAAAGCGAATCCCTGCTGGTTTTCCATAATGCCTGCCGGGTTTTTGAATGAAATGGGCAAAGCTTTCTTAAACTCATCTTTTGTAATAGCCAGAGATCCGACGTAGGTAAGTTCAGCCAATCCTTGTGGACGGTCCAGGGCTTTCTTTGCCAGATAAAGACCAGCTGGTTTGTCTATAGGATTGTTACATACAGAATTGAAACCGCTGCCTCCAATACTTCCACAGATTCTGAAAGGCTGATCCTTATATTCTAAGGCATCTATTTTACCGTCTCCATCAAAATCACCCAATAATCCTGATTCCAAAGAATGACTGGAAGATTGTATCCAGTCAGTCCCTCTTACCGAGTTTTCATATTCAAAACTGACAGGATTGGCAGCTTCACCTGCTGAATTATATTCAGTGACTTTATTCAGAAACTGATAATTTGTCCCGTTATTATCTTTTTTATATTCAAGACGGTAAGTTTTGAAAGGTTGTAAATGGGAGGTTACAATAATTTCTGAAAGAATTTTATTCTGTGCATGTTCAAGCCCTTGTACAAAAGACTGTTCTTTCAGGTCCCGGTCAATGTATAAGAATTCGATTGAATTAAAATGCGGTTTATTCAATGTTTCATTTCCTCCCCATCCTATGGAAGAGATCCTCATGACACGATTTAAGGTTCTGAAGCCTCCGGAAGATGATTCAGAAGCATAATTATAGGTAATGTAATTTCCCTGTGCATCTTTCCACTTTACGATATTGTATTCTAAAGGA
The DNA here is from genome assembly GCF_000738495.1 of Chryseobacterium sp. P1-3. Lineage (NCBI taxonomy): Bacteria > Pseudomonadati > Bacteroidota > Flavobacteriia > Flavobacteriales > Weeksellaceae > Chryseobacterium > Chryseobacterium sp. P1-3. Next base: position 84,504 of record NZ_JPEQ01000005.1, read on the forward strand.
GTAGTTACAGTAGGATTACCCCTCATTCCTGGCTGGTATGCGCCATACAAGGCTTGGGATCCGTCTTCAAAAGTAACTTCAAAATGGGCAGGTCCGACATCTTGTCCATTGACTACATAGGTGCCAACAGATTTAATCTTGAGGTTAGAATATTTTTCAGTCACATATTCAGCCCCATCTTTTCCATATTCGCCTGATTTTAATATTAACCGTTGGCCATTGAAACTGTAGTTGTCGGAATAATCTATTTGTACCGGTTTCACCTCACCATGCGTTTCAATAGTTTTACCAATCCTTGAAATAGATGTGATTCCTGAAAGGTTCCAGCCATATCCTGCAATACCATTTCCCGTACCACTGGTATAGACAAGATTAGCCTGCGGAGCTACGTTTTTCACTCCGGGAGGTAAAGTGATCGGTAATGTAAATTGTAATTGCCCAGTTCCCGTAACTTCTATATTTCCTTGAGTATCATGGAAACTTTTACCCGTAGGTGCAGAAGTCCCGCTAGGGTTATTCGACCCTGCATTTGAATTTGTCGGCCCGCCACCCGGATTCTCCGTGGCAGGACCTATTTTAGCCACAAACGGATTCGAAACATCCGATTGGGCATGAAATCCCTGTGCCATGACCACCGTCTGCGGATCCTGAACCGTCCGGGAGGTGGATTCTGCCTGGTAGAGGATGGTCTGCGAAAAAGCCCCTACCGAACACATGGATAACATCAATGATGAAAATAATTTCATTGTTATTAGTTGTTTGTTATGATAATTTGTAATTGATGAGATAGGAATACCATCCTGATAACATTGAGATATCTTTGAATTTTTCAACGTTAAATAGTTCCTGCCTTTTATCTTTTAGTCACATTTCTTCCAAAGACTCTTCCGTCTTTTAACGTAAAGCGAAGAATGTAAACACCCCAATCGTATCCGGTCATATTGATTTTTATCTTACGTCCTAAATCCGGTGAATTCTGCTGCTGGAATTTCCAGTGAACTGTACTATGCTGGTACAACGATACGGATTCAATCAATCCGTCTACTTCTTCAGTCCAGTCAATGGTTAGATAATCATTTACCGGGACAGGATAGAGCCTTATTTGTTTCCAGAATGTTTTTTCATCAATAGCAGGAGTTTGTTGGGTAACAGCTGCTACCTTTGCTTCCTCCTGTACTTTGACTTCTTTTGTAATAATCTCGTCGGCTTTTTTAGCGGATACGTTAGTACCCCTGTACCGTTGGTTTCCGGCTTCATCATATTTGAAATAGACTTCAGTTTGTGAATAGCCCAGAAAACCTACCAACAAAGAAACTATTGAAAATAATTTTCTTTTCATGGTATTTTATTTTTTTGCAGAAAGCAATTGTTGTACCTGTGCTTTTAGTTCTTTAATCTCTTCAGATTGTGATTTTAACTGTTTATTCTGCTCAATGGAATAAAGGGTTAATTCTTCTATTTTCTCCAAAAGCTTAGCATCCATTTCTCCTAAATTAATTCCGTCTTTCTCTACTTCTTTGGCAGAAGGGATGTTTGGTAAATGTCCTTTTTCTGAAATATGCCTTTCTACCTCTTCCAAAGAGCGAAGTTTATAATCCTTTTTGAAGACATAGTCTGCCCAGCCGTTAGCTGCAGGGTTTTCAACTTTTACCTGTTGTGCTTTGATTCCCTTGCCCACATACAGGGTAAAATTAGGATCATTATCATACAGCTCCGTTCCCATCGTTACCTTTCCTGTGTTGAAAAGTACCAGTAAACTTTTGTGGACCCCATCAGAAAAACGGACTCTTGAGATTCCCGGTGAGTTAGGAGTGCTGGTATCTGCATTAGGATCAATGGCATTATCATTATCCATATGGATATTCAGATTTTGCCCGCTTAATAACCTCATCACAGCATCATTTGGTTGTGCCCATTGGGAGTAACAACGGCTGCACGGAGCAAGGGCCAGCTGTAAGTTTCCGGTTCCAGGAGCTCCGCTTCCGATATTGATGCTCTGGCCCTCCAGTTTAAAGATCTGTTTGTTGTTTTGTCTAAAAACAATTGGCTTGTCATCTGTTGTTCCGATAAAGTGAGTTGAAGGATTGGTTCCAACATTCCCGGTAGTGTTCCAGCTTTGTGCGAAAATGCCGGATGCCGCCATCATAAAGGCGAATAGTAATGTACGTTTCATTGAAAAGTTTTTAAATTTGTTATTCTCAGTACAAATTTAACGCTTTTTTATTTTAGTCACTTTTTGGTGTCTTGTGATTTAAGTCATATAAAAAAGGCTTATCTTTAGATGAAATTTACTATCAATTACAAATCCTTTTGAATCAGTAAAAAGAATGGTATTTATTTTGATGATTACTGCCAAAGAAACACTCATGAAAATGAGAAGAATGACTTTAAGTTCTTCTAAGTTTCAATAGAAACCGTTCATTTTAGAAAAAAACTTTACCTTTGTTGCAATGAACCTGTTAAGATGGATACTGGCAATTTATTTCATGGCGTTATCTTTGATGCCATGTGAAGATGTGTCCCGTCCATTGGATTCTAACGGTAATAAAATATCTTCATCTATCCAAGGAGCTCACTCTACAGAAAAGGGAGATGTTTGTTCACCACTTTGTGCCTGCAGCTGTTGCCAGATTACGGCTTCAGCTTTTAAAATGGATCCTTTGTTAGAAGTTCCCGAGCAGATTCAGGCTTATTTCTCTAAGAAAATCTTATTTCAGAAAAACGACTTTGCCTATCAGGTGTATGACCCTATCTGGCAACCTCCTAAGATTTAATTTTTATTGACTTATCAGAAAGCTGTGCTTTCTAAACCGTGTTTGAAACTTTGCAATACCATTGCAGGGGCTTTCAGAATATTTTTGCTGCAGTATTTTAGGCTGTTAGCATTATTTTCAATAAAAATTCAATAAAAATCGTGTTAGATAAAATCATACAATTCAGTATTAAAAATAAGGTCATTATCGGTATTATGACCCTTTTGCTGATCATCTGGGGAACATGGAGTGCAACCAGGCTCCCTGTTGATGCTGTGCCCGACATTACCAATAATCAGGTGCAGATTATTACCGTTTGCCCCACATTGGCAGGGCAGGAAGTGGAGCAGTTGGTAACCTTTCCCATTGAACAGAGTATAGCCAATGTGCCGGATATTCAGGAAACAAGAAGCATATCAAGATTCGGGCTCTCTGTGATTACCGTTGTTTTCAAAGAAGATGTTAATATTTACTTTGCGAGACAGCTGATCAGCGAACAGTTGAAAAATGCAGTTGAGGAAATTCCGAAAGGAGTAGGAACCCCTGAGCTAGCTCCTGTGAGTACGGGTCTGGGGGAAATCTATCAATATATTCTTCATCCTAAAAAAGGGAGTGAGAAAAAGTACAATGCTAAAGAACTCAGAACCATGCAGGATTGGATTGTTCGCAGGCAGCTCAACGGAACACCGGGCGTTGCTGAGATCAACAGTTTTGGAGGTGAATTAAAACAATATGAAGTCGCTATAGACCCCAACCGCCTGAAGGCAATGGATATCAGCATTACAGACATATTTACAGCACTTGAAAAAAATAACCAGAATACAGGAGGGGCTTATATTGATAAAAAGCCCAATGCTTATTTTATCCGTGGAATCGGGTTGGTAAGTTCCCTGGAAGATATTAAAAATATAGCCGTAAAAAATGAAACGGGGAGTGTGCCGATATTCGTCAAAGATGTGGCCGATGTCCGGTTAGGAAGTGCCGTCCGATATGGAGCATTGACGTATAATGGAAAAGTAGATGCTGTGGGAGGAGTTGTTATGATGTTGAAAGGAGCCAACAGTAACGAAGTGGTGAACAATATCAAAGCTAAAATCCCTACTATTCAGAAATCACTTCCGGATGATGTAGTGATAGAACCGTTCTTGGACAGGACAGATTTAGTGAGCAGGGCGATAAATACTGTTGAAAAAAACCTGATGGAAGGTGCATTGATTGTTATTTTTGTTCTTGTTGTCTTCCTGGGTAACCTGAGAGCCGGACTTATCGTTGCATCAGCCATTCCGCTTTCTTTATTATTTGCTTTGGGAATGATGAATGTTTTTGGGGTTAGTGCCAACCTGATGAGCTTAGGAGCTATTGATTTCGGGCTGATTGTGGATGGAGCGGTAATTATCGTTGAAGCAACCCTGCATCTCCTGCATAACAAAAATTATAACGGCAAGCTCAGCCAGATTCAGATGGATCAGGAAGTAGGAACTGCAGCTTCCAAAATGATGAACAGTGCCATATTCGGGCAGATTATCATCCTTATTGTGTATGTTCCCATCCTTACTCTGGCAGGAGTAGAAGGGAAGATGTTTACGCCAATGGCTAAAACAGTAGGCTTTGCAATTATTGGGGCAACAATATTATCGGTTACGTATATTCCGATGATGAGTGCCCTGTTTCTATCTAAAAAGATTTCCCATAAGGAGACTCTTTCAGATAAAATGATGAATGCATTACAGAAGATTTATCAGCCATTGCTGCGGAAAGCAATTAAAATAAAATATGTTATCGTCTCAGCAACGGTATTGATATTTGTAATAGCGGCTTTCATCTTTAAGAATATGGGTGGAGAATTTATTCCACAGCTACAGGAAGGAGATTTTGCATTTCACTGTATCTTACCTCAAGGAAGCTCGCTGAGCCAGAGTATTGAAACATCTATGCAGGCATCCCGGATTATCAAACAGTTTGATGAGGTGAAAATGGTCGTAGGGAAAACCGGTTCAGCTGAAGTTCCTACAGACCCCATGCCGCCTGAAGCCACTGATATGATTATAGTATTGAAACCACAAAGTGAATGGAAAACCAAAAAATCCTACAACGAACTGGGAGATGAGATCAGTGAAAAACTGGAAGCTATTCCGGGGGTGTTCTTTGAGAAAAACCAGCCGATTCAGATGCGTTTTAATGAACTGATGACAGGGATCAGACAGGATGTAGCTGTTAAAATTTTTGGAGAAAACCTTGATTCACTGGCAGTATATGCTGATAAAGTAGGAAAGGTAATCCAAACGGTTGATGGAGCTACTGCCCCCCAGATTGAAAGAGTGAGCGGTTTGCCTCAGATCAATGTACAATACGACCGGACAAGAATTGCCAACTACGGATTGAATATCGAAGACGTCAACAATGCGGTAAGTACGGCATTTGCCGGTAAAGCAGCCGGACAGGTTTTTGAAAACGAAAGACGTTTCGATTTGGTGGTCCGCCTGGACAGTCTCCACAGATCAGATATCTCGGATGTTAACAATTTAATGATCACTACTGCTACCGGTGCACAAATTCCATTATCACAGGTGGCTAATGTAAGCTACAAGCTTGGTCCGGCACAGATTAGCCGTGAGCAGGGAAAACGCAGAATAGTAATAGGATTTAATGTAAAAGGCCGAGATGTGGAAAGTGTGGTAAGAGATATTCAGGCAAAACTGGATAAAGATATCAAACTGCCTTCAGGGTATTACTTTACCTATGGCGGACAGTTTGAAAACCTGCAGGAAGCGAGTAAGCGTCTGATGATTGCAGTACCGGTATCCCTGTTTCTTATTTTCATGCTGCTGTATTTCACCTTCCATTCATTCAAACAGGCCGGATTGATCTTTACAGCGATTCCAATGAGTGCTATAGGAGGAATATTTGCATTGCTTCTCAGGGATATGCCGTTCAGTATCAGTGCGGGAATAGGATTTATCGCGCTCTTTGGAGTAGCCGTGCTCAACGGAATTGTTTTGATCGGAACGTTTAACCAGCTTGAAAAAGAAGGAGAAACCGATCTTCTGAAAAGGGTATATGAGGGAACGAAAAGCAGATTGAGACCGGTTTTAATGACGGCTACAGTAGCTTCATTAGGGTTCCTGCCGATGGCCATTTCCACAGGAGCAGGAGCAGAGGTTCAGAAACCTTTGGCAACGGTAGTAATCGGTGGCCTTGTATCAGCCACATTCCTTACCTTGTTTGTTCTGCCGATGCTGTATATTATTTTTAACACAAAGATTTTGAAAAGAAAGAAAAATAATCCGGGAACTTTTACCATTGTTCTTATTGTAGGGCTGATGATGATGGGGCAGACTTTTAACGCCCAGTCCAGACCAATCTCCGTAGAACAGGCGGTGCAGATGGCAATGGATAATAATTTAACCTTACAATCAAAAGATTTAAGTATTAAATCGGCAGAAGCGTTGAGGCCAACTGCCAAAGAGCTTCCTAAATTAAGCTTTGAAGCCCAATTGGGACAATACAACAGTCCGAAGTTTGACCAGTCTTTTGCCATTTCACAGAGTATTCCCTTCCCGACACTGTTTAAAGCAAGAAGGGACCTGATCAATGAAAATATAAAAAGTAAAAAAATTGATAAGGAAATCACTGCCAATGAGTTGATAAGACAGGTCCGGACGTATTATTATCAGATTGAATATCTTCAATACAATAAAGCACAGCTTACCAGCCTCGACGCGGTATACGAGGATTTTATCAGGATTGCAACAGTAAGATTCAAGGCAGGAGATATCAAGAAAATTGAAATCAGCACAGCAGAAACCCAGAAAGGAGAAATTGACCTGCTGCTCAGACAGAACGAAGTATATTTAAATAATGCCTATAAGAATTTAAAAACCATTTTAAATACTGCCGAAAATTTTGAAGTTCCGTTCAACCAGAATTATGAACCTTTAAAAGCGGAGAGCGTATTGGATAGTACCGTAGTTGCTAACAATCCATCCGTAAAGGCTTTTTACCAGGAAATGGAAATTGCGGAGAAAAATAAAAAGGTTGAAAAATCCCTTGGGCTTCCTGATTTCAGTTTGGGATATACCAATCAGTCGTTGATAGGCTTTCATACGGTAAACGGGCAAGAGATGTATTATGGAGCAGGAAACCGGTTCAACTCTGCAACAGTAGGAGTTGCCATTCCACTGACTTTCGGAGCTACAAAGGCAAGAATCCAGGCATTGGAATATGAAAAGCAGGTTGCTGAAACCAATGCAAAAATGCAGCAGAAACAGCTTACCACCCAACTGGAAAATGCGCTTAATCAGTATCAGCAGGATATGCAGCAATATGAGTACTACATCAATCAGGCTTTGCCCAATGCTGAAAAAATTGTGAAAGCGGCTCAACTGGGATACAAAACAGGAGAAATCTCTTATGTAGAATATCTTTTTGCCTTGCAGACAGCTACCAGTATTCAGCTGAAATACCTGGAATCTATTCAGCAGGTCAATCAATCTGTAGTTACTATTAATTCAATCATTAATAAATAATATGAAATCGCTTTTAATACAATTCACCGGCAAAAAAATAAAAACGGGAGCAGCGATGATCCATGACTTTATAAAAAATAAATATTTGCATATGAAACCCAGTTATAATACCATATCCCTTATCCTTATCGCATTCCTGATAACGGGCTGTGGGAAAAAAGAAACTCCGGAAGAAAAAGCCCCTGAAAAAACAGAACAAAAGGAAAAACCCAAAGAAGAAGCCCATGAAACCATAGCCTCATTAACGGAAGAACAGATGAAGTCTGTAGGAGTGGCCCTGGGATCGGTTGAAATGAAAGAACTCACTTCCACTATTAAGGCGAATGGTTTATTAAGTGTTCCCAACAGCAATAAAGCCACAATAACTTCCTTATACGGTGGGATTATCAAAACATTGAACATCCAGGTAGGAAGTGTGGTGAAAAAAGGCCAGGTGATAGCAACTATTGCCAACCCTGAATATATACAGCTTCAGGAAGATTACCTGACGACCAGCAGCAGAATTACCTATGCAGAACAGGAATACAGAAGGCAGAGGGAACTTTTTGATAACGATGCGGGAGCTAAGAAAAACCTGCAAAGCGCAGATGCTGAGCTGAAGACCTTAAGAACAAAAAGGGCATCCCTGCTGAAACAACTTCAGATGATGGGAATAAACCCGGGAAAAGTAAATAACGGAAATATGAAATCCGGTCTGGTGATCACCTCTCCGATTAGCGGAACGATCAGCAGTATCACCGCACAGATAGGAAGTTATGTTGATATTTCTTCCCCTGTTGCTACGGTCATTGATAACGGTTCAATTCATCTGGATCTCCAGGTTTTTGAAAAAGACCTCCCTAAAATGAGAGTAGGACAGATTGTTCATTTTAAGCTGACGAATAATCCCGAAACAGAATATGACGCAAGAATTTATAGCATAGGCTCATCCTTTGAAAATGAGAGCAAAACCATTTCCATGCATTGTGAGGTGACAGGGAATAAAGCAGGATTGATTGACGGGATGAATATCACAGGAATCGTGAGCCTGGATAAAAGCACTACCCCGGCAGTTCCCACTGAAGCCATTGTAGAGGCTGACGGGAAATATTATGTTTTTGTGCAGGCAGACAAGAAGAAAGAAGAACAACATAAAGAAAATGAAAAAAGCCATCCTAAAACAATGAACTTTGAAAAAATAGAAGTAGTAAAAGGTACAACGGATATGGGATACACTGCCATTACACCGATTGGCGAAATTCCGGCCGATGCAAAAATTGTTGTGAAAGGAGCCTTTTTTGTGAATGCTAAACTGGTCAATGCCGGAGAACATGAACATTAATGAAGGGACTGGTCTCTGGTAAATGTCGATTTTTATGCTTAATTTAGAGACGTTTACGGAATATTTTCATTGAATTTTAATCAATTGAGGGAAAAGATAATCCCTGCAGAATTTTAATCAAGGATCTATTATGTTATTAAATAAAAGAATATCGGTCTGGTATTTCCTTCGTGAAATAAAAACCCAGATGTTATTTATTGGAATATTTGCCGTAGTCATAGGGCTTTTGGATATGCTTCCCTGGTTTCAGAAAATTTCACTACCTTTAAACATACCCGCACTCCTGGGAACAGCAGTATCCTTGTTATTAGCTTTCCGGACTTCCCAATCCTACGAAAGGTGGTGGGAAGCCAGAACGGTATGGGGAGCCATTGTGAATGACTCCAGGTCCCTGATACGACTGGTTGTTCAGTTTCTCCCGGAAAGTGAAGATAAGATCATCAAAGATTTTGCAGAAAGACAAATCATATGGACCTATGCACTGGGCGAATCTTTAAGAAAACAGTCTTTTTCTGAAAAAGTTCTGCAGTATCTCGGAAAAAATAATATCAGTGCGGCTAATATTCCCAATGCACTTTTGGATGCTCACTCCAGACAGCTGAAGGAAATAGCTGAGCCCGCAGGACTTACCGGGTTTCAACAGATGCAGCTGAATGATATGATAACGAGGCTTTGTGACAGTATGGGAAAATGTGAACGACTGAAAAATACCGTTTTCCCGAGATCTTACAGTGTGCTGGTTCATATTTTAATTTATGTATTTGCAGCCATCCTTCCATTCGGACTTGATGACTCGGAGTTGATGGTGGAAATAGGAGTGACTTTCCTGATTCCGGTAGTATTTATCAGCATAGAAAAAACCTCTATCCTGATGCAGGATCCTTTTGAAAATAAACCGGTAGATACACCCGTGACGTCTCTGGCGCAAACCATAGAAATCAATATAAGACAAATGATCGGGGAGCAGAATGTTCCTGCAAAAAAAGAGAATACATCATATTATGAAATGTAAGTAACTGAATTATGGAACCAAAAACACAAATACAAACCGCTTCTGCTGCCAGTAAACATAAAAAAAATCTTCTGATTGTACTGAGCTTTAGCGGAACTTACCTGATCGCCGAGGTAATAGGAGGTATTCTTACCAATAGCCTTGCCTTACTTGCAGATGCTGCTCATATGCTGACTGATGTGGTAGGGCTGCTTCTGGCTTTTATTGCCATCAAAATAGGAGAAAGAAAAGCCGATCCTTCCAGAACTTATGGATATTACCGGACCGAAATATTGGCGGCAGTCATCAATGCTGTTGTTTTATTAGGGATTTCGGGATATGTTTTATATGAAGCTTATCAGCGTTTTCAGAATCCGCCGGAAGTGCAGAGCAAGTCCATGCTGATAGTAGCAGGAATAGGATTGCTGATAAATGTTGCCGGAATGATGATTTTAAGAAAAGATTCAGAAGCGAGTCTCAATATGAAAGGCGCTTATTTTGAAGTCCTTTCGGATATGCTTACCTCTATAGGTGTTATGATTGCAGGAGTCATTATGCTGACTACCGGTTGGTATTATGCAGATCCGCTGATTTCTGCGGCAATCGGATTATTGATTTTTCCAAGGACCTGGCGGCTGTTGAAAGAAGCGATTAATGTTTTACTGGAAGGTACCCCGAAAGAAGTAGATATTTATCAATTACGTCAATCACTGGAACAGGTTCCGGGAGTGAAGAATGTTCATGACCTGCATGTCTGGTCTCTGACATCAAGCGTCAATGCTATGAGTGCCCATATCGTTAAAGATAAAGCATCTTCTCAGAATCAATTGCTGAAAACACTGACAGAAACAACGATTAGGGATTTCAGGATCAGTCATACAACCTTTCAGATAGAAGAGGAAGGCTATGGAGAAAATGAAATTCATCTGTAACCCATTAAATGACAGAGAAATGAAAAAAGATATAGAAAACAAACTTATCGATAAAAATACAAAACCAACCAGTATGAGAATTCTGGTATATGATTTTTTAAGCTCACAAGAGGCCGCATTGTCTCTTTCTGAAATAGAAAATCATTTTGATAACGCAGACAGGATTACCATTTACAGGACCCTGAAAACTTTTGAAGAAAAAGGAATTGTGCATAGCATCCAGGAGAATACCACTACAAAATATAAATTATGTGAGGATGACTGTGATGAGAAAACCCATAAAGACTGGCATCTGCATTTCTACTGCAAAATATGTAAACAGACCACCTGTAAAGAAGATATTTCGTTTCCTGAAAACATTCAGACCAATTTCAGGATTGATGAAATAAGGCTCTTTGCCAAAGGAATCTGTGAAAATTGCCTTGAAAGTTTGCAATAGTATTGCATCAGTCTCACTCTTAAATTTGTATAAAAATATCAGTTATGGAAAAATGCTGTAGTACAACCCCGGAAAAACCGGATACAAAAAGACACCAACATAATCACCCTGAAGGAGACGGGCACGACCATGACGGTCATGACCACTCTCACGATTCGGGAGATCAGTCTGTCTTTCAAATGTTTCTTCCGGCCATTATATCGTTTGTGATCCTGTTAATAGGAATTGCTTTTGACAATTATATAAAACCGGTATGGTTTGCAGGCTGGGTGCGCTTAGTATGGTTTTTGGCTGCTTACATCCCTGTAGGATTCCCGGTATTGAAAGATGCGTATAAAAGCATTATTAAAGGAGATGTTTTCTCAGAATTTTTTCTGATGGGTATAGCAACAATCGGAGCTTTTGCCATCGGGGAGTATCCCGAAGGAGTTGCGGTAATGCTTTTCTATGCCGTAGGAGAAGTTTTTCAGACGTTGGCGGTTTCCAGAGCAAAAGGAAACATCAAAGCTTTGCTGGATCAGCGTCCTGATGAGGTTACCATTATGGAAAACAATCAGCCCAGGACCATGAAAGCAAAAGAAACAAAAATCGGAGATGTTATCCAGTTGAAACCCGGTGAAAAGCTGGCATTGGACGGAGAATTGCTTTCAGACGCAGCTTCATTCAATACAGCTGCATTAACCGGGGAAAGTAAACCCGATACGAAAAACAAAGGGGAAGTGGTTCTGGCAGGAATGATTAATATGAACAGTATTGCACTTGTTAAAGTAACTACGGCCTATGAAGACAGTAAGCTCAGCAAAATATTAGAGCTCGTTCAGAATGCAACTGCTCAAAAAGCCCCTACAGAATTATTCATCAGGAAATTCGCTAAAGTATATACCCCTATTGTTGTACTTCTTGCTATTGGAATCTGCTTATTGCCGTATTTTTTCGTCAGTGAGTATCAGTTCAGGGACTGGCTGTACAGAGCGCTCATCTTCCTGGTAATTTCTTGTCCTTGTGCCCTGGTTATTTCCATTCCGTTAGGCTATTTCGGAGGAATAGGAGCAGCAAGCCGTAATGGGATATTGTTTAAAGGAAGCAATTTCCTGGATGCCATTGCCGAAATCCAGAATGTGGTAATGGATAAAACCGGAACCATGACAGAAGGAGTTTTTAAAGTTCAGGAAGTAAGCATTAGTCCCGGATTCAATAAAGATGAAATCCTTCAGATGGTTAACGTGCTGGAAAGTAAAAGTACACACCCTGTAGCCACTGCCATTCATAATTATGTAGGAGATATCAATTACTCCATCCCATTGGATGAGGTGGAAGAAATTGCAGGACACGGATTAAAAGCCAGAGTAAACGGAAAAGAGCTTTTGGTAGGAAACTTTAAATTAATGGATAAATTCAATATCAGGTATGACATCAACCATGCCAATATTGTATATACCCTGATTGCCGTAGCGTATGACCAGAAATTCGCAGGATATATTACCATCGCAGACAGCATTAAAGAAGATGCCAGAGCAACTGTTGAAAAGCTGCATCAGCTGAATGTAAAAGCTACCATGCTGAGCGGTGATAAAAGCACCGTAGTAAAATATGTGGCGGATCAGCTGGGCATTGACAACGCTTTTGGAGACCTGTTACCGGAAGATAAAGTCAATAAGGTGAAAGAGATCAAAGCCAAAAATCAGTCTGTAGCTTTCGTGGGCGATGGGGTGAATGATGCTCCCGTAGTTGCCTTAAGTGATGTTGGGATCGCAATGGGAGGATTAGGCAGTGATGCAACCATTGAAACAGCAGACGTTGTAATTCAGGATGATAAACCAAGTAAAATACCTATGGCGATCAATATTGGTAAACAAACTAAAAAAATAGTCTGGCAGAATATCATTTTAGCTTTTGCTGTAAAAGCAGTTGTATTAGTGCTGGGTGCGGGCGGACTGGCAACCATGTGGGAAGCGGTATTTGCTGATGTTGGGGTTGCATTATTAGCGATTTTAAATGCCGTAAGAATTCAGAGAATGAAATTTTAAAAGGTAAAAAGCAAAAAGCTATGATGCTCAATATATAATACTTATAGTAACGGAGTCTCTTGCCTGATTCCGGGGAATAAAATAACAAAAAGCTCTCCTGATTTACTTTTCAGGAGAGCTTTTATTAACAAGATTAAACTTTATAAAGAACTAAATTTTTTGCTTTGATAAGGCAAAGAAATCAAAAGTCTCTTTTCCTATAGTGAATTGATGTTCTCCAACCTTTGAAAAACCGTTTTTGTAATAAAAATTTATCGCCCGTTCATTGGAGTTCAAAACAGAAAGCCAGATATGGGTTTGAGCCGAATCGTTAAAAGAAGACATCAGCTTTTCCATTAAAATTTTACCTGCCCTTTTATCTAAAAATTCCTTTAATACATAGATCTTCTGCAATTGAGAAACGGTTGAAACATCGATAAATGGTGATGGAGAATGAACTTTTAACTTGGCATATCCGATGGGAAGATCATTCCAGTGGGCAATCCAGAATTTGTTATTAGCATTCTCTATACTATTTCTGATCTTCGCTACGTTGAAGGTCTTTTCAAAATAATGGAAAAGATCCTGTGGATCACGGAAATACTCCGAGAATGTTTCTGTGAAAGTAACTCTTCCCAATAATGCAATTTGAGGCGCATCTTCAGTAGTTGCTGTTCTAATGGTGATCATGGCAATATCCTTATGGCCAAAGTTCGGAATAATATCATTGTAGTAACAGGTACAGTTTTGTTATTTTTTTAGGTAACAGTATGGTTTATTTCTTACAAGTCCTGCATCTGTTTTCAGGTTAAGTAAAAATTAATTTTTTGATCAAAATATCTGAATAATTTCATTAAATCATTTTTATGTGAAAAAAAATAATAACATAATGCTTTTATTTGTAATTTTGATATCAACCAAATCTTAAATTTTAATTACATGAAAAATTATTTATTACCAGGCAAGGACTTGCTGTGTAAAGTAATGGCAGCAGCCTTTTTTATTCCTCACTACAGCTTTATACTATGGACAGCTTGAAAAAACCTATATAAGCAGCCAGACGAATCAGATCTTTGGAGTTTGTGTATTATGCGGGGTAAATAATCCGCAAAACGTGGTGGGAAGTAATGAAAACGACTATGCCACTTTAAAAATTCCTATAGGAGTAAGTGGAAGGATTGAGCAGAATTTTATTTTCCCAAAGCTAAGCCCCGGTTTCAGAAAGATTGTAATGGGTATTGAAACACCGAATGTCTCCATAAAAGAACAGGCAAAAAGAGAAATTTATATTGAAACGTTTAATGGCAATGTTTCCAATGGTGACAGGCAAAGATTAAACGTCAGTATGCTGAAACCAGGTCCCAATCCTCAGAAAGGCACCATTGAATTTACCTCTTCCAAACGTTTTGATAAAGTCCATATCTCTGTTTACAGTGGATTGATTGGTTTGGGTGAAGAACTCAGGATTTATTATGTATATCATCTTCCGGCTCCATTCACAACATGCGGTAACCCACCGCTTGATCCGCAACACTATTATCCATTTGATGGAAATGAAAAGGACTTGATTTCTGATCATGATTTCTTCTCTAAATCGGAGATAGATTCTCACCAAAATCTGGTTTGTGGGGAAGCTATTTATGGCGGAGTTAATGTGGGACAATTACATAGCGATTATCTACCATATAAAAGTGCAAAAACTATTGCATTTTGGGTAAGTATGGATAACGCACCCATGGCCACGGATGGAATTCCAGAGTTTTTAGTAAAACATAATGAAATAGATATCAATGGTAAGAAATGGGAAACAGGTAGTTATGTTATTGATGTACATGGATATAACGAATTGGGACCAGTAAGACAACCCGTAGAAACGACCAGTATTACTCCCGATGAATTAACTCATATTACTTTAGTTTATAATGAAGATCAGTACGGAAATAGAACAGTATGTCTTTATAAAAATGGGGTCCCGGTAAATAATATTGTCCCTTGTAAAGCTTTTAAATATGAATATCAACAGTCAGATGTAACTATTCTGGATATTAATCTACAACAGTCTAAAATAGATGAACTCATTATATATGACAGGGCGTTAACCAGTGATGAAGTAAAAACATTATCATGCTCCTATGGTATACTTCCCAATTGTAATTCCGGAAATACATCCACTGTGGCCAAAATTGCTTCTGCAGAAGAAGTCTTCACGGTTTCCCCTAACCCTACCACCGGGCAGATTACCCTGGATGGGAACATTCTTTTCCTGGATGCTGATATTTCCATTACCAATACTTCCGGGAAAGAAGTGTACCGCTCAAAATTTATCTCTAAAACTTTTGAGCTGCCTTCCACATTGCCGGGAGGAGTGTATATCCTTAACCTGCAGACAAAGGATAAAAAGATGCATTCCCGCAAAATTATCCTGAACCGGTAGATGTTTTAAAGAATGGAGAGGCTGTCTGAAAAGGCAGCCTCTTGCTTTTTTAAAAAAGGGGCAATGACATTCATCATAAATGAAAGGTAAACCCATTTTGAAATAGTATATTTGTAACACAAAATAAATCATTGAGAATATTAATTTCCATATTTATCATTTTTACTGTTGCAATACGTCCCGTTTTGCCATTGATAAATTATGTGGTTAATTATGATTATATCGTAAAAAACCTTTGTGAAAACAAAGATGTCCCACAGTCTACCTGTAAAGGGAAATGTTACGTAGGAAAAGAACTGGCCAAAACAGAAAAACAATCCAATACTTCCCAGACTATAAAAATTGCAGGGCTGGATGTCTTTTTATCCAATGAGATTCTGACATTTCCTGATCATAAAGAGCATGAGCTTTTTGCTGAAGCTCCCGGCTCAGGCCACTTTAATTTCTCCTCTTCAGATTATTTTTCAAGGGTTTTCCATCCTCCATTGGCGTAAAATTTATTTTAAACCAGGTTTTTAGTTTTTAAAGTGAAATCTTTTTGATTCTGCTTGTCTGAACTTTTTACTGTATCATTGTAAACTGGCGAGATCACTTAAGTACTAAGTAAAACTTTTGTGCCTTTGCGGGGTATACTGATAGGTTTAAACAGCTATTCTGCCAGGGATCAGAATATAATCGAAAGCCAAATTTATTTAACACATTCATTTCAATCATATCATAAAATGAAATCTCCTTTTATTTTGATAGCCTTGCTGTCAATATCATTGTTTTCCTGTACAAAGGAAACTCCACAGGTAAAACATAAAAGCAATATGAGTTCTTCCAGGGAAAACCTGGATATACAGGTCGTGAACGAAGAAGATCCTGTTTGCCATATGAAGACTGCCGGATTTCTAAAAGATACCGCAGTATACAAAGATAAAACCTACGGGTTCTGCAGCTCTTATTGTAAAGATGAATTTAAAAAAAATCCGGAAAACTATGCCCAAAAATAATAAGACGAATAACAAAAGCAAGCTGCTGATCCCGATTGCGGTTATTGCACTGCTTTTTCTAGGTATCGGGATAGGAATGGGATATTTTAAAAAGAATCTTTACACCGTAATGAAGGTTCCTGATTTTGAACTTACCGACCAGAATAATAAAAAGATTACCAATAAGGATATGTTGGGCAAGGTATACCTGGTAGAGTTCTTTTTTAGCAAGTGCCCTACGATTTGTCCGGTAATGAATACCAATATGAAAGCGATCCTCAGCCAGGTCAATGATCCCGGTTTCGGAATCATCTCTATCAGCATCGATCCGGATAATGATACCCCGGAGGCATTGAAAGAGCATGCCAAAAGAATCGGAGCATCTTCCCCAAACTGGCATTTCCTGACGGGCGACAGAGGGTATATTGGTAAGCTGGCCGACCAGTTCAACATCTACGTGGGAGATAAAGAAGATGAAAGCGAAAGCCTTAATCATAGTGGAATGATTGCCTTAGTAGATCAGAAAGGAAATATACGCTGCAGGTATAATAAGGAAAATATGCCCATTTTATATTATTCAGGGCTCAACTATGACGATCCGGAAGGAAAAACACCCAAACTGAACGGTAAATTTCATCCGGACCGGGAGATCCTGATTGAAGACATTAAAAAATTATTGAAGTAAAGCGAAGAATGAAGGAAGCCGTATATCGGTAACTATTTCGGAGTCATACTTCCATTGTAAAATTTCATCTACACAAAATATTGTTTAACCATATACCCATACGTTTATGAAGATTATGAAAATAGCTGCTTTAGGAGCAGTACTGATGGCGCAGTTTACGCTTGCGCAGTTCACACAAACCCCTTTACCATATGCTTATAATGCATTGGAAGGTTCCATAGATGCCCAGACGATGGAGATTCACTATTCCAAACACGGGGCGGCTTATGCAAGTAACCTGAATAAAGCAATTGCCGGAACCCCACAGGAAAAACAGACACTCATTCAGATTCTGTCAGAAACTTCAAAATTAAGCCCTGCAGTAAGAAATAATGCTGGAGGACATTTCAACCATGAACTTTTCTGGACAGTCCTTACGCCTGAAAAAAATACGCAGCCATCAGCAAAGCTGGCAAAAGCCATCAATGAAACTTTTGGGAGTATGGAGGCTTTTAAGGAGAAAATGAGTAAGGCAGGTGCCGATCGTTTTGGTTCAGGATGGGCATGGCTTTCTGTGGATAAAAACGGAAAACTATTCGTTTCTTCAACACCGAACCAGGACAATCCTTTGATGGATATTGCAGAAGAGAAGGGAACCCCGGTTTTAGGAATTGACGTTTGGGAACATGCTTATTATCTGAAATATCAAAATAAAAGAGCAGATTATCTTACAGCGATCTGGAATGTTCTGAACTGGAAAGAAGTCAGCAGAAGATACGAAGACACTTTAAGCAAAAAATAAACTGATGAAGTTACTTTACAGCATACTTTTTACTTTTTATATGGTGTTCAGGCCACTGGTACCATTGGTGGAGTATGCTGTAAATTATGATTATATCAAAGATGTTTTATGTATCAACAAAAATAAGCCTGAACTTCATTGTAACGGAAAATGTTACCTGAGTAAAGAACTGGCCAAAACCAATGATACAGAATCTTTGCCATTGGGTAAGATTAAAAACTCAGGACAGAAGATCCTCGATACGTACATTCTTCCTGAAATTACTGAAATTGTTTATTCTGAGAAAAACCTTTTTTTCAGTTTCAATTTTACCTATGAAACAACCTATTCTTTCCTGTTTCTGAAACCTGTTTTCAAGCCGCCGGTTTTTTGAGCTGCATACAGCACTATAGCCACCACTACAAAAAATTATAAGCTCGTTATCAGTATTATTTTTTGTCTGGGATGGTTAAAATGAAATGTTTTCATAAGACATTCAAAGCAATTCTATTGCATGTATTCAATTGTATCCAACTTAAAAAATCAACAATGAAAATCTATAAATTTTTATCATTATTCTTTATTGCCTTTACTGTATTGTCTTTTTCATCTTGCGGAAGCAGGGATGAAGATAATCCCCAAGATACCACTCCCGGAACTCTCCAGATTAAATTTGAGAACGGATTTAACAACCTGGGAGATATTGTTTTAAACCAGACGACCCAAATCTCTTCCCAGGGACAAAAACATAACTTTTCCACTTTAAAATACATAATCAGCAATATCACCCTGATTGACGAAGCAGGAAAAGAATTCAGGTACAATGAAAATAATCCTGATAAAGGAGCCTTTATTATTGATCAGGCAGACGCTGTAGCGGGAATTGTTTACCTGGATTTAAACGAAATTCCCCAAAATAATTATAAGAAAATAAAATTCGGATTGGGAATCAGCCAAAATGCTTATTTATTGGGACAAGGCGGACAGGCGGAATTCTGGAACAGAGCCAAGCAAAAAGGGATGTCATGGTCCTGGGCGGCAGGATATGTTTTTGTAAAGCTGGAAGGCAAGTACGGAACAGGTTCGGCAACTACAGAATACATGAATCATACAGGGAATATGGGGAACGTAAAAGCCAATGACACTCCCGATCTGTACAGGGAAATTACTCTGAATCTTCCGACAACCGCAAGAGTAAATGGAAGGATCAGGCCTTCTATTCATATTCTTGCAGATCTTAATCAATTCCTGAGCGGAGAAAAACCTTTGATTTTAAACACTGCTAATGCAATGATGATGGGCTCAAGTTCTCATCTGGTAGATGTTACCAACAACCTTACCAAAATGTTTAAAGTAGACCACGTACACAATGATTAATTTTTTGCTGAAGACAATCCTGCTTCCGGCAGGCTTGCTGTTGAGTTGTATGTCCTGTTCAGGAGAGGTGATAGAGCCATTGGAAAAAGACGAAGCCTACTACCTGACATCTCCATTCTATTTTCCGCCCATGACGTATAATACACCTGATAATCCGGTTACCAGGAATGGAGTGGAACTGGGAAGGAATTTATTTTATGAAGGAAGACTCTCCCGGAATAATACCATCTCCTGTGGCTTTTGCCATATTCAGGAAAATGCTTTTACCCATCATGGGCACACGGTAAGCCATGGGGTAGATGACAGGATCGGGATCAGAAATGCACCTCCCATCCAGAATATGGCATTTCTGAAAAGATATATGTGGGACGGTGTGATTCATAATCTGAATGAACAGCCGATTATCCCGATTACAGATGTTAATGAAATGGATAGCTCAATGCCGGATGCTATTTCGAAAATTAAAAATGACCCCAAATATAAAAGGCTTTTCAAAGCTGCTTATGGAGATGAAAATATAACCGGAGAAAGAGTTTTGAAAGCATTGTCCCAGTTTATGGCCTCCATGATTTCAGCTGACTCAAAATATGACCGGTTCAGGCAGGGAAAAGAAAAACTGACATCAGAAGAATCACAGGGAATGGCATTATTTAATCAGAAATGTGCCTCGTGCCATAGTGGTGAGCTGTTTACAGATGAAAGTTTCAGGAATACAGGAATGTATTATAACAATCAGTTTAAAGATGCGGGACGATACAGGGTAACCCTGGATCAGAATGACTGGATGAAATTCAGAGTGCCAAGTTTAAGAAATGTTGAATATACTGCTCCCTATATGCATGACGGAAGATTCTATACGCTGGAAGCTGTGCTCAATTTTTATACAGATAGTGTTGAAGATAATCCTAATCTTGATCCCGCACTTAAGCAGAACAACCATGTCGGAATTGAAATGAACAATCAGGAAAAACAATTTATTATTGCCTTCCTGAAAACTTTATCCGACAAGAATTTTATTTCAGATCCAAAATTTGCAGAATAATTTACATATAGACATGAAGAAGATCATTATAATTCTAAGTCTGATAGTATTTACGGTACATCAGGCAAAAGCTGTCGAAGACAGTGCTTATATTGCCCGGAATAATTTTAATTACTTTAATTTTTATGACGACTGTGATGCCTGTGGCTGTGCAGCCGGAAACGGTTCATCCGGCTTTGAATCGCTGCTGAATCCACAATTTATAGGGATTAAATATTTTGCACAACATTATAAGGCAAAAGAAAATTTATTTGTAAAGGACCTGACACAGGATCAGTATTTTAATACCCTACAGCTTTGGGGTAAAATTCCTCTGACAAAAAAGGTAAGTGTCTATGCGAGTCTTCCATACCACTTCCATGAGAAAAAAACAATGCAGGGAGATATCAGGATCAGTGGAATCGGGGACTTGAACCTGATGGGAATCTATCAGATTCTTAATTCAAAAAACAGTTTCCATCAGTTGAGTGGAGGTCTGGGGATAAAGATTCCTCTCGGGAAATTTGATGAAAAAGGAATTTCCGGGGTGAATCCGAGTTTTCAATTGGGAACAGGCAGTTGGGATTATCAGGCAGTTTTGAACTATAAATTTCAAAAAAATAAAATTGCCGTTCTGGTCAATACCGATTATACCGTTAAAACTGAAAACAGGAAAAATTACCGCTTTGGCAACCAGTGGAATTATGCCGCTACAGGGTTTTACCAGATTACAGGTAACGAAAAATCAGTTTTTTCAGCCAAAACAGGCCTGCAGGGAGAGATATATGCAGGGAACAAACAATTTGATGAAGAATTGCCCAATACTGCCGGAAGTGCATTATATGCAAAACTGGGATTTGAAACTTCTTATAAAAAATTGAGCCTGGGAAGTGAAATCATGCTTCCGGTATATACCCGTCTTGCCGGAGGGGATATTGAAGCGAGATCAAGATTCAGTATCTTCCTGAATATTGGTATTTAAAAACATGAAGCTGTCTCATTGAGGCAGCTTTTTTTACATCAGAAATTTTTCCGGCATAGTGAATTTCAAGGCTTGGATAAGCTAATCGGTTTTTTTCTATGCTATAAATGTAAAAATAACCTCGGAGTAATGTATTTATTTTTTGTCTGGTTTTAAAATAATTCAATACTGTTTCTGTTTATTTTTTAAATTGATTGTATACTTTAATGGGAATATAAATGAATATTATCTTGTAATTGCCTGTTTTGTTTTAAAAAAAATATATAAAATTAATTTCTCTTAAGGGAGTGGGAAATGGATTTTTTTAAGTTCCATTAAAAAGATAGATAGCAACGTATAATTCCTGTTTAAAGGATTTTATTTTGCATGTAGTAGGTTTGCAATCTCTGTTAGTGGGAGAAATAAATTAATATGTTGTATCTGTGTATTAGCATGTGTTTAATAGAGTATGATCTATGTGGCAAAAATGATGTAGGGCTCTTTAAGGTAAATTACTGTTGGATATGGTAGTTTTGCCTCAAAATAATACAAATGGGAAACAAAAAAAATTATTTATTATTGATGGTGTTCTTTATGAATACCGTTTTTTCTCAAGTGGGAATAGGCACTGCTAATCCCAGAGGAGCTTTGGATGTTAATAAGGGAACGGCAAACAATATGGGGCTGGTCCTTCCTACGAATGCAGACCCGAAAAACCTTGTCAACCCGATGGGTGGCGATGTGGCAGTAGGTACTATTATGTATGATTCTACCTTAAGCTGTGTACGGGTATTTAAACCTACAGGATGGTCAAATTGTTTATGTGACCAATGCGGCCCGACACCGGGGTTTACGTTAGATTGTTCCAGCGGAGCACTTTCCGGAACTTTTACAGCAGGTACGGCAGGAGCCGGTTCTAAAGTAATCAATTATACTAACGCAACCGGTCAGTCCTACGGTGCGATTTCGATTGCTTCCACAGGCGTAACCGGTCTTACAGCCACCGCACCGGCAGGGACCCTGGCTACCGGAAACGGAAGTTTGACACTTGCCATTACAGGAACTCCTTCTTCATCAGGTACTGCCAGTTTTGCCGTAACAATTGCCGGACAAACGTGTACTTTTAATGTGCAGGTAAATGGGAGCTCACCTTCGTTTACCCTGGATTGCGCGAGCGGGGCTGTTTCCGGGACATTTGCAGCGGGTACACCAGCCAGCGGGTCTAAAGTAATCAATTATACTAATGCAACAGGCCAGTCCTATGGTACTATTTCAGTTGCTTCCACGGGAGTAACAGGACTTACCGCTACAGCACCGGCTGGAACACTGGCTAACGGAAACGGAAGTATTACTCTTGCTATTACAGGAACCCCTTCTGCTGCAGGAACCGCAAACTTTACATTGAACCTTGCCGGACAGACTTGTACATTCAGTGTTACTATTCAATCTTCATTAAGGACTATCAGAGTATTAAGTTTTATCCCCGATTCATGGAATGCGAATTTATCCAACGGGGTTTATTCCCAGGTAGCAAGAGCCAAGATGAATAATCCTGCTAATTTTGGTCCGTTTGGAACAGTAAAAGTGGCTAATTTTTCTTACTCCACAATTAATGTAAGTTCTGCCTCTGCTGCAGAGATAGGAGCAGCAATTGATAATGCTGATATTGTATGGATCGGATATATTGCTACAGGTTATTTACCGGAAAACTCAGACAAAAGACAGATCCTGGAGCAAAAAAATTGCAGATAAAAAGAAATTTTTCTTTATAGGAAATGATAATTATAATGGTAGCTTTTTCCCGGCCAAAACCTCTTTCGCAGGTAGCACTTATGATTACTTTGAGTTTGGAACACGTCAGATTTTTATAATAGGCGGAGGGCTTGCTAACGGAATCTTCGGTAATGTTTCACCTGGAGCTACCATACAACAGAGCCGTGCTATAGGAAAAATGACACAATATTCTGGAACACCATTCCTCAGGAACCCTGACGGAAGTGTAAATGCGGTAGAAGGAGATAACTACGTGATTGTAGGAGATACAAACTGGTATACTTCAAACGAAACGACAGATGGCTTTTACAATGGAACGCCAAGCTGTAGTGAAAATAATTCTTCAATTATATTCTGTAATATAGTTGAAAAGGGAGTTAAATATATTCTGGCCCAATAAATACTATATTTATTATTGTTAAAAAAGGTATTAAAGCAATTTAAAGGAAACCGCTTCTACTTATGAAGCGGTTTTTTCTATTTGATTTAAAATTGAGCCGGGTTATAAAATTTTCAGGTTCCGCTGATGAAAGGTACCATAAGACGGAATAAAATAGCTCAGGCAGGCCGAGAGGCCTGCCTGAGCTTTATCTGACATATAATTTATTTAATCATGACCTTTTGTGAGTAAGATTTCCCTTCTTTAGTCTGAAGTGTCATAATGTATACTCCTTCCGGTTGATTGGTTTCAAATGTATTGGATTGTAGTTTGGTTCTAAATACTTCTTTTCCTGAAGTATTGACTAAGGTTACCTCTGAGCCTGCTAACGGAAGATCTCCCCCGATCGTTACCTGTCCATTTTTGCTATGAGCCATGAAGCTGATATAAGGATCTTTATACTGGTAAGCATAGTAAAGTCTAAGGGCTCCGTTTACGCTAAGCAATCCTCCATTCAGGTTAATTTTAATACGGTCATAGGGTTTGTTCATTGTAAATTCAATTTCACCTTTGCTTGGATCGCTGCCTCCGAGCTTGATATTATTAGAATCAAGGTATTGGTAATCATTGTTGGAGACGTTACCATTAAACGTTTCTATTGAAATACTGCTTGCTATCTGTGCTGCAAGCATTGTTTTGTCAGCACCGAAACCAATGACAAGTTTATTTGTACCGGCAGCGACATTAGTTTGAGGGAAAATCAATGTTTGTTCCGTTCTTGCGATAAGTCCCACGGAAACTTCCAGGGTAGAGTAAGTGATTTCATTACCATCTACGGCATTATCCGGATTCAGAACACCACAACCCAGACAAATACCCACTACCTGGTTGGTTTGGCTGGTTGCATAGATTTTGGTGATTTGTGCAAAAGACAATGAAGTCATCAGGAGCATCGATGAAGCCAATACTACTGTTTTCTTCATAAACTGGCTTGCTAATAAATTTGCTTTCATATGTTTAAAATTTAGTTTTCTGGTTTTATTTTTACAAATGTACACATAAAATGATTATGTTGGTATATTTATTTCATTTTTGTGTGATATTGTAATAATTCACTTTTTTTATATATAAAAATTAAATTTTATTGAATTTAATTTAATGTTGGTTGGTCAAACGATTAGGAGAAGAGATTTTCAAAGCCTGGATAGAGACGCGTTCTGCTGTAAAGTAAAGAAAAAGTTTATGTCGAACTAAAATGTTGATTATAAGTTTTTTATGGTAAAAATATTTTCTGATAATGAGTTTGATTTCATTGTTTACATTTTTGACTAATAGTTAAAATCAAATGTAAGAATTAAATGAAAAAATAAAAAATAATATTTCATTTTACGGTGATATTTATTGTTTATTTATAAAAAATTAACAATATATTCATGTTATATGAAATATATTTATAAGATTAAAGACAGGTGGGGCCTGTCTTTAATAAGTCTGATTTGAGACAAAACTATCTTGTCAGGATGATCTTACGGGTGTATATTTTTTGGTCTTTCGTCTGCACGGTTAATATGTAGACTCCTCCGGGAAGGTTGGCCGGTAAATCAAATGTTTTGGTTTTAAAATCGGTACGATAGACTTCCTTTCCGGATGTATTCCTGATAGAAATATTTGAACCGACTAAAAGGAAGTTCCCGTTTAAAGTGATTTGGCCTGCGGTCGGATTGGGAGAAACCGTGAACAGGTAACTCTCTGTAGCCGCTTTTTGAATTGGAGATGAGATAAGGGTTGAGGGTTGATTGTATGACTGTGCCAACTGTAAGATCTCATCTGGCCCAAGTATCCGGTTATAAACAAGAAGTTCGTCAATTTGAGAGCCATTCGGAAGCCGCACCAGTATCTGATTATTCGGATTGGGTAAACTCTCTTCTTCCTCTGTACAACCGACATAATTCCCATTTTTGTATAGGCATTGGCGGGTATCAGCTCCATTATCAACATAAACTATCGCATAATGATTCCATTGATTAAGTGGACTTGTGGTATGTACCGCTATCTCATCTATACTTTTATCAGGGCTGAAAGTATGAGGATAGGATTTAACCTGCTCGTGGTTAATGAGGGTAATGGTGTTGAATGCTGTTACTTCCACACCGGATGAGTTTCCATCTGTACGACCCCAAAAAGCAATTGTTTTGGAATGCTTTAAAGAGTCAGGCAGTGTAGTAGTTGATAAATCTCCTGAGGTTATAGCTTTACTACAGATTGTTCCGTCAGGGAATGTTTTAGTAGCATTTGTAATCTCGTTCAGGTTAAAACCATTAATAATGTCTTTAGCATCCCCATTGAACGGATAATAGGCAATAGGATTAAGCGGTAGTTTACCACATGTAGTGAATGTTCCATGGGTGTAATAAGTATAATATATCCTAAATTCTTCACCCAAGCCAAGCAAACCGCTGTTAAAATATACTTTTACTCTGTCAAAACGCTTAGGAGAAGTGAATTCTATGGTTCCTGTTTGCGAATTGGGGGTGAATTTCAGCATGTTGCTGTCTACTTTTTTATAATCATTATTAGAGGTGTTTCCAAGGAATGTTTCTACAAACATTTTACCTGGCAATTGAATATTAAAAAACGTCTTTATTGGTTCCTATTCCTATGACTATTTTTTTGTAATTAGAAGGAGTAGGAGTTGGGTATATTAATGTTTGTACCATTCCTCCGGCAATGCCCACAGGAATTTTTATGGATGTATAATCATATTCATTATTTCCTACAGCGTTCTGCTGATTTTCTATAGAGCATAGAAGGCAAACTCCGGAAGTTTTGGTTTGTTTGGGAAGCTGCATAGGTTTTCGGATTGGGTGTCTGGTAAGCATAATATATTCTGCGGGGATTATCATTTAATACATCGTGGAAATAGAGTTTAATGCGATCATAGCGTTTATAAGGTATAAATTCAATCATTCCTTTATTTGAACCTAAGGATTTTAACATATTGTGATCGACTTGTACCAGGTCATTGTTAGAGGTATTTCCTAAAAAGGATTCTATGGAGATTCCTCCAAGGTTTAAGATGTCTAGAGATGCATTTTCAATTTCTATACCAACGGTTACCTTATTAAAATGTGCTTCTTTAGCAGCAGGGAAAATCAATGTTTGTTCAACCAATCCGTTGCTTTTATAGGGAACTTTTATGATAGTATAGTCATTTTCATTATTTCCCACAGCGTTTTGTGGAGACTGGATTGAACATTGCGGGCATGCATCAATAATTTGGGTAATCTGACTGCTTGCATAAATCTTGTTTTGTGCATACAATATAGCACCGGTAACGAGCAGGAAAACGAAAAAATGCTATTTTTCCGATCATGCTTTGTTGTAAAAATGAATTTTTCATATAATTAAAAATTTAGGTGTCGTCTGAATAAAAATTTTTAAGTTAATCTGATATCAATTACTGCTGTATTTGCTCTTTCTTTCAGAGTAATTTTCAGGTAGTCATATTGGATTAAAACAGTATAGTAAAGCTCTATCTGAAGTATTTCAGTTAGAGTCTATAAAACCTCCGGAGTAATATTCTACTCAGGATAGGTTGTATTGTTGTTGTGTCAGTGGTACAATGGTTTTTATAGGAGATTCAGCTGCCTGAAGGGTATTTGAAGTAGCTCGTCCTCGTTTTCTCCTTATCGGAGTAATATTCCATAATCAGATGTGCTGTAGTTTTGTTTATTAATAAGAAACCTGTAGCAGGCGGTAAAATAAGATAATGAGGGATTGGGAAATTCCGTAAATAAATTGATTTTCATATTTTGAGATCTGAGTGTTTGGTGATATAAATTTACATATAAAATGATTATGCTAACTATTTTTTTAACGTTTTTAGATTATTTAATAGTATGTTCATCATATCATTCAAATATTAAATATTCTTTAATGTTTGAAGGTGGGTTTCAGGTAATTTTAAAAAGATTCCGGCAGGCTGAAGCCTGCCGGAATCTTTTTAAAATTTGATCAGAATACGGTATGTCTTTATCGTGTCAAAATAATTTTACGGGTATATACTTTTTGGTCTTTTGTCTGAAGAGTAAGTATATAGATTCCTCCGGGAAGATTGGCAGGTAGTTCAAATGTTTTGGTTTTGAAAGCGGAGTGATAAACTTCCATTCCTGATGCATTCCTGATAGAAATGTCAGAGCCGGTTAAAGGGATGTCTCCATCGATGGTAATCTGTCCTGTGGTTGGATTAGGAGAAACGGCTAATGTTTTGCTTTCTATCTGAAATGATGTTTTTGCCAAAATGGATGAACCGCTGCTATTTTGTGGGTAAGTATTAAACAGCAGTTTTGGATCAGCCTTTTTATCATAAATAAGAAACTCATCCAGCTGTGCCCGTTTGAAGGAAATACTAAACTCGTTATTCATCAGGTCTGCCCCTTTAGTATAATAAGGAGCCCAATGGGTAGTGTAAATAACCGTAGGATAGCTGCTGGTGGCACCTGTAAAAAACAGATAAGGACCGGGAAGGCCTTCTCCATTTACAGTTGGATAAACATCTACAGGATAATACGGAGGATTGACTTCTGCATTATTTTTTATGTAGAACGTACTTGAAATAGAATAAGGAGGAGTTGGATCATTGTTGAAGTTTATGGTATAGAGGTTTAATCTTCCTGAAGTGGCCGGATTACGTCTGAACATTCTCCCAAAATAGCTTTTTTGAAAACTATGGTTCTCGTTGACTGGTTTTATAATGATGCTATCTGGAGTAATTTTTACTTTTTCTCCGTAAATGGTGAGATCAATATAACCGCCCTGATCAATTTGTGCCCAGAATGAAACCGTTCTTGGAGCCCGTGGAAACGGTACATTCAGATAATCTTTACCTTTGAATGTGTAGGTAGGATCTGTTGTAGAGTAGCTAAGTCCCTGGCTGCATATCATATTAGGCTTAAACAGTTCTGTATCTATACTGTTACGGGTTAAATCAAAGTTTCCGGCATGGTCATAAGTTGTACCATCAAAGGGATAATAATGAACAGGATTATGGGGAGGCGGGCACATGCTGGTGTGCTCTGTGTAATAAGCGTAATAAATACGAAGTCCGCCCGTTAATGTGAGAAGTCCTCCCAGCAACGTTATTTTAGCATATGAAAATTGGCTGATTCCAAGGTCCAGTTCAATGGTGGCTCTTTTTTGATCTTGTGAGCTGACTTTGAGGATGCTGTTGCTGATGGTTTTGACATTCACATTGGATTTTGTTCCCAAAAGATCTCTGTCCCCGGTCTCTACAGTAAGAGATCCCAGTAGTTCAATGAATAAGGGAGTGCTCTCAGTACCGATGCCAATTACGAGCTTTCCGGGCATTTTCGTTGTTGGTTCAAAGAGTAAAGTTTGCTCAACTCCAGCAATTACCCCTGCATTAAGTTTCAGGGTAGAATACGTATCTTCATTAGCATCAACCGCGTTTTCAGGGTTCTCTACCCCACAACCCAGGCATAGTAAAGCATTGGTATTGTTTTCTTGCTGATAAGCATACTTTTTAGTTTGGGAAGGGAACAATGTGCTCACTATGAATAACAGAAAAGCCATTGCCTTAGTTTTTTTTGAACAGTGTTTTGTCAATAAATTGATTTTCATATCGTTGGGATTTAGGTGTTTTAGTTTTTATAAATTTATACATAAAATTATTATGTTGATATTTTTATTTCATTTTTTAATGATTTATTAAGATTTTGATTGTAGTATTTGACAGTTTTAGAAAATGTCATTCTTAGGGGGGATATGAAATCACTGATGTTGATTCTTGTTGTGGATGGCTAGCCATATGGTTTCATCCCGAAAGTTTCTTCTATTCAGATTAACTAAACTTTTGTCTGGTCCTCAGCTTTTGTAACTGATCCCAGCAAAGTCAGTGAAAGTGGATGAATATGCGTATGCTTAGAAAAGATTAAATGAACTTGGCCAGATCGTAGTATAGGAAGAAATAGAAGGAAAGTAGAGAAAACAAAAAAAGGACCTTATAAAAGTCCTTTTTTGTAGCCCGTAGGGGAATCGAACCCCTCTTACCAGAATGAAAATCTGAGGTCCTAACCGATAGACGAACGGGCCCTACTATCTTCCACTGAATTTTCAGTGTGTTAGCTTTTGTTTTTATAAGTATCAACTCTTATTTTTGTAGCCCGTAGGGGAATCGAACCCCTCTTACCAGAATGAAAATCTGAGGTCCTAACCGATAGACGAACGGGCCTACTATATTCTTACGCTAATTTATTAACGTGTTTTGTTAATTTGCTTTTCAAGTTAGCAGCTTTGTTCTTGTGGATAATATTTTTCTTAGCTAATTTATCCAATAAAGCGATAACTTTTGGCAGTTGCTCTGTAGCAGCAGCTTTGTTCTCCTCATTTCTCAAGGCTTTCAACGCTGTTCTAGCAGTCTTGTGATAATATCTGTTACGAAGTCTTCTAGTTTCGTTTTGTCTGATTCTCTTTAATGCTGATTTATGATTTGCCATATCGTTCAAATGTGAGTGCAAAACTATAAAACTTTTTTTTTTTATCTGCCAAATTTTTTTTTCAAAAAATTTTTTAATTTTTCTTCTGACAGGTATTTTCTGAGTTTATCTATTGCTTGTTCTATTTTTAAATTTTCTTGTTCCTTTTCAATTTTCTTGATTGTGTTTCCCAACATAATCATTGCGTTGTTCCATTCTCCAGTCGTATTGGTGAAAGTAAGTTCATCTATTGTTACTTCGAAATCTACCCTTTCTCCGGTCCTGTAAAGCCTGAAACTTATTTTATCATCCCTGCCTGTAATCCCGTCTTCATTGATTTGTAAATCATAACTTTTTGGGTTAGAGTGGATTTTCTTAAAAAGCAATTTTGCTTCTTGTATTTTTAAATCCGGCATGATATAAAATTTGGTAGCCTATAGGGGAATCGAACCCCTGTTGCAAGAATGAAAATCTTGAGTCCTAACCACTAGACGAATAGGCCAAATTTTGAGGTTGCAAAAGTAATCATTAACTTCTAAACTTCAAAATTATTTTAACATTATTTATACACTTTTTGTATTACCGTATTTTTAATTCCTTTAGTCTCAAGTTCTTTCTGAAGTTTTACAGCATCTTCTAAAGTATACACTTTTCCATAGGTGTAATAGAAGACTCCGCTGTCTTTCTGCCTTTCCACATCTTTTAAGGTTTGAAGAATATAAGAGTTTCCATTAAGTTTATCTCCTGCATAAACCTCAATGGTATAATACCCCATGCTGATTCTCTGGTTAGGCATAAATCCTACTGCAAAGGCATTTCTGAAGCCTGCATCCTTAGCTGTCTTAAGATTGATGTCTTTTACGGAAGCCATATTGGTTACAGCGTAATAGTACTTGTATTGTCCGTTTTCTTTAAGGGTAAGAATATAATTTAAACCTTTAAGGGCGGGATCTCCATCATTGTATTTCGTAGGGGAGCTCATCAGTAATATTCTGAAATCATTTTTCAGAGGAACTTCCGCCGGTTTTTCAGGTTCAGGCTTTTTGGCAGCAATAGCGCCTCCTGTTTTTCTGTCAATAGCTTTTTTGTAATCAATGACAGCATTGTAAATACTTTCTGCAATTTCATTCTGTCCTTTTTCGGAAGCGATATAATGGCTTTCTTCAGGGTGATTGATAAAGCCGGTTTCTATCAGAACGGAAGGCATCGCGTTCATACGGAGAACGTGAAGGTTTTTCTGGAAAACACCTCTTGAAAATCTTTTGTCCTTATTTACAAAATTGTCTTCCACCAGGCCGCCCAAAAGAAGGCTTGATTCCAGATATTTGCTTTGCTGAAGTTTTAAAGCAATTAAAGATTCCGGGGAATCCGGATTATAAGAGCCGAAGATCTGTCTGTCTTTTTCGTCCAGGTAGATCACATCATTTTCCCTTTTAGCTACCTCAAGGTTTTCATTATTCTGGTTGGGGCCCTGTACATAGGTTTCTGTTCCATAAGCGGTAGGCCTTTGTGAAGAATTGCAATGTATGGATATAAAAAGATCCGCTTTGCTCCTGTTGGCCAGGTTGGTCCTTTCGGATAAAGAAGGGTATTCATCAATTTTACGGGTGTAAATTACTTTGAAATCCCTGTTTTTCTCCAGCATTGCACCTACCTTTAAGGTAATGGCAAGGGTAATGTCTTTTTCTGCGACCCTTCCAATATCAGCATAGGTTCTGTTGGCTCCATGGTCACTTCCTCCGTGTCCTGCATCCAGAACGATGGTAAACTTCTTCTGAGAGAATATAAAGTTGGAGATAAGGATAAGGAGAAATGATAAAATTATTTTAAAATTTTGTTTGTGCATCTTACAGTTATAAAAATTATATTAATTTTGGACCTTAATTATATAGAATAAAATTGGCCAAAACCGTCTTCAAAAATATATTACAAATTTTAATTATCCTAATTTTTAACAATTTTTTAGCACAGAAAACACCTGAAAAATTGCCTAAAAATGCGGTTAACGATACTATTCCCAAAAAGGATACCATTGTTGTAAAAAAAGAAGCCTTAGAGGATGTTCTGCGTACCAAAGCTGATGATCAGAGAAGGGACGTTCCTAAAAAAAATGACATTCCTTAATAAAAAATGCGCAGGTAAAGTATCAGGATATGCAGATCGATGCAGATTATATCTCTATTGATGATAATAAAAATATAATCTATGCCCGGGGAAAACAGGATTCTTTAGGGAAAATCATTGAGCCGGTGATTACTACACAAGCCGGAAAAAAATATGAAACCAATGAGTTCAGCTATAATACCAAAACCAGACAGGCCATTGCTTTTAATGCGAGAACTGAGGAAAGTGAGGGGGTGATTATAGCTCAGAAAACAAAGAAATATAACGACTCGGTATTCGCCATGAGAAGAGCGGATTATACCACTGATGATTATTTCATCAAAAAGAAAGATACGGCAGCAGACTACTTTATGAGGGCTTCTAATATCAAACTCATAAAATCCAAAAATAAATCTCAGATTGTTACAGGGCCTATTCAAATGTATATAGAAAAAGTTCCTACACCGTTGGTTTTACCATTTGCTGTTTTGCCGTTTTCGGATAAAAGGGCGGCCGGAATTTTGATTCCGAGTTTTGGTGAAAGGGAAGATGTAGGTTTTTTCCTGAACGGAATAGGATATTACCAGCCGATAGGAGAACATTTTGACCTTAAGGTGCTTGCGGATATTTATACAAAAGGAAGCTGGAACCTGCGGCCACAGATGAACTATCAGAAAAAGTACAGGTATTCCGGTAACTTTACAGCCGATATAGGAACTATGGTCCGAGGAATAAAGGGCCTGGATGATTATACCAAAAACAGTACCTACAGAATTTCCTGGACACACTCACAGGATACTAAGGCTAATCCTTTCCTTACATTCAGTGCTTCTGTAGATATTGTAAGCACTAAATTTTACAATAATCCGCTCAACAACAATTATATTTTCAACCAGAATGTGTTAAATACACAGCAAAATTCAACAGTTACAGTAACGAAGAGATTCCTGAAACTTCCGATGACGATTACCGGGACGGCTTCTTATTCACAGAATTTTGCAACCGGTTTAGCAGACCTGCGTCTTCCACAAATGAACGTGGCCATCAACCAGTTCTATTTATTCAGATCCAAAACAGGGATCAGAAGCGGACTTCTTGAAAATATTACTGTGAATACCGGGTTTAACCTGACCAATTTTGTAAATACCCAGGAGAATGAGCTCTTTACAAAAGCTATGTGGGATAAGATGCAGACAGGATTAAAAAACAATATTGCCATTGCCACCAATACTACTTTAGCGAAGTTCTTTACATTCAGCTTAAGTGCCAATATTGATAATGCATTAACGACAAAATCATTGAACAGGTATTATGATCCTATCAAAAACGTGACAGTAGATGAAATCAGGAAGAACTTTACAGGATATTCCTATTTCTCCACTACAGCTAGTCTTCAGACAACATTGTACGGGATGATGAAGTTTAAAAAAGGATCTGCCGTGGAAGCGGTGAGGCATATGATGACCCCAAGTATCGGGTTTACCTATTCACCGGATTTCTCAAGCCCAAATTTCGGCTATTATAAAAATTACTATAATGCCTCGGGAGCTCTTACCCCTTACTCTATTTTCGAAAAAGGAATTGTAGGAAGTCCTACTAACGGAATGGTGGGTGCTCTTGGTTTTAATATCGGGAACAATATCGAAATGAAGGTGAAGTCTAAAAAGGATTCCACGGGAGTAAAGAAAATCAAGATTTTTGAATCTTTAAACCTTTCAGGAAGCTATAACTTTGCAGCCAAAGATCATCCCTGGTCTGTACTTTCCATCAATGGTCAGTCTTCTTTCTTTAATAACAAGCTTACCGTTAATACAAGCCTTAGCCTGGATCCCTATAAAATTGTTTTTCTTCCGGGACAGGATACGGGAATCAGATCGGAGCAGTTCGGACATTTCAGTGTACAGGGATTCAATGTTCAGATGTCATATCCTTTAAGCAGTGAGCTTTTTGGAGAAAAAACAGATTATGCCAAGAAATATTCTTCGAAGGGAGAGGTACGAAATGAAAATTACTACTTTGATGATGACAATTATGCTCACTTCGACCAAGCGTGGACACTGAATGTAAACGCCAATTATGCTTATACCAAAGGTCTTAGCAGGGTAGGCTCAAAAATTGCATCTATAGGTCTGGATGGAAGCATAAAACTGACGCCTTACTGGAATGTAAACGGAAGTACTCATTATGATTTGGTGACTAAACAACTGGCCTATACAAGAATCGGATTCTCCAGGGATCAGCGAAGCTTTACCATTAATTTTAACTGGGTTCCTTTTGGACAATATAAAGTATATGACTTCTTTATCGGGATTAAAGCCAATATCCTGAGTGATGCTTTGAAATATAAAGACAGAAGTTTTACCCAGCCTAACGCACCTTTCTAATGTCACATTGGCATTTGAAAATATAAATTTTATATTTGCAATCGAAATATATTCTAAAAAAATCACTGTTGAAAAGATTCCCAACGGTAAATACAGAGATGGTGATTGGAAGATAACCCTGAAAAAAAATAAATATCCAGATATGAAACAAATAATCAACACAGTTAATGCACCTGCGGCTATCGGGCCTTATTCACAAGCTAATATGGCAAACGGGGTTTTATATATCTCCGGACAGATTCCTGTAGATCCTGCAACTGGTAAATTGGTAGAAGGGATTGAAAAGGAAACGCATCAGGTAATGAAAAACCTTGAAGCTATTCTTACAGAAGCAGGAATGACTTTTAAAAATGTGGTAAAAGCAACAATCTTCCTGAAAAGTATGGATGACTTTGCGGTAATGAATGATATCTATGCATCTTATCTGGACGCAGAAAGTTACCCTGCACGTGAAACAGTACAGGTTTCTTGCCTGCCTAAAAATGTGGATATCGAAATTTCTATGATTGCACATCAGGATTAATGAATTTTTTAAGAAATACAATTGCGGTGTTGTTGGGTCTTGCTATAGCAGGGCTTATTATCACTCTTGGGATAAGGGCTTTTCCGCAATGGGTTACTTTTGAAGCTTTCGCTCCTTTTGAGCACTGGCAAAGATTTCTTTACAGTATGAAAGACGATAAAGCTTTTTTTGGCTTCCTGCTGTTTATTTCAGGATTAGGAACAACAATTGGCGGCGTCGCTACAGCAATTATCGTTAAATATGCCAAAGTAGCCTATGCTATTCTTATTGGTTTTATCATGCTGTTCATTGCGATGCTGGACATAATTATATATCCTTATCATCCTACATTTTATAAAATTTCTATTTTCCTTACCTTTTTCCCGTTTTCATGGGTTGGAGGTAAAATTGTAGAAGTGATGTATGAGCGGAATAAAAAGAAAAGGATCGCTGAGAAAATGAATAAACCCCAATAAATAAAAACGCTGTAGATTTTCTACAGCGTTTTTTATGAAGTTATTTTATTACTGGTTATGGCATTTTGAAACCTTTTGTATAGATTCTACCATAGTCATCTACAAATTTTACCTGTACATTCCCCTGGTATTTATCCAGAACTTTTTCTACATCTTTTTGAGAGTTGACAGGTTTACCATTGATCTCAATAATGATATAGTTGTCTACAATTCCGATTTTAGCCATTTCGCTGCCTTCAGATACATTTTTAGCCACTACACCGCTTGTCAGTCCATATTCGGTTTTAAATCTGTCATTCAGCGGGTCAAATTCAGCTCCTATCTTTTCCGTTACGCTAAGATCAGCCTTGGTTCTTGTGGAAGTACCTCCTTTCTGATCTCTAAGGGTTACGGTAGTAGTAGATTCTTTACCGTTTCTGGAATACGTTACCTGAACTTTATCTCCAGGACGTTTGCTTCCGATGGACATTGACAGATCAGCGAAATCAGTGATATCATAATTGTCTACTTTGGTAATGATGTCTCCTTTTTTCAGGCCGGCATCTTCTGCTCCACTGTTATCACCAAATCCGGTTACATATACTCCTGAACCTACCTTCAGACTTGTTTTGTTCTGCCTGTTATAAGCCTGAACCAACTGATCATTGGACAGGTCTAATGACTGAACTCCAAGGAAACCTCTTTGTACAATCCCGAATTTCTTGATATCCTCAACAATTTTTCTCGCCAGGTTAGCAGGAACGGCAAATCCATATCCCTGGTAGTATCCTGTGGTAGACTGAATAGCAGAGTTGATACCGATAAGTTCACCATTTGTATTCACCAATGCTCCTCCCGAGTTTCCAGGGTTGATGGCAGCATCCGTTTGAATAAAGCTTTCAATAGGATTGGCAGCTTTTCCCTGGCTTCCCAAGATTCCGATACCTCTTCCTTTAGCAGAAACAATACCTGCCGTTACAGTCGAATTTAAGCCCAGCGGATTTCCTACAGCCAATACCCATTGTCCTACTTCGATATTGTCTGAGTTGGCAAAATTTAAATAAGGAAGCCCTTTTTCTTCAATCTTTAGTAAGGAAATATCCGTGTTAGGATCAGTACCTACTAAAGTGGCTATATATGATTTTTTATTACTCAGCACCACTTCCAGTTTATTGGCACCCGCCACTACGTGGTTGTTGGAAATAATATACCCATCCGGAGAGATAATTACCCCGGAACCCATTCCTGAAGGCATATTATCCGGAGCCTGCTGCTTTTGTCTCTGTTGACCTCTTCCTCCGAAAGGATCTCCGAAGAAGAAATCAAATAAATCCTGCTCTGAAGCTCTGCTGGATGTTCTGCTCTGGTAATTTTTAATGGTAACTACAGCGGGAACGGTTGTTTTGGCTGCTTTTACAAAATCATCACCTACTGCTCCGGTATTCATGCCTGCAAATGAGGCTGTAGGAGCTGATGTGGTAAAATAAGATTGATCTCCATTGTTGGAACCATGACCGAAATATTGTATTGCTCCAACGGTAGTAGCTCCTGAAACGACTCCAACTACTGCAAATGGTAATAGTTTTTTTAAAGTACTCTTCATTGTATATCTTTCTTGTTTATTAATTAATTTTTTATATATGTTTTTGAGTAAACAAATTTAATGTTAAATAAGTAAGCAATTAGTATGCTATGTTTCAATTTTAACTAAAATTTAACGGGTATTGTGTCATTTTATACATTATGTCATAATTATTAATGTCACAGTTAACAAAACTTAAAAAAAATATTAAAGATTGCCTGATTAAAAAGCAATGATAACCTTTTTTATCCGTATCCTATGCGCTGATCGGTTAGGACTATAAATATACTTATTTAAAAATGATTATCTTTGCAAAAATATTTTTCTCACTTAAAAAACGTTTATAGCATGCAACTGTATAACACCTTAAGCGCAGAAGAAAGAGCTAGACTTATTGATGAAGCTGGTAAGGAACGTCTTACTTTATCTTTCTATGCGTATGCCAAAATTGAAGATCCAAAAAAATTTCGCGACGATTTATTTATAGCCTGGGATGCTCTTGATGCCCTTGGCCGTATTTATGTTGCCCATGAAGGAATTAACGCTCAGATGAGTATTCCGGCGGACAATTTTGAGGCTTTTCGTGATACGCTGGAAGCATATGATTTTATGAAAGGCATTCGTCTGAATGTGGCAGTGGAGCAAGATAACCATTCCTTTTTAAAATTAACAATAAAGGTCAGAAATAAGATCGTTGCCGATGGATTGAATGATGATACTTTCGATGTTACCAATAAAGGAATCCACTTAAAAGCACATGAATTTAATACTATGCTGGAAGACCCGAATACGATTGTAGTAGATTTTAGAAATCACTACGAAAGTGAAGTAGGGCATTTCGAAGGCGCTATTACTCCTGATGTGGAAAACTTCAGGGAAAGCTTGCCGATTATTAATGAACAGTTACAAAATTTTAAAGAAGACAAAAACTTACTGATGTATTGTACAGGAGGAATCCGTTGTGAAAAAGCGAGTGCATACTTCAAACATCAGGGTTTTAAAAATGTTTATCAGCTGGAAGGCGGAATTATTGAATATACACGCCAGATAAAAGAAGAAGGAATAAAAAGTAAGTTCATTGGAAAGAACTTTGTATTCGACCATAGATTAGGAGAGAGAATTACAGATGATATTATTGCACAATGCCATCAATGTGGTAAACCTTGTGATAATCATACGAACTGTGCCAATGATGCCTGTCATTTGTTGTTTATTCAATGTGATGAATGCAAAGCTGCAATGGAAAACTGTTGTTCTACAGAATGCCAGGAAATTATACATTTACCGTGGGAAGAACAGGTAAAACTAAGAAAAGGATTGCAGGTTGGAAATAAAGTATTCAGAAAAGGGAAATCAGAAGCCTTAAAATTCAAAAAATCCGGGGATCTGCCCACTCAGCCTTTAGCCAAAGCTACAAAAGCTGAAACAAAAGATATCCGCCAGAAAATAAAAATCAAGAAAACTTTAATCGGAAAAGCTGAGCATTACTATTCAAAATCGAAAATTGCCCAGTTCTTAATTGAAAACAAAGAGCTTTCAATTGGGGATAAAGTTTTAATATCAGGACCTACAACCGGTGAGCAGGAGGTTATTATTACTCAGATTTATGCCAACGGTGGGCCTGCTGAAACAGCAAAAGCAGGAGATCAGATTACTTTTAAACTCCCTTTCAGGGTTCGCTTATCAGATAAGTTATATAAAATTTTAGAAGCTGAAAACGCATAGATCCATGTTGAAAGCTGAACTTAGAAAAAAATATATGCAAAAAAGAAAAGCCTTGTCTTATGATGAGGCTTTCTTGTTATCCGGAAAAATACTGGAGCATTTTATCGAATATTTTAATCCTGAAGCAGGACAAAAGATACATGTTTTTATTCCTATTGAGAAGTTCAATGAGATAGATACCCGGCTCTTTATTCACTATTTTTTATCACATGATATCCGTGTTTTCGTCCCTAAAGTAATAGAAGGTCAGTTGCTTAATATTGAGATATTTGAAGAAACAGAGTTTGAGGTAAGCAGTTGGGGAATCCCGGAGCCTGTTTCGGGACAGGATTCCGGGGAGACATTTTTTGATTATGTGATTACTCCTTTACTATATTGCGACAGAAGAGGAAACAGGGTAGGTTATGGTAAAGGCTTTTATGACAGGCTTTTTCAAAGTATTTCGCCGAGCGCAAAAAAAATCGGAGTCAATTATTTTGACCCCGAAGAATATATCGATGATGTCTGGGAGAATGATATTCCCCTGGACTATTTGGTCACTCCTGTGGAAGTGCTGTCCTTTTTAAGCGGCTTGGAATAGAAATCCAGGAAATAAAATTTGAACTCCTTTTTAAATTTTGGAGTTGAAATTAAAATATACTGTGCATTCTTCTCAAAATTTCCCAAGGATTTATTTTTGTTATCAAAATATTCTACATTGAATCTGGCATAGTCAAGGGTATCCTTTTTATAAAATTCTTTGTAGACATTCAGATTATTTACTTTTACCGATTTTACTTTCATGCTGTCCAGTTCTTTGAACAGCCTTTTAAATGTTAAGGAATCGGGTTTGTGGAAATAGCTCTGCATCTGTGAATAGATCACAGTATCTATTTCTGTATTTCTGTTCCCGGACAGGTAGAGTGTCGACAGATCGAGAAGCTCCTGTACTTTTTGTTTGGTAATGGAATTGATGGCCTGCATGCTGTCCATTTGTACGGCAGGATAACTTTTTGCGTTATTGCTGTTTCTTAATTTATCGAGATCGCTTACTTCTGTTTTTTTATTATTGCAGGCAACAAATGCTAAAAGAAGCATTGCGGAGATTAAAAAATTAGGGATTCTTTTCATCTGTGGAGGCAATTTTAAATTTGATGGATATGATCTTTCCTTTGTCTTTTTTCATTTCTATTACGCTCAGGTTTTTCAAAGAGGTAGTAGGAGTGGTTACAAGTGTAATATATTTTTGTTTATCGAGTCTTTCAATTCCGTAAGTATTATTATCATACACCTGATAAATAACTGCATTGTTACTGATCAGGTTTTCCAATTGACTTCTTTTCTGCTTAAGGAGTTCCGGATTTCCATTGGCATCTTTTACTGAGAAATAATTGACAGCCATTTTATAATCATCGGGTTTTAGCTCTATCATTTCCTCTTCAGGAGCATTTTCCAGATTCCTGTTGATTTCCATGTATTCATAAAAAGGAGCATTGATCTGCATTTTTTATATTTTTATCCTTTGTAGAATAATAAAAGCATTCGCCCGGTTTTATTTTATAGAGAAGAGGAGATTCATTTTGTTTGATAACCCGTATTTCAAGTGTGTTAATTACAGCAACCCCGCGATCTTTATCGGTGAAGCAATATTTATATGTTTTAGAAAAAAGGACATCTTTAAATCCTAATACTCCGGTTATGGCAATAAGAACTGAAGTAACAAGAGCCCATGCATTTTTTTTGAAGAAATTTTTCTCAGGTAATGCTGGCGGAATTTCAGAAGGGTGTGAAATTTCTGTATTTTTTGTAACTATTTGATTATCAATAGTTGTTTTTTGTAAATCAGTAATTTCCTGAATAGTATTCTCTTCTTTTTTGGGTGAAAACTCCGTTTTTGGAAGATCCTGAGCTTCGGAAACAGCTTTTTCCAATTCATTGATATCTTCTTCTTCCATATTATCATTTTCCTGTAACAATTCTCCTGCAAAAAGATGTTGCTTTTTGAATTCGTACCATGAGTCGTATCCTGCATAAATACTCAATAAATTGAGCATATCAATTCTTGGTAATTTGGTTACCGGTGAGGTTTTGAAATAGGTGTAAAATGATTTTTCACTGATGTTACCTTTGGCTTTTTTGCGAAGGTCTTCCTGGAAATATATGATATCTATACCCTTCCACTTTGAAATATCATCGTGAGAAGGGGTGTGTTCTTTTAAATATTGCCCCTGAACATCCTTTTTCAACTGTTCAAAGTGTAATAGATCTAAATCTGTCAATTTTTTTAAAAATGATTAAATTATTGATTATCAGTTATATTTTTTTGTAAAACTATTTTACAAAGGTATTACAATTATTTTTCATAGACAAATTTCATATCTGCTCTACCTTTGTCTTGTTCAAATAACAGAACAGAAGAAAATTTTATAAACAATATTAACAAAATTAAATTTAATTTATTATGAAAAAGTCATTATTCGTAGCTGCTATCGCTGCAATCTCTCTAGTTGCTTGTAAAAAAACTGAAGCTACTTCTACTGAAGGTGCTACTGATTCTGCTGCTGCTCAAGTAGCTGATTCTGCTGCTGTAGTTTCTGATTCTGCTGCTAAAGTTGTTGATTCTGCTGCTACTGCTGCTGTAGGTGCTACTAAAGATGCTGCTGCTGCTACAACTGCTGCTGGTGCTGAAGTTGCTAAAGATGCTGCTAAAGGTGCTGCTGACGCTGCTAAAGGAGCTGCTGATGCTGCTAAAGGAGCTGCTGACGCTGCTAAAGATGCTGCAAAAGACGCTGCTAAGAAATAATTTTAGCTTACGCTTAACAATAAAAGAACCGTTTCACCCAGTGAGACGGTTTTTTATGTTTTACACTCAAGTCTCGTATCAGTCTCAAAAATTGGGGACATAATAAATTGGGTCTGAATATAAAAAATTCTGTCCATTATTGATTAGCATCAAAATTATCGAGCTCGTTTTTCACGCAAAGTTTTAAAAAATAATGTCTATTTCAAGTAGGCAAAGAAGGCAGCATAGCTCCTACGAATTATGGGATACCTCCGAAAATAATATATTATTTAGCCCTTCTTCTGTCTTAACGATTCATAGCAAGTAATTGCCACGGCATTGCTCAGGTTCAGTGAATCAATGCTGCCGGCCATTGGGATCAGCGTATTCTTTCCTTTTCCCATCCAAAAATCACTGAGTCCTGAATGCTCAGTGCCAAACAGAACAGCTGAACGCTGCTTAAAATCTCTTTTATAAAGGTCTTCAGCACTTTCGTCCATTAAGGTCGTATAAATATTGAATTGGTTTTGCTGAAGAAATGCCAGCGTTTCTTCATTTTCAGCCTGGTACACTTCCATACCGAAAAGACATCCCACACTGGAGCGGATCACATTGGGATTGTAAAAGTCTGTTTTCCCGTCAGCAACAATTAATGCATCGATTCCGAATGCTTCACAGCTTCTTAGAATGGCACCAAGATTTCCGGGTTTTTCCACTCCTTCTACTATGATTACAGTAGCATTATCTTTAGGAATAAACGAAGAGAGAGATACTTCTTTTGTCTGATATATTCCGATAATACCTTCTGAAGTTCCCCTATAGGCTATTTTTTCATATACTTTTTCACTTACAAAATGAATTTTACCGGCGGGAATCTTCCCCTTAAAGATATTTTCACAGATAAAATATTCTACAGGTTCATAATGGAATTGTTCAGCCCTTTCATTTTCCTGCTGACCTTCTACGACAAAGACCTTTGATTTTTTACGGAATCTGTTGTCAGTAAGAAGCTTAGTGACATTTTTTATTTTTTCGTTTTGAAAACTTTCTATCAACATGCCGCAAAATTATGCAAAATTTATGATTGAATTTCCCTGATTTTGATAAAATGGCCTCCGCATACTGAGAGAAGTTGATATTACCGGTAAGTAGGAAAGAGGACTTATCACCCGGAAGAAACTGTTTTATTCTAATATATTGCTGTTGTCAATCAGGCTCGGAGGAAGGTCTTTTTTATTTTTAATACCCAGTGATTTCAGTTTCTGGGTTTGGAGTACCAGATTATCATTTCCGGTATGAAGCTGCTTATAGGCTTCATTATATACATTCTTAGCCTGGTCAAGATTTCTTCCTACCTTCTCAAGATTTTCCACAAAGCCTACGAATTTATCATATAACCGGGCACCACGTTCTGCGATTTCCAGGGAGTTTCTGTTTTGGTATTCCCGTTTCCAA
Source organism: Chryseobacterium sp. P1-3 (assembly GCF_000738495.1). Classification (NCBI taxonomy): domain Bacteria; kingdom Pseudomonadati; phylum Bacteroidota; class Flavobacteriia; order Flavobacteriales; family Weeksellaceae; genus Chryseobacterium; species Chryseobacterium sp. P1-3. The sequence continues at coordinate 127,297 of NZ_JPEQ01000005.1, forward strand.
AGGTCGGCAATCAGCTTTAAGGAAGTAATCAGGTTGCTTGGATTCAGTAAGAGAATCCTTCTCTCGTAGGCATAATTCCAAAGGTTCTGGTCTGCCTGCATGGCCGCAATATACGCAGGTTCACTCGGAATGAACATCATCACGAAATCCAGAGATTTTCCATAATCATCGTAAGCTTTCTGACTAAGCTGTGTGATATGGTTTTTAATAGAGCCCAGATGTTGATTCAGTTTCATCAGATAAACATCCTGGTCCGTTTCATCTACCAATTCTGTGAAAGCTGTGAGGGATACTTTGGAGTCTATGATGACATTTCTTTCATCGGGATATTTTACCACGGCATCGGGACGCATCTTCTTACCTGAAAACTCTGAATATAAGGCTTTATTATCTTCATCACGGAGCTCATGTTCCAGAAAATACTCCCTGCCTTTTACCAATCCTGATTTTTCAAGGATGCTTTCAAGAATCATTTCACCCCAATTTCCCTGGGTTTTACTTTCCCCTTTTAAGGCTCTGGTCAGTTTTTTAGCATCCTCGGAGATTTGCTGATTCAGCTCCGCAAGTTCCTTTACTTTTTCAGCCAAGGAGAAGCGCTCTTTGTTTTCTTTTTCGTAGGCCTCATTGACCTTGTTTTTCAGATCTGCGATTTTTTCCTGGAAAGGCTCAAGGATGTTTTTCAGGTTATTTTGATTCAGAGTAGTGAACTTTTCCGTTTTTTCTTCCAGAATCTTATTAGCCAGATTTTCAAACTGCAATTTTGATTCTTCCTGAATTCTTGTAATTTCTTCTTTCTGAGACTCCAGAGATTTCTGAAGGCTTTCATTTTGAGCTGAAAGCTCAGAGTTCTTGGCAAAAAGCTCCTGTTTTTCGTTGATGAGTGTTTCGATATGGGAGCCCTGTTTAATATTAAGTTGTTTCAGCTCCTGGAACTGGAGATTCAATGATGAATATTCCGCCGAAATTTTGGAAAACTCGTTTTTCAGATCATTCATCAGGTCCTGATGAAGAAGATGCTGTTCTCTTTCTTTTTGAATGTCGAGATTCAGCTCCTGGATTTTCGTTGTCGCGTTTGGAAAAGTCTGAATTACTTTTAATATATAAAGTATTCAGTTCATCATAAGAGCTTCTTGAAACCATTGATGATTTCAGGGCAAAATATAAAATAACCGCCCCCAGTATTCCGCCGGCAATACAACCTATAATTAAATATATCATCTCCATCTTCCAAAATTATGAAAAAAGGGCGTAAGTTGTAGAAAAGGTGGCAGGAATAGCTGAACCATTTGATTTTTTATGTCTTCGGAAACTTCTGTGCTGCGGGTTCCTTTTTCGAAAGATTACCTATATTTATGGGAAATTTCTGAAAGTATGAATATTTTGTTGGTAGAAGATGATCAAAGAATCAGTAATTTCCTGGTGAAGGGCCTTTCTGAAGCAGGCTACAATATGACGCTGGCAGATTCAGGTGAAAAGGCCAGGAAGTTTCTCAATGATTATGATTTTGACATTATTCTTATGGATATCATGCTTCCGGGATTGGATGGTATGCAGCTCACTCAAATTATAAGGTTTAAAGGAAACTATACTCCAATTATTGTTCTGAGCGCCTTAAACAGCCCGGATGATAAGATCAAAATGCTTGATCTGGGAGCTGATGATTATTTATCCAAACCTTTCCATTTTGAAGAACTTATTTCCCGTATTAAGGCTTTGACAAGGCGTAATAAATTAAGTTACCAGAAAGATAGTAAGCTTTTGACCTGTGGAAATATTGTGATTGATACAGACCTTTATAAGGTAACCCAAAACGGAAAGGATATAGAGTTTTCTCCTACAGAATATAAACTTTTTGCTTTCCTGATGGAAAATAAAAATAAAGTATTAAGCAGGACCCAGATTTTACATGCGGTATGGGGAATAGATTTTGATAACAGCACCAATGTGGTGGATGTATATATTTCTTATATCCGGAATAAAATTGATGAAAATGAACAGAAAATTATTCACACAGTGAAGGGAACAGGATATCTGATCAAAGATTGATATGACTTTAAGAAACAGATTTACTCTTATTTCGAGCCTGTCGTTTGGTATTGTGTCTATCATTACTTTTGGGGTGATATTTTTTGCCTATTACGATAGTACCAAAATTTTTTTATTTTGAAAAATTAAGGAATACGGCTCTTATTTCTGCGATTTATTATCTTGAAAAAGATGAGCTTCCCAAAGACAGGCATGACCAGATAAAAAAAGGAATACAATCATCTTATTCAGAATAACAGAGTAGCAGTTTATAATCAGAACAATGAAGTTACATTCGGGCAAAATCTGAATGATAAGAATATCCGGCCTTTTCATTTACAAGCTGTCAGGAATAACAAAGGAATGCAGTTTATGTCTGACAATCAGTTTTACTATGGAATCTTTTATCCTGACAACCAGGGAGACTTTGTTGTATTTGTAAAGTCACCCAATGATTCCTTCCGTTCACAGATCCTGAGACTCTCTATTATTATGCTTTCCGTATTGGTGATTGGTTTGCTGGCTATTTATTTTTTAAGCAGATATTTGTCAAAGATCGTTTACAAACCTATCTCCAACGTTGTTGCACGTATCAATAAAGTAGATTACAATAATATTTCTACAGCCATTACCTCTACCCATACGAATGATGAAGTTGATGAACTCATCAAATCTTATAATAAACTGATAGGGAGGATTTCTGAAAATGTACTGTTGCAGCAGAATTTTATTAATTATGTATCTCATGAATTTAAAACCCCGCTGGCAGCCATATCCGGAAACCTGGAAGTATTTGCCCAAAAGGACCGAACCCCTGAAGAATATAGAAAAGTAGCCAAAGAATCCCTGGATAATGTATATGAGATTGAAAATATTCTCAATAATCTTCTTCTGATGTCAGGAATGACCAAGCTTGAATCTTCACATCAACAGGTAAGAGTGGATGAGCTGGTCTGGAAGATTTATGAAAAGCTGGAAGCCAGAGCAAAGGAAAACCGCTCTGCAATTAAAATTCAGCTTGAAGTGACGAAGCCTGCATTACTGGAATTTCCCGGGAATGAAACCCTTTTATACCTGGCCTTATACAATATTGTGGAAAATGCCATTAAATATTCTGAAGATCATCCTGTCACGATCCGTTTGCTGGAGAAAGAAGGCAGGCTCAATATTGAAGTGAAAGATAAGGGCAGGGGAATTCCTGCAGATGATCTTATTAAAATCTCTGAAACTTTTTACAGAGGGAAAAATGTAGATCAGGTTAAGGGAAGTGGTATTGGCTTATCATTATCCAAAAGTATTTTTGACCACCATCATATTGCCATGAAAATTGATTCTGAAATAGGGGTTGGCACAAATGTTTTGCTTGTGTTTCCTTCTGATGCTTAAAATTGCTGCGCCTTCTAAGTTTTGGCTGAAGCCAATTGAATTTTAATTAAAAGATAAACGGACTAAAGTCCGTTTGATATTCTTGAAAAGGATGAGTGGTATTCCTGTTAAACCTGCCCTTTTTTGATTGTTCTAATCAAACTCTAATGTTGGGCTAATTGAATTTTAATCCCATTCGAAATTGGGTCTAATACTGGAAAAATAGTTTTGTAGTCCTAAATATGAGACTTTGAAGAAGACTATTTTTATTTTATTGTATATCCATTTTTTCAGTTTTTTCTCAGCACAGGTTTCTGACACTCTGACGATCGGCAGAAAAGATGCTGAAGCTATGTTTCTTGCGAGAAATCTCGATCTTATTGCCCAAAAACTAGAGATTTCCCAGGCTGAAGCCCGTGCCGTACAGGCTAAATATTGGCCTAACCCTAAATTAAGCGTCAGCGAAGTTAATCTATGGCGGACTTACGACATTGAAGAACAGCCAGCCCTTATTGGAAACTGGGGGAAAAACACCCAGATTTCTGCGGAAATAGAACAGGTGATTCAGACTGCCGGTAAACGAAGGAAAAATATAGAACTTCAAAAAATAGAGGTAGAAGGAGAAAAATATGAATTACAGGAAGTATTGCGGGAGCTGAAAAAGAGTTTAAGAAATACTATTACCGAAATTCTTTACAATCAGGAACAGCAAAAAATCTATCAGGGACAGATTGCATCCATCGAAAAATTAACAAAGTCCTATCAGAATCAATTAAATCTTGGGAATATCAGTAAAGCGGAATATGTCCGTTTAAAAGCGCAGGAAATTGAATTCAGGAAAAAACTGGTTTCATTGAAACAGGAAATTGAAGATCAGCAGGTAGAGCTGAAAGCTTTACTAATGATTCCGTCCCATTCTTATGTGATTATTTCTGATTCTTTGCATATGCCAGAAAGAGAGCTTTCGGAAATAGAGCTTACCCAATGGCTGGAGAAAGCGAAAGAAAACCGCCCGGATATTCTGATTTCTAAAAATAAAGAGAAACATGCCGAAAAAAACCTGGAAATACAAAATGCAATGAAGACCCCTGATATTGCTGTTTCCATAGGATATGACCGGGGTGGAAACATTATGAAGGATTTCATAGGGCTGGGGCTGTCTGTTGATCTTCCCATTTTCGACAGAAATAAAGGAAACATTCAGGAAGCGAAACTGGAAATAGAAAAAATGAAAAATGAAACCCGCAAAAATGTCCTGAAGTCTGAAAATGAAATAGTTTCCGTTTTCAGGAATTATATCCGGACCCAAAAGGTATCTGAAGAAATTGATGAGTCATATGAGTCTGTCCTGGACGGATTATTGGTAAGCCATGAGAAAAATTTCAGACTCAGAAATATCAGTATGCTGGAATACATGGACTTCTTGGATACATATATCGGCAATAAAATGATCATCCTGGATACTAAAAAAGAACTTAATCAATATTACGAAAACCTGCAATATGTTGTAGGACAAGATTTATAAGATATGAAATCACCATTAGTGAAATTTCCTCACCAACCGATACAAATGAAAATGAAAACAACCCGATATATTGCTGTGATTTACCTGTCCGCATTAGTGGCTTTCACAGGCTGTAAGGATATGAAGCAAAATGACGAAGTTAATAAAAGTTACTGCATTAGTAAAGAGCTTAAAAAAGATCTTAAACTGGTAAGAGTGGAAAGGCTGCCCATTGAAGAAAGTATTACCCTTACCGGAGAAGTTGAAAGTAATTCGGACAAAACTGTTCCTTTTGTAAGTCTTGTAGATGGGGTAGTGACAGATACATATTTTTCTTTAGGAGATTATGTGAAAAAAGGCCAGGTACTGGCAACGGTAAAAAGTACAGCTGTCAATGAAATGCAGGATGATACCCAGACTTTACAGGCACAGCTGGCTGTAGCCAGGAGAAAACTGGCCTCCGTGGAAGCAATGTATAAAGATGATATTGCTTCTCAGAAAGATTTGCAGGAAGCCCGGTCTGAAGTAGCCATATTACAGTCCAATATTTCCAAAACCCGGAAAAACATGCAGCTGTATTCTGCAGGAGGGAATACAATTCAGATTAAAGCCCCGGCAGATGGATATGTTATCTCAAAGAATGTATCTAAAGGAATGCCGGTTACTGCAGGAGGAGATCAGCTCTTTACAATTTCCAATCTGGATAAAGTCTGGGTAATGGCGAATGTGTATGCCACCAATATGCGGAATGTATATGTAGATCAGCCGGTAGTGGTGAAAACACTGGCGTATCCGGATGAAAGTTTTTCAGGAAAAATCAATACAATTTCACAAGTGTTTAATGAAAATGAAAGAGTGTTGAAAGCTAAAATCATTATGGATAACAATGGGATGAAGCTAAGGCCGGGAATGTCGGCAGATGTTGTTTTACCAATCAATTCACAGAACAAAAATGCCCTGGCCATTCCTGCAAAAGCTTTGATTTTTGATAACAATCAAAGCTATGTAGTAGTGTATAAAAAAGACTGTGAGCTGGAAATAAGACCGGTAACGGAGATCGCATCCAACAGTCAGTATATTTATGTAGAAGGAAACCTGAAGGAAGGAGAAAACGTGATTGCTTCCAATGGCCTGCTTATTTATGAAAACCTGAAAAATCAATTCAATAACACTACGAAGTAATGCGAAAATTTGTACAGAATATAGTTTCCTTTTCTTTAAAAAATTCCCTGATTGTTCTTTTGGGCACTCTCCTTTTGTTGGCCGGAGGGATCTATTCCTACATACATACTCCTATTGAAGCCTTTCCTGACGTTACCAATACGAGAGTAAGGGTAATCACCCAATGGCCGGGAAGAAGTGCGGAGGAGATTGAAAAATTCGTCACGTTGCCGATTTCTAAAGAAATGAATGCCATCCCGAATAAAACTTCGGTACGGTCTATTTCATTATTCGGATTGTCGGTGGTTACAGTGATTTTTGATGATCATGTGAATGATTTTTATGCGCAGCAATATGCTTCCAATAAACTGGGAAACGTAAGCCTTCCCAATGGAGCCGAATACAGCATTGAGCCGCCTTCCGGGGCTACCGGTGAAATTTACCGGTATATTATTAAAAGCAAGCTTCCCATTAAAGAAATAACATCTGTACAGGATTGGGTAATTGAGAGGGAATTGCTAGCAGTGCCGGGAGTTGCAGATGTTGTAAGTTTTGGTGGGGAAGAAAAGATATATGAAATAAAAATTAATCCTACGGAATTACACAATTATGACCTTTCCCCCCTGGATGTGTATGAAGCGGTATCGAAGAGTAATATCAATGTAGGTGGAGATGTGGTGGCAAAAGGAGATCAGGCGTATGTAGTGCGGGGGATTGGTCTTTTGGAAAGGAAGGAAGATATTGAAAATATCCAGATTGAGGTGAAAGGATCTACCCCTATTTTGGTAAAGCATGTTGCAGAGGTAAAAGTTTCTGCAAAACCAAGATTAGGGCAGGTAGGCTATAATAAAGAAAATGATGTTGTTGAAGGAATTGTCATCATGCTTCGGGGAGAAAATCCCAATGATGTTATTGCCAGGCTTAAAGAGCGGATAGAACAGCTGAATGGAGGAGAATTGCCGGGAGATATCCAGATTGTACCGATTGTTGATCGTACAGAACTGGTAAATACCACCGTTCATACTGTTTCCAAAAACCTGATTGAAGGTGTGGTTCTGGTATCCATTATTGTATTTATATTCCTGTACAACTGGAGAACCACCTTTATTGTGGCTTCAGTTATCCCACTGGCTTTTCTTTTTGCGATCATTATGCTGAGAATACAGGGACTCCCTGCAAACCTCATTTCCATGGGAGCGCTGGATTTTGGTTTACTGCTGGAAGGAACCCTTGTGATCGTTGAACATGTATTTGTTGCCCTTGAACATAAGGCCCGGAAAATCGGGTTGAGGAGATTCAATAAAATCTCAAAACTTGGGATTATTAAGAGAAGTGCAGGAAGTGTAGCAAGCTATATATTCTTTGCTTTGCTGATACTCATTGTTGCCCTGATGCCTATCTTCTCTTTCCAGAAGGTGGAAGGGAAAATGTTTTCACCTCTGGCATTCACGTTAGGCTATGCATTATTAGGATCCTTGATTTTAAGTTTAACGTATGTTCCGGCAATGTGTAAGCTTTTACTGACAAAAAATATTGAAGAAAAAGAAAACTTTATCTCGAGGTTCTTCAGAGTTAATATCTTCAGGATTTACGAGTTCAGTGACCGTTATAAAAAAGGCTTTATTATAGGGTTTGTAGCATTGCTGGCCGTTTGCGGATGGAAATTTTCCAATTATGGATCCGAGTTTTTACCGAAGCTGAATGAAGGGGCTATTTATGTAAGAGCCACACTGCCCAATAGTGTAAACCTGGATGAATCGGTACGGCTGACTAAAGAAATGAAAGAACTTCTGATGAAATATGACGAAGTACAGTTTATTATGACGCAGACCGGAAGGCCTAATGACGGAACCGATCCCACAGGTTTCTTTAATATTGAATTCAATATCCAGCTGAAACCGGAGAGCGAATGGAAGAAAAAGATATCCAAGGAAGAACTTCTCGAGGAAATGAGAGTGTCTCTTGAAAAATATCCGGGAATCAATTTTGGATTCAGCCAGCCTATTCAGGATAATGTAGAAGAATACGTGGCAGGGGTAAAAGCCCCGTTGGTCATTAAAATATTCGGAAACGATTTGTTCGAGCTTGAAAATTATGCCAATAAGGTAGCCAATTCTATCAGAACCGTTCCGGGGATTTCAGATGTGAACGTTTTTAAAAATATTGGCCTGCCGGAATTGAGAATTCAGCTCCATGATTCAAAAATGGCAAAATATGGGGTCTCTACAGCCGATGCACAGGCGGTCATCGAAATGACCATCGGTGGTCAGGCAGCAACTAAGTTTTATGAACAGGAAAGAATGTTTGATGTCATGCTGAGGTTTGAAAAACAATACCGGGATACTCCTGAAAAAATGGGAAATATTTTGATTCCGACCCAGGATAACAAAAAAGTACCTTTAAAGGAAATTGCTACAATTGATTATCATACCGGGCCTTCATTCATTTACCGTGAAGGGAACAGCAGGTATATCGGGGTAGGTTTTAATATTGAAGGGCGTGACCTGGGCAGTACCATTAAAGAAGCTAAAGCTAAAGTGGATAAAGAAGTGAAGCTTCCGAAGAATCATAAAATGACCTGGGCAGGAGAGTTTGAGAGTAAGGAAAGAGCTGCAAAACAGCTGGCAATGGTAGTTCCGATTTCACTGACGCTTATTTTAATGCTGCTGTATTTTAATTTTGGTAATATAAAAGATACGCTGATTTCTTCCATTACCCTGGCTTTTGCTTTTATCGGCGGGTTTTTATCCCTCTGGTTTACGGGTACTATTTTCGGAATTTCCGCAGGAATCGGTTTTATAATCCTTTTTGGAGTGGCTACTATTGACGGTATTGTTCTGATAGGAGTAATGAAAGAAAACCTTCAAAACAGGATGTCACTGAAAGAATCCATATCCAGGGGAGTTCAAAGCAGGATCCGACCTGTTGTTATGATCGCTCTCATGGGATCTATGGGGCTTTTTCCTGCGGCGATGTCCAACGGAATGGGGTCGGAAATTCAAAAGCCTTTAGCCATTATGATTGTAGGAGGACTGATTATCTGTATGCTGCTGTCCTTTACCATACTGCCTGCTGTGTTCTATTTTGCCTATCGTAAAAAGCATAGGGAAGCAATATAGTTTCTCATCATTTTGTTCATTCTTTAGGCCGGGATTTTGAGGAAGGTCCCGGCCTTTTTGTTGTACCAGAATTCAAAAAGAGCTGTAATGGCTCACTATATTTATTTTTCAGGGACGGATTCTATTGGATTATTATTATCATACATTTTTCTGATGGCTTTTTCCTGTTCCTTCAGAAACTCACTCAATGTTTTTCCATCATTGTAGGGCTTATTCATCATATCTTCCGGAAACATGCCGCGTAGGCTGCTTAACGGATCTTTTTTTATAGGCTGTTTGTACTTTTAAGAACTTTTCCGGGGTGATTTCTATGAGCTTTTCACTATTGGGAAGCTGTTTTTCAGCCAAAGAAATTTCGCTGTAATTTTCAATTTTTTTTATTTCCTTTCAATGTCCAGGAATAATTCTGAGAACTATCACTGATTCTAACGATCAATCCTGGCAATCCGTAAAATTTATAAGGCCCGTCCTGAAAAGGAATGTCTTTTGAAAACCATGCGGTCCATTTTCTTCCTCCGAAGTCGACTTCTGCTTTTTGTGTATCATATTCCCCGATTTTTTCTTTTTCCGGAAGAATCTTCCATTGCAAAGTGGTAGATAAAGGATAAGAGAAATTGGCCTCCAGGAGGTATTCCTGGTACTTCTGCTTCATAGAAGGATATTCTTTAATGATCTTATAGGGTATAGAAGGTTTTTTCAAAGAGGCTGAAAGATCATAATACACCCCGTTTTTTTGCCGGGCTTCAATCTTCGCTGAGATTAAAGAATCCTGTGAATAATAAGTATAATCCTGATATATTGATCCTTTATCGGTAATATCCAATATCGTATATGCTTTTTCTGTTACTTTTGAATTCTTTTGAGGCTTAAAAATCAGCTCATAAAAAAAATCTGTTTGCTGTTTGGGCATTCAGGAAGAAAGGAATAAAGATAATATTTAGTAGGAAGATTTTCATAAGATTAATCAGTCTATATATTTTTCTGTTAAGTTATACAGCGGGAGGTTAAAAATAATATAAAAGTGAGCCATATGACTCACTGTATTTTAAATGTTCAAGATTTATTCTATGGGTACTAAAAGTCCGGGATCAATGGGACCAATGGGACCGATAGGGCCAATAGGTACATTTGGGCCGCAGAATCCGGTTTCAAGCATACATTTTCCTCCCATACAGGAATAACCGGTCATGGAAGTTGTGCCGTTAGGACATTGAACCATAGCTTCACCATAGCGGCTGCAATCTCTGTTGGAGTAGCATTCTAAAGCAGGATACAAAGTTCCTCCGGAAACATTTTTCAATTCTTTTCTTGAAAGTTTTGTTACGTTCATTTTTTTCATGGAATTAATTTTTTATGTTGGTAATAATTAGTGGGTAAATGGGTTAATGAATTGTTTACGTAAGCTAAAATAATAAAAAAAATCAACTCATTATAGGTTAATGGGTTGATTTTTAATTTTTTATGATTTTAAATAAAACATTACAGATTTTCTTTTGTTATCTCTTTATGGTGTTTAAGATATAATGGAAGTGCGGCAGAGCCGTACCAGGGAAAAATCTCATAACTGAAAATGCCGGCCTGAACCGCGGGATCTGTCTTTACCCATTGTTCCGCCTCTTCTTTTGATTGAGTATTGAAGATAAACATACCACGGTAGTTTTCTTTATTCTTTTCTAAAAAAGGACCTGCTACAATCACTTTTCCTTCATCAGCCAATTTCCCGATATTAGTCATATGACCTTTCATCAGTTCCGCCATTTTGGTTTCATCTGCAATCTGTGTTGCACCGGTTGTAAGCATTACAATAGTATAACCTTTCATCCCGTATCTGTCGGCTCCAAGCGAAGTGGCCAGTTCCTGGTTGAATTTTGACTTTTCATTGGCCTTTTTCTGAGCAGAAGATAAACTGAACGTCAGAATACTGAGGATTACATAAAATTTTACTTTCATAACAATAACTTTTATTATAGGATCTGTAACCGGATTCTAAGCTTTTATTCTTAAGAACTCTTTAGCCAGTTCGATCATTTTAGGATCTCCCGTATATTTTCCATGTTCGTCAGAAAGTTTTACCGTAGGAATCCATTCTTTATTGGGAGCCTGTACTCCAATCAATTTCATTACAATATTCATGGGTTTTAGTCCTACATCATTGGTAAGGTTGGTTCCTATTCCAAAAGAGATTCCTATCTTTCCACGGCAATAATTGGTGATTTCTTCTACTTTTTCCAGATTCAGCGCATCTGAGAAAATAATGTATTTAAACATTGGATTAATGCCGTTTTTCTGATAGTGAGCAATGGTTTTATCGGCAAATTCCAAAGCATCCCCACTGTCATGACGGACACCGTCAAACAGTTTAGCAAACTTTTTGTCAAACTGCTGGAAGAAAACATCCGTCGTGTACGTATCGGAAAGAGCCACTCCCAGATCCCCCCTGTAGACATCCACCCAATGTTCCAGTGCCAGTTCATTGGCCATTTTGAAACCATACTCCGCTGCATGGAACATAAACCACTCATGAGCATGGGTCCCTATAGGTTTTACCCCGTATTTCATGGCAAAATGAACATTGGAGCTTCCTATAAAAGTAGAATCTTTTTTCTGGGTTAAAGCTTCCATTACCAGGTTTTGAACTTTGTAAGAATGTCTTCTCCGGGTTCCGAATTCTGCAAAGGTCACCCCAAGCCTTCCCAATGAATCAGCCTTTTCTATGGTTTTGCTCATAACTACCCCGTTGGAATCTCTCTCCATATGATTCATTTCGTAATGAAGCTCGCTGATCAGCGCCAATAAAGGAACTTCCCAAAGAATAGTCCTGTACCAAAGCCCCTCTACCACTACAGAAAGATCGCCTCCTTCCTGATGAATCTTTACTTCAGACGGATCATAATGGTAGCCTTCAAGAAAATCCAGATAAGGAAGGTCGATATAAGGGCAGGTTCTCGCCATGAACTTTTTCTCATCCTTGGTTAATTTAAGCTCTGCCATTTTATTGACAGCTTCCTTCAACGCTACATCAAAACCTTCCGGAAAGTGATGTTTCCCTCTGTTGATAAATTCATATTTTACAATAGAATTAGGAAAGAGTTTCACCACTGCATTTTGCATGGTTATTTTATAAAAGTCATTATCTAGAATAGAATTCAGTCTCACGTCATTCATAATATGTGTAATTTTAACGCAAATATAAAAAATAAAAATAAAATCGCCTAAATGTAAGGCGATTTTTTTGAAATATTCCGATGATGTATCGATTTACTTTCCTAAATACGAGTTGTACATCCAAACTTCTTTTTCCTGTTCAGTGATGTAGTCGCTCATCTGAGAGTTGGTCCCTTCATCCCCGGCTTCATCCGTAATATCTAAAAGTTCCCTCTGAAGATCAATCACTACTTTAAATGAGCTTAGAATTTGTTCAACACTTTTATTTCCGTCAGTTACTTCTTTGCTTTCCTTGATGGTAGCTACTTGTAAATAATCTGAATAATTATGTGCCGGAGTTGCCCCAAGTGTAAGAATTCTTTCAGCAATTTCATCGATCTTTAAAACTAAGCTGTTATAAAGCTCTTCGAACTTTGGATGAAGCGTGAAAAACTGATCTCCTTTAATATTCCAGTGAGAGCCTCTTGTGTTCTGATAAAATACGGAATAATTAGCTAACAGTACATTCAGTTTTTCTGCGATTTTCTTACAGTCGGCTTCTTTAAGGCCGATAATACTAGCGTTTTTCATATGTATATATTTATTTTTTAGGTCAACGTGATCACCGTTTTCTGTCTGTAGCAGGGTACAAAAGTTAAAAAAAATGGTGATTTTATTTAAGTCAATCATTTGCCTGTAACAAATTTAGAAAATATTATGCCGAATACGGTTGATTATTAATAGATGATAACTATAAGAAAATTTTTTAAAATAGTTTGGAAGTATTAATATTGCAGATGATGAAAACCTTTCTGATAACAGCAGCTGTTTTTTTTGGAGTTTGCCTGATCTATATCCTGATCATGCTTTCTTCTACCGATAATTATTTTACTTATCTTTTAGACGATGCTTATATTCATATGTCAATTGCCAAGAATTTTTCCACTTATGGAGTGTGGGGAATTACCAGATATGCATTTTCATCATCTTCCTCATCTCCTGTTTTTACTTTTATTCTTAGTGTTTTAATTGCTGTTTTCGGGAACCAGATTTTGATACCGCTGATTTTTAATTTAATTACAGCCGGTTTTCTTATTTTTTTGCTCAATAAGTATTACATCCATTTTTTTGGTCGGAAACCAATTGTTATTGTTGCTAGTCTGTTTACTCTTTTTCTGGCGGTATTGCATGTACAGGTTATGACCGGGATGGAGCATATCTTACATGCACTGATGGTTGCAATCAATATATATTACTTTCAGCAATGGTCGGAAAGCCATTTTAAAAACAACCGTTTTTCTTATGGTTTTTATACAACCATTGCACTATTGGGGTTGATACGTTTTGAAAGTATGTTTTATTTCGTGGCTCTTGCTTTTGTTTTTTTTATTACCAAGAATGTTAGAAATGCATTGCTTGTCCTTATTTTAGGTTTTGCACCTGTTTTTGTCTTTGGCTATTTTAATTATGGCAAAACGGGGTATTTTCTTCCCAATTCAGTTGTCTTAAAAGGCCCTCTGTTGGATTTATCAGGAAATATGGGTAAACAGATCATAGAAATTTTTGTTGAAAGAATCCTTATTAACCTTAGTTTTTATAAAATAGGCCTCTTCCCGTTGCTGATCAGTATAGCTTTAGTGGTTAAAGATTATAAAAAGGGAACCGGTCTGCAAAAAATTATTTTACATCATTTTCTTATTATAGCCTGGTGTCTGGTTTTATTAATGCATAGTATATCGGGGCGTCTTACAGGTATTTTCAGGTATGAGGCCTACCTTTTAGTTGCTTTTTCTATGATTTTAATTCCGAAACTGAAGCTTTTTTTTAGCACATCCTCTGGCTGCATTGAAAGCAGAGAAAGTAATTGGTCTTTTTGTTGTTGCCAATTTCATATTACTTATCTATAAATCCGGATATGCCCATCTTATCATTTCCAACGGTAGTGCCAATGTGTATCAACAACAGATACAGTCTGCAAGATTTTTTAAAGAAATATTATAATAATTCTAAGGTGGTTGCCAATGATATAGGGGCGATCAGCTATTTTACCGATATTCATTTACTGGATTTTATGGGGTTGGGGTCTAACGAAATTGTACATTTCAGAGCTAATACTAAAAAAGCTTGATGAAGATTTTTATGGCTTTTTGTCCCAATATTCTGAAAAGGAGAACTATAAACTGGCTATAGCTTATGAAGAATGGCTGGATTGGCAGACTCCTGAAAACTGGAGAAAAGTGGCGCGTCTGGAAATAAGTGGAAGAAATCTGGTCCTTGGGGAAAAACATTTGTTTATTTATTCTATTGATCCCCGAATTCATGATTCGCTGAAACAAAATATAAAATCTTTCCGGTGGGACAAAAATGTAAAGGTTACCCTGTTGGAATAAGTGGGAGGCTTTATATATAAGGTGTGAAATTTCCCTTGTTGTTGAATTTTTAAGAAATAGATAATAATCTGTTAACAAAAACTCGGATCCTGTTTTCCTAGCTTTGCACTCAAAATCCACAAATATAAAAAAGCTATGAAAAAAAATCTTCATGTATTTAATCCTGTCAGTTGCTGTTTTCTCATGCAGCAATGATAAAGACGAAACAATCAGAATTGAAGAAAAGTATCAAACAAAAAATGTTGTTCTTTTAGTTGTTGACGGACCCCGTATTTCAGAAACCTGGGAAGCGCAGGGTAAGGAGAATATTCCCAACAGGGTTGCTCTTTTAAACCAGGGGGTGTTTATCAGCAATTTTAAAAATAACGGAACCACGAATACCAACCCGGGGCATAGTGCTATGTGTTCGGGAGTATATGAAAATATCAAAAATGATGGAACTGAATTGCCAGGGTTCCCATCTGTAATGCAGCAATGGCTGAAGTTTACCGGTGCGGATAAAACCAAAGCCTGGGTAATTGCATCAAAAGATAAGCTGGAGGTTTTGAATGACTGTAAACTTGCAGACTGGAAAGGCAAATTCCAGCCTAGTACTGATTGCGGGGTGAGTGGAAACGGATCAGACTATCGTGATGATGTTATTACCATGACCAATACAAAAAAAGTAATGAAAGAATATAGCCCGAATATTATCGTAATCAATCTTAAAGATGTAGATCCTACGGACACGCTAATAATTGGAATGAATATATTAAGGCTATAAAAACCACTGATGCTTCAATAAAAGAAATCTGGGATTATATTCAATCACTTCCTGCCTATAAAGACAAAAACGACTTTGATTGTTTCTAACGATCATGGAAGACATCTTGATGCTAAAGGCGGGTTTAAAAGTCACGGAGACGGCTGTGAAGGATGCAGGCACATCGAATTTTTTGCAATAGGGCCGGATTTTAAAAAGAATACCATCATTACTACCGGAAATTACGAGCAGATTGATATTACCAGTACTATTGCCGAGCTTCTGAGATTCCCTTTACAATATGGAAAAGGAAAAGTAATAAAAGATGCCTTTAAATAAATAAAAAATATTTTTCTACCAGCCTTCATGATTTTAAACCGTTTTAAATCATGAAGGTTTTTGTTAGTTATGGAGACAAATAAAAATATTGTGAAGAAATAAAAATACATAACTGCTTGTCAATTAAAAAAATATTATTATTTTTGCAGCCTAAAATAAAAAGCAATTAAATGCCTACTATTCAACAATTAGTAAGAAAAGGAAGAGCCACGCTTGCCAAGAAGAGCAAATCGGCTGCCCTTGATTCTTGTCCACAAAGACGTGGTGTATGTACGAGAGTATATACGACTACACCTAAGAAACCTAACTCAGCACTTAGAAAAGTTGCAAGGGTAAGACTTTCTAACGGTAAAGAAGTGAATGCCTATATCCCGGGCGAAGGACATAATCTTCAAGAGCACTCGATAGTATTGGTTAGAGGCGGAAGGGTGAAAGACCTACCGGGAGTACGTTACCACATCGTAAGAGGTGCATTAGACACAGCTGGTGTAAATGGAAGAACACAGAGAAGATCTAAGTACGGAGCTAAGAGACCTAAACCAGGACAAGCAGCTGCTGCACCTGCAAAAGGAAAGAAAAAATAATCATTAAATAAGGTACAGAAACAATGAGAAAGACAAAAGCGAAAAAAAGACCGTTGTTACCAGATCCGAAATTTAATGATCAATTGGTAACTAGATTCGTAAACAATTTAATGCTTGACGGTAAGAAGTCAATCGCATTCAAAATTTTCTATGATGCATTAGATATCGTAGAAACTAAAAAAGGAGATAGTGAAAAAACTGCACTTGAAATCTGGAAAGACGCACTTACAAATGTAATGCCTCACGTAGAAGTACGTTCCAGAAGAGTAGGTGGAGCTAACTTCCAGATTCCTATGCCAATCAGAGCTGATAGAAAAATTTCTATGGCGATGAAATGGTTAATCAAATATTCTAAAGCCAGAAATGATAAGTCTATGGCTTTGAAATTAGCTAACGAAGTTGTAGCTGCTTCAAGAGAAGAAGGTGCCGCTTTCAAAAAAGAAAACAGATACTCACAAAATGGCGGAAGCTAACAAGGCTTTCTCACACTTCAAATTCTAATCTGAAATGGGAAGAGATCTTAAATATACAAGAAATATTGGTATCGCTGCTCACATTGACGCAGGTAAGACTACCACTACAGAAAGAATTCTATTCTATACAGGTAAAACTCACAAAAATTGGTGAGGTTCACGAAGGTGCATCTACGATGGACTGGATGGAGCAGGAAGCAGAAAGAGGGATCACCATTACTTCTGCTGCCACTACTTGTACTTGGAATTTCCCAACAGATCAGGGACAAAATTTACCTGAAACTAAAGGATATCACTTCAACATCATCGATACACCGGGACACGTTGACTTCACCGTAGAGGTAAACAGATCTTTAAGAGTATTAGATGGTCTTGTATTCTTATTCTCTGCGGTAGATGGGGTAGAGCCTCAGTCTGAAACCAACTGGAGACTTGCGGACAACTATAAAGTTGCTCGTATGGGATTCGTTAACAAAATGGACAGACAAGGTGCTGACTTCCTTAAACGTTTGTAAGCAAGTAAAAGAAATGCTTGGATCTAACGCAGTTCCAATCGTTCTTCCAATTGGTGCAGAAGAGGATTTCAAAGGAGTTGTTGACTTGATCAAAAACAGAGCTATCGTATGGGATGAAGCAGGACAAGGAGCAACTTTTGAAGTAGTTCCAATTCCTGAGGACATGAAAGACGAAGTTCTTGAATATAGAGAGAAATTAGTAGAAGCTGTAGCTGACTATGATGAGACTTTGATGGAGAAATTCTTCGAAGATCCGGATTCAATTTCTGAAGAAGAGATCAACGAAGCATTAAGAAAAGCTACTATCGACCTTTCTATCATTCCAATGACTTGTGGTTCTTCTTTCAAAAACAAAGGAGTACAGTTCATGCTTGACGCTGTTTGTAAATATCTTCCTTCTCCAATGGATAAAGATGATATCAAAGGAACAGACCCAAGAACTGACGCTGAGATCACAAGAAAGCCAGATGTAAACGAACCTTTCGCTGCATTAGCATTTAAGATTGCTACTGACCCGTTCGTAGGTAGATTAGCATTCTTCAGAGCTTATTCAGGAAGATTAGATGCTGGTTCTTATGTATTGAACACCCGTTCAAACAACAAAGAAAGAATCTCAAGAATCTATCAGATGCACGCTAACAAGCAAAACCCAGTAGAATTCATTGAAGCTGGAGATATCGGTGCAGCTGTAGGATTTAAAGATATCAAAACAGGAGATACCCTATCTGATGAAAAGAACCCAATCGTTCTTGAATCTATGATCTTCCCGGATCCGGTAATCGGTATTGCTGTTGAACCTAAAACTAAAGCTGACCAGGATAAAATGGGTAACGCTTTAGCTAAATTGGCAGAAGAAGATCCTACTTTCACAGTGAAAACTGACGAAGCTTCCGGACAAACTATTATCTCTGGTATGGGTGAGCTTCACCTTGACATCATCGTTGACCGTATGAGAAGAGAGTTCAAAGTAGAAGTTAACCAAGGACAGCCGCAGGTAGAATACAAAGAAGCTCTTACTCAAAAAGCTAACCACAGAGAGGTTTACAAAAAGCAATCTGGAGGTAGAGGTAAGTTCGCAGATATCGTATTCGAAATCGGTCCAGCTGACGAAGGTAAGACAGGTCTTGAATTCATCAACGAAATTAAAGGGGGTAACATTCCTAAGGAATTCGTTCCTTCAGTTGAAAAAGGATTCAGAGAAGCAATGAAGAATGGTCCATTAGCTGGATTCGAAGTTGAATCAATGAAAGTGACATTGAAAGATGGATCTTTCCACGCGGTTGACTCTGACCAGTTATCATTCGAATTAGCTGCTAAATTAGGATTCAAAGAATCCGGTAGAGCTGCTAAAGCTGTTATCATGGAACCAATCATGAAACTTGAGGTAGTAACTCCTGAAGAATACATGGGTGATATCGTAGGTGACCTTAACAGAAGAAGAGGTACTGTAAACGGTATGGATGACAGAAACAATGCTAAGGTAATCAAAGCTTTCGTTCCACTTTCTGAAATGTTTGGTTATGTAACTTCATTAAGAACATTATCTTCTGGTAGAGCTACATCTTCTATGGAGTTTGAAAGATATGAAGCTGCTCCGCAAAACATTGCTGAAGAAGTAATCGCTAAAGCTAAAGGTTAATATTAAATTAGATTAAAATGTCACAAAGAATCAGAATAAAACTTAAGTCTTACGATTACAATTTGGTAGATAAGTCTGCAGAGAAAATCGTAAAAACGGTAAAGGCTACTGGTGCTGTTGTAAACGGACCCATTCCATTGCCAACCAATAAGAGAATCTTCACTGTGTTGAGATCTCCGCACGTAAACAAGAAAGCAAGAGAGCAGTTCCAACTTTCCGCTCACAAGAGATTGATGGATATCTACTCTTCTTCTTCTAAAACTGTTGATGCTCTAATGAAATTGGAGTTACCTTCAGGTGTAGACGTAGAAATTAAAGTGTGATACTTGCATACTTTGCAATGATTATAGAATCCGTTCCTTTTCAGGAGCGGATTTTTGTTTTTAAAACTTATTTTTGTATTTAAGCTAAGATTATAACTAATTTCTATGAACCAACAAATAAAAAAGAACGGCAGAATCATTTGGAATTTACTATGACAGCTTTTATTATGAAACCAATAGTTCCGGAGAAGTTATTGAGCTGGAGCTATATGAGCCGGAATATAATAGACTTACTGATGAAGACAGGGCAAACCATCTGCGTTTTGCGACAACATTCGATAAACTTGAAAGCCTTGAAATTTCCTTTTACGATTATGAAATTACCGACCTTAGCTTCCTGTCCGGTCTAAAAAAACTTAAATACCTGTCGATAGATTGTAATTCGCAATTTTTTAACCTGAGCGGTTTCCTTCACCTGACGGAGCTTGAGATGCTTCATATCCAGGGATCAAAATTAGAGTCTATAGCAGGTATAGAATTATTTCATAAGCTTGAATATCTGAGTTTGGGATATAGTAAAATTAAAGATATCAGCCTGCTTGCAAAATTATCAGCTACTTTAAAGGGAATTTATTTAAGTGATAATCAGATTACAGATATATCATGTTTTGCTTTGTTACATCAACTTGAATATTTTCATGTATCCAAGAATTATATTTCCGAAATCCCTGATCTGACCGATTTAACTGATCTGACTGAAATAATGGTAGATGATAATCAGATCAGTTCCCTTGAAGGTTTGAGTAATTTGAAAAAGCTTACAAAACTTGAAGCAAGTGGTAACAGACTTACTAATATTGATTCGCTTACCAATCTTCCCGCAATTCAGGAGCTTTATTTGAAAAACAATCTGATTTCTGATATTTCATGTCTTTCCGGCCTGCAGACACTTGTCAATCTTGATATTTCAGATAATAAAATTGAATCTTTAATTTCCGTAAGCAGCTTGAAAAAACTCAATTTTTTAAGCTGTAATAATAATGCGATTAAAGATTTTGACAAGACCCAACTAAGTTCCTCCATAAAGTTTTTATATCTGAATAATTGTGGCATACGTGACATTCGATTTTTGAACAGACTGGCAGAATTGAGCACATTGTATTTAAATGATAACCATATATCAGAATTTTCATCTTTTAAAAATACAGGCTGCTTAAGGTATTTGTCTTTAGAGAATAATAATATTGCGGAACCATTCTCTCTTAATGATTATCCTAATATTCATATGGTTTCTCTTTCTGGTAATACATTTGGTAATAAAAAAATTTGCTGTAAATCCGTCTGATAGATCTGTAGGAACAATCAAAGAGCTTTCAGCAATGAGTAATCATTCCACATCGGATAAGGTAACCCATGAACTTGATAAGGGACCTTCAGACTTTGTGTTCAATAAAGTTAGGAATGAACATCACCCTTTTATAAAAGCTGTGAGAATAGCTCTTCTTGTTTTTCTCATCGTAATGCTGATAATCATAGTCAAAGCAATTGGTTTTGGCTTATAAATGTTATCGTATGAATATCTTTAGTGTTTCCAGTTATACCTTTAACAACGTTCTTTTGACACCATAAAACTCCCCTTTTTTTATTTTCTAGCTAAAAGATATATTTTACGTACTAAGTTAAATTATAATTATAGTCGTTTATATGCTTGCGATAAATTCAGAGTTGATACTATGATATTGATTTTTTTTTGTAGGTGACATATGTCATCCGACTTTCTTTATTTAGAATCAATAAAAACAATAAATTTGCAAAAAAATTATCAGATGAATAAAGTAGTATCCTTTTCTCTGCTTGTATTGGGTGGGGTTTTTTGTAAATGCACAGAAAGTAAATGATTCAATTAAGCATAAAAAAAATTGAAGAAATAGAGCTATTTGGAGACAGAAAAAAACAACCGGAGGGCTTAGAGGCTATTACAAGGCTGCCTTTGAAAACTAGGGATCAGATTCAGAGTATTTCTGTCATCTCCCATAAAGCAATTGAAGAGTTAGGAGCACTTACCGTTACCGATGTTGCTAAAAATGTACCGGGGGTTACTTTATTCTCCAGCTATGGAGGAGGTAGTGAAAGTATGTCAATCAGAGGGTACAGAGGAGTTCCTGTTTTAAAAAACGGAGTTCAGATGGATTCGGATTTCCGTACAGCCGGAATGATGACTGATATGCAGGGAGTAGAAAGCATTCAGGTGATCAAAGGATCTGCGGCAGTAAGCCAGGGAATAGGAAATGGTTTAGGCTCTGCAGGAGGTGTAATCAATGTAGTGACCAAAAGACCTCAGTTTATTGATCAGACTAATATAGGATTTCGTTATGGAAGCTGGGACTTTTACAGACCTACACTAGATTTCCAGAGAGTATTGGATTCTCAGGGGAAAGTAGCCGTAAGATTCAATGGAGCTTATCAGAATAACAATTCATTCAGAAGTCATGTTTCAGGCGAAAGAATTTATGTAAACCCATCAGTAGCATTCCGCCCGGATGATAAAACTTACATCAATGTTGAGCTGGATTATTTGCATGATAAAAGAACTCCGGACAGGGGAACCATCAATACGGCTCCGGGAGATGTGGAAGCACTATACCATATGCCGAAAGGTAAATTCTTAGGATATTCTTCGGATTATTTAAAAACACAGACTTATAATTTTGCTACTACTGCAGTAAGGAAACTTACCAATAAATTGAAGGTAAGAGCAGCTTTTGTAAACTCTGTTACCAATACAGATAATCTGGCTTCTTCCATTGCATTGCCAAAAGGAGAAACCAATTACAATATAAGACAGCGTACCATTGGAAGGTCAGAATCAGAGGATATCAATAGAGTATTGCAGCTGGACTTCATTGGTGAGCAAATTAAAACAGGCATCATCAACCATACCTTCCAGGTTGGGTTTGACTGGCGCGAAACAGAAACCTCTTCAGTAGGATATAAAATTTATAAAAACTCTGTTTCCCCTGAGAATCTTCTTAGCTCTGCTGCTCCGGTTAATGGAAAACCTTTTACTTCTGTTCCGCTTGATCGTTTTGATGTAGTGAACGGGACAATTCCAAATGAACTTCCGTTCAATCTTGTATTCCAGAGCTTAGACCGTTCCAATCCTATTATGACTCCAAGTATTGGGGCAATGGCCCAGGATGTGATGTCAATCGGGAAATATGTAAAAGCACATTTGGGTATCCGTTATAGCAGGCTTAATGGTTCATCGAGCCAAACGGTAGATGCATGGAATCCGTCTTTGGGATTAATTGTTTCCCCTATTGAAAATATTAATGTTTTCGGATCATATACCACCACCACTTCATTGAGGGCTGCCAATAATATTCTACAGGCAGGCGGATTTGTCGGAGCATCAAACACAAAGCAATGGGAGGCGGGAATTAAATCAGATTGGTTTAATGAGCGTTTGAGATTTAATGTTACATGGTTCGATATTAATACAGAAAATTTATCCTTCCAGATATTGGATGATTCTTACCAGCCGATCAGAGATGCCAACAATAATGTGCTGTATGGGCTGGCCGGTAATTTAAGAAGAAAAGGTTTGGAAGTGGAGCTTATCGGAAGAATCTTACCGAATCTGCAGGTAATGTCAGGATGGGCGTACCTTGATGCCCAATATCAGGACAGCCCGGCGTATGTAAACGGTTCAAGACCTATGAATGCCCCGAAACATACAGCCAATGCATGGTTGAACTACAAATTTAACAGGGGAATATTGGATGGCCTGGATCTGGGTGCCGGGATTTATTATGTTGGCAGCCGTCCGGTAGATGAATGGACTCAGAAAACATTTACAGCAGCCCATGTGAATAGTGTACAACCCGGGGTAAAGCCATTTAATATGCCGGAATATACAACGGTAGATGCCCAGGTAGGATATTCTTTGAAAAATGGTATGGGAGTACGGGTATTCTTTAATAACATCTTTGACGCTGTGGGATATAGTTCTTATTTCCGAGGTGGATATATCGATCAGATTCAACCTAGAAACTTTGCCGTACAGGTAAACTATAAATTTTAATAAATGAACAGGCCTTTATAGCCACTCTTATATTAACTTTTTTTAATTATTCATATCAATTTTAATTTTGGAAACATTAAGGCAGTAAACTGTCTTAATGTTTTTTTTATATGGATACTCTATGAATATCAATCTAAAGTGATTTTAAGCTATTTTGATTCCTCTTTTCAGTTTTATGTTCCTCATTTTAATTTTATTTTTTGAATTCATGTTAATTTTATACATTTATTAATAGAAAAATAAATATTATGAATCGGAATAATAATAATTTTTTTTGAAAAATTTTCAAACTGGGCCGTAAAATTTACCGGGAGTGCCAGTGCTTTTATAGGAGCAATGCTTATTGTGGTAATTTGGGGTATTTCAGGGCCTCTTTTTAACTATTCCGAGACCTGGCAGCTTGTCATCAATACCGGAACGACCATCATTACCTTTCTAATGGTTTTCCTGATTCAAAAGGCACAAAATAAAGATTCGAAAGCCATACAGATCAAGCTGAACGAGCTCCTTGCTGCCCATGAAAAAGCCAGCAACAGAATTGTAGATATTGAGGAGCTTACAGAAGAAGAACTGGATCAGATTCATCATTATTATGAAAATCTGGCACAATTTGCCAAGAAAGATGCCGATATTCATACCTCGCATTCCATTGATGCTGCACAGAGGAACCAGGATTACAAATATGAGTTCTTTAAAAAGAAACATGAGGAATGGCTGCAAAAGCAGGAACAACAAAAAAAGGAATCTTAACGATTCCTTTTTTATAAGCCTTTGCCTATCTTATTTTGTAATAATTATCTCTTCATAAAGTAACTGAAATAAGAACAGCTTCCCATCAGCCCTTTTGCAGTTTCAGTATCAGAATATTGAGCTTTCAGCTGGGCAAAGTAAGTTCTGTACTTTTGGTTTCTGAGGTTGTTAAGCTCTTTCTGGTAGGCCTCTTCTTTTTCAGACCACTTCGGGTCAGAATAGTCATACTCCTTTTGGTTTTTTGCCTCATACTGGTAATACTTACCCTGCTCGGCACTTGCCATCTGGAATAAAATCCTGGCTTTTTCTTCTTTATTGCCGGAAAGCTTCAGGGCTTTCTGATAATACCCGATGGACAGATCAAAATTATCCGGTTCAATATAAGAGGTATCCAGGAAATTTTTATAGTAATATTGATAAGGGTTGGATCTTTCTGTGTTCCAGAAGTTATATTTCCCTCCATTGCTATTGTCGATATCCATAACGAATAATTCACGATAATACCCTAAAATGGAGGTGTTGTATAACAGGTTTCCGATAAGTTGGTTCGCTTTTGCCGCTTTTTCATCAGTTCCGTTTCCAATTTTTTTAAGCTGTATTAAAATATCGGCCAATTCCAGTTTATTCATGCTGTTTTTGATAAACGGGAAATAAGAATAGTCCTCTGCCTTCATACTTTCGGTATCGGGACTTTGGTAACTTTCCCAGACATTATGTCCAAAGACAAGACTGGAGATATTTTTAAAGCCATTGTATTCCGTACTGCTGTACTGTTTGGTGGTGATTTTTTCCCCTTTGTCTGTCCAGTCATAATTGAGCCTTGGAATTCCTGTAAAATTCTGAGCTTTTTCATAATATGATCTCGCTTTTTCAAAGTCTGCCTGCCTCATTGCCCTGTCTCCGTAGATCGTATTGAAGAATGCATCAATATTGCCTACACTGTCCATATTTTTAGCGATGATCTGCTGCTCAAACCGGGTTTTATTGGCTTTCCTGTAGAAATCTTCAACACTTTTCACCAGGCTGGAATTTGGGTTGTACTGAAGGTCAGAAAGCTTATTACTCATCAGGAAAGATTTTCCGTCTTCACCTTGCAGGAAGTAACGGTTGGCAAGCACATCTCTAAGGAAATCTGCGGTAGAGGGAACCTCTCCGTAATAATCAAAATTATCGGTAATGGTACTATCTTTTTTTACTTCTTTCTCTACAAAATATTCAGGATAATCTTTCATCAGATGATCTTCATAAGCGGCATCAATTTTAGGCTGGGAAACAATATCGTTAAGAACCTTCATCCTTTTGATCTGTTCCTGATATTCGGGATTGGAAGTTTTGATATTAGCAAGGACCTCACTGCTTCCCTTATAATCCTTTTTCAAAAATTTTAGATAGGCATCAGCGATCTGCCAGTATTCATCTTTAGACTTTTCCTTTGTTTTTTCTGTGAATTTTTCCAGATCATCAAGAAAGTCCTGAGTTTTATTATCGTAATAATAAGCAGTTCTGTTGTAAAACGGAATCCGGTCCGGATTGCTGAACAATTCATCATCGCTTTGATCAGCTTTGGTACTATTTCCGGCTTTATCCGATTTTGAGCCCCCGAAAAGGTTTTTAAAGAATCTTACAATTTTTTGCCAGAACGAAAGTTTTTCCTCTTTTACTTCAGCAACAGGGTTGCTTTTGCCGGCATCTTTTGTATCACCTGTTCCTGTATTCGCTTTTTGGATGGAAGCCTTTTGTGACGCATCAGAGGAATAATAATAGGTGGGAAGATAGCTTCTTTCCAGCTCATTAATACTTCTCACCGCCATTACTTTCAGGATTTCAGAATCAGGATTGATGTCATACATTTTTTCCATAATAGGAATCGGATTGTTGAAGTCCTCATAACCCAGAAGGAAATAAGCCATATTTTTTTCCTCATTCGTGTTGGCTCTTTTCATAATATTACTGAAAGAGGCTGTATCAGAAAGTTTCATTGAAACGAAAGCAGACTCTTTGCGGTCCTTACTATTCATAAACACCTGGAAAAAGTTCCAGTTGGCTTCATTATTCATAGACAGGCCTCTTTGAGCTCCTGCCAGCTGATCCAGAGCCATAAAATAGACCGTGCCTTTCAGTCTGACTGGTTCCACATACATTTTGAATGCCTGCAGTGCCGAGTCATAATTTCTTGTATAATGATTCAAACGTACCAGCTGATAACCGTAGCGTTGTTTGATCTCGGGATTTCTTGCAGCATTATATAACGAAGTCAGCGCAGAGATGGTTTTATTATAGTCAAGGCCTGTAGCATCCTTTCTGTTGGCGTCTCTGTCATAATAAAATGAATTCTCACTTTCGACATAATTGATGCTCATGTAAGGCTCGAGGTATTTGGCCTCAATCAAATAGTCAATCCCTTCTCTATATTTTTGGTAAAAACCCGTACCTAACTTTTGCAGCAGGGGGTTGGTGGGTGCCCCGTTCTTTAGGGCATTAAGGTCATTTATGCTTACCTTGTAGACCAGGTTCTCTGTTTCGGCATAGCTGAGCTGGTTATTAAAATATTTTTTCCATGACTCCACATTATCGTCAGGAACCAGAGCAGCATTGTATCCCGTATAAAACCTTGTAGAATAACTGTGTAAAAAAGGCAGATATGATTTGTCTTTAATGATGCTTTGCGTAAAAAGATTGAAATACTCATAATCAGGATCTGACCAGGCACAGGCATCAGATTTTGTATAGAAAAGTGATGCAACAGCAATTGAAAGAATATACTTTTTCATATGGGTTGTGGTTTTTTATTTAAAATAGTTAATAGTAAAGTCGTGACGGGGATAATATGAGCTTGGTAAATATTCCTCCTACAACTGGCCGACTGATTTTCCTCCGGGATTAAAACTGCCGATCTAACACAAATTTACTATCTAATTGATAATATATAATGTTAAAATGAGGTATTTTTTTCTGGAGAAACAGAATGACATCTTCCAGCTGTTCAGGGGATATTTCTTCTACTTTTATTCTGAACCCTTTGTTCAGGTAATTCCCGAAATAAAACCCGTCTTTCAGAATTTCAGCTTCGTTTTCAGTAATTTTTTTAAAGTCCGGATTGTTCAGATCGTTTTTGGATAGTGCATTGATCAATCTGTGTTTTTCGAGATGATTAGTCACGATTCCCCATGAATAGATGGGCAAGGCTACTTCAATTTTCTTAATGGGATAGTCTTCAATTTTAGAAAGGTAACTTTTTAAAACGCCAACATCCAGAATGGAATTCTTATCAGATTTTTCCAACGGTGAGGAAGTGGAGTAGCACATCAGGTATACCTTTTCTACAGGAGGAATCCCTGTTTGCTTTTTATCCTTTACCTGATGGAGTCGTAGAGTACAGGTGACCTCTTTTCCTGAGATTTTTTTCAGTTCCTTTAAAAATTTGAAATAATCATTTCGTGTTCCGGCTGTCCAGTCGCAGTCGATCTGGATTTCGTTTGCTGTTTTTAAGTGATATTCTTTCGTTTTTTTCTGTATTAATTGATAAATTCTTTCCGCCAGAAACCTGATCTCTCCTGGCGAGATATTGAATAAGGCCTGATTGGTAATAAATACAGTGGGAACAATTTGTTTTTCGGTTTGAAAACTTGGATCTTTTGTAATCACAGCTACCGGCTGAAATCTTCCATTGATTTTATCCACATCGAAAAACCTTGTATATAAATAAGGAACAGAAGACTGGTCCAAGACTTTTTTTTTCCTCCCGGTCCAACCTGAGATTGGTTTTCCAATAATAAAAAGTATGAGCATGGTCGTCCTTCTTACTGCATGAGACAATAAAAAATAAAATCCATAAAGCCAGTAGTCTTTTCATGCTTTGGTCAATATAATTATTCTTCAAAAGTAAAATTATTTAAGCAAAGAATAAACCGTAAAATCCCGGTAATTCTTTATTCAAGGCTATTTCTGTAAATTCTCTGTTCTGCTTTCCTTAAAAATTCATATTTATATACCTGCCTTTCACCGGAAGGAAGCAAGTCACAGATGTACGGATGGTATCTCATAACAATAAAAATCCACTCCCGGGGAGTGGCTATGATTTTATTCGTATAATTCGCTTTCGCATTTACAGGTGTCTTTATCAATGCTTTCCCTGGAAGAGCAGCAGCCTTCAAGGCTTTTAATATTTCCTTTTTCGTCGGTAAGATAGATCTTATCCTTATTAAATTTTACGAAGAATGTTTCTTTGAATTTCTTAAATTGTACTTTCATCACCTTGTTGGGGGTATACTTGCCGGCATTCATTTCCTCTGTTGTCTCTTTCCCATTTGCCTGGTTGACCTGAATGTATCCGAAAAAGACATCTCCATTCTTTTTTACATCCAGGTAATAATGAGGAGTGCCGGTACCACTGTAACCTTTCATGATATCAAAAACCCTGCGTCCCGTAAAAGGAGTTTTTACCTGTGCTAGAGTGAAAATGCTGATGCATAAAATGATTACACTTAAAATCTTTTTCATAGTTTTTTTTTCAAAATTAAAAATATTTGTTTAAACCATAAGCCGTAAAATCCCGGTGATTCTTATCCGGTATCAATTGCATATCCGACTCTTTTCAATATACCTGGTGATTTGTATAACTACTCCGTTCACAGGTATTGGTGTAACAAAAACCACCCCAAAAAAGGAATGGTTTTCTATATAATTTCAGCTGAAATTAAAAAACAGTCGCAGCCAATTGAATCCTTGCATACTTATTAGAAGGATTCCACATGGCCAACATAGCAACAGGAAGACTGTAATGATCGGATATTTTAATAACTTTTCCTGCTTTTAGACCTACGTTTACGATATCAAAACTATTCTTTCCGTTTCCGTACAGAAAGGTGTTGTCATTAAGTGCAAAACCGGCACCTACAAAAGCATCCAGATTTACTTTCTGATCTTTGATTACCGGATAGCTTGCCTGGATATAAGTAGAATATCTGTTTTTCTTATAACTTCCGTCCGGTTCAAGAATAACCTCTCCGGCGTTGGCGCCACCATACAGCATGATATCGGCTTCTATATTGATCGGAAAAGAAGGCCCGAAAGTATAATTGGTTCTCAGATCTATAATATGGGCCGTTCTCCTTTGGGAATAACTGAAAATATCATCAGCAGCCACTGCTGTATTGATGTTTCTGGAATTATAGAGATCCCATAAACCTATATAAAAACGACCGTCAGAATACTGAACGTAATAATTGATCTCTTTGTAATGAGTGTTGTCCTTATCATCTGCCAATGCTGATGCACCCCAGATCCCTACCTTCCATTTCTTTTCTGCATCCAGGGCATAAGAGAGATTTCCCATTACCACGGGTTTGTCTGTAATAATCAGTCCTCTCCATAAATGGTTGTTTTGAATGTTGGCTGTAAAATCGAGCCTGCCTTCTTTGGCTTGCACGTTTTCCTGAGAAAACAATCTTCCAATGCTTAAGGCAGAGAGAAAGATTCCTTGTAAGATTTTTTTCATCATTTGTCTTTATTTTAAAAATCCATATAAAAAAGCAGCGATAATAGCGCCTATTACAGGTCCTATCACCGGAACCCAGGCATAGCTCCAGTCGCTGCTGCCTTTTACGGGCAAAATAGCATGCATGATTCTTGGGGCAAGATCTCTGGCGGGGTTAATGGCGTACCCTGTTGTCCCCCCTAAAGACAAGCCTATTACCCATACAACAAAAGTAACCGGTATGGCTCCTATGGAACCTAGCCCTACTTTCGCTGTAGGATCAGCCTGTAAAGAAAGGCTGGGATCTGCAAAATAAAAAAATCGTAAATACCAATACAAATGTTCCGATAATCTCACTGATCAGATTGGAAGAAAACTTTCTGATAGCAGGTCCTGTGCTGAAACATGCCAGCTTAGCTCCTTCGTCCTCTGTAATGGCAAAATGGTCTTTATGAAATAGCCATACCAGAAAAGCCCCCAGCATTCCTCCGATCATCTGGGCAGCAATATAAGAAGGTACCAAATCCCATGAAAATTTTCCTGCAGTAGCGAGACCAATGGTGACAGCGGGGTTCAGGTGCGCACCACTTACCGGTCCTGCTACGGTTACTCCTACAAATACAGCCAGTGCCCATGCAGTCGTAATAACAATCCATCCGGAATTATTCCCTTTAGTATCTTTTAATACAACATTGGCCACAACGCCGTTGCCTAGCAATATAAGAAGCATCGTGCCGATAACTTCTGCAATAAATGGGGTCATATAAGTTTTTTTAGATGAGGTAAATTAATCTTCTATCCAGCTTTGTGCACTCTTGATAGCCTTCTTCCAAAAGTGAATCATTTTATCCACTTGATCTTTACCCAGTTGAGGGTGGAAATCTTTGTCTACAATCCATTGCTCCTGGATTTCGTCAATGTTTTTCCAGTATCCTACTGCAAGTCCGGCCAGGTAGGCTGCTCCAAGGGCTGTCGTTTCAAGGGTTTTCGGGCGGGTTATTTTAAAGCCGAAAAGGTCAGATTGTATCTGCATCAACAGGTCGCTTGCCGACGCGCCGCCATCTACTCTCAGCTCAAGACTCTCTCTTCCCGAATCTGCCTCCATTGCTTTCACAATATCATACACCTGGAATGCTATTCCTTCCAATGTAGCTCTTGCAATATGTCCGTCAGTGGTACCACGGGTCATTCCCACAATAGTTCCGCGGGCATATTGATCCCAGTAGGGAGCACCAAGGCCAGTAAGTGCCGGAACGAAATAAACTCCCCCGTTATCTTTTACAGAAGCAGCCAGCTTATTGACTTCCTCAGAAGAATGAATAATTTTAAGCCCGTCTCTCAGCCATTGAATAGCCGCACCACCTACAAATACACTCCCTTCCAGGGCATAGTTTACTTCCCCGTTAATTTTCCAGGCTACAGTGGTAAGCAGGTTGTTTTTGGAAGAAACAGCTTCTTTACCTGTATTCATGAGCAGGAAACATCCTGTTCCATAGGTGTTTTTTACCATTCCAGGAGTGGTACACATCTGCCCGAATAAAGCTGCCTGCTGATCTCCGGCAATACCCGCTATTGGAATTTTTGTAGAGAAAAGGGTTGTGGCTGTCTCTCCGTATATTTCGCTGCTTTGCTTCACTTCAGGAAGAATAGCTTCAGGAATATCAAATAGTTCCAACAGGTCGTTGTCCCATTCCAAAGTGTGAATGTTCAGAAGCATAGTTCTGCTGGCATTGGAAACATCTGTAATAAACATTTTTCCCCGGGTCAGTTTCCATACCAACCAGGTGTCTACAGTTCCGAAACATAATTTCCCCTCTTCAGCCTTTTGCCTTGCTCCTTCTACATGATCAAGGATCCATTTCAGCTTGGTGGCCGAGAAGTAGGCATCAAGGACCAGTCCTGTTTTTTCTTTAATCGTTTCTGCGTGCCCTTGTTCTTTCAGTTCATCACAGTATTTTGAGGTTCTGCGGTCCTGCCATACGATAGCGTTGTAAATAGGGTCACCTGTTTCCTTATCCCATACAATAGTAGTTTCACGTTGATTGGTAATTCCGATTGCAGCAACTTCCAGTCCGGATATTCCGGCTTTTGCTATCACTTCTGCAGCTACGGATATCTGTGAAGACCAGATTTCATTGGGATCATGTTCTACCCAGCCCGGAGTAGGGAAAATCTGTCTGAAATCTTTCTGAGAAACATATTTTATTTCTCCGCTGTGATTGAAGAGAATCGCTCTGGAGGAAGTTGTTCCCTGGTCTAGAGCGAGAATTAATTTTTCATTCATATAAAGCGTGTTAATTTAGGTTAGTAACTTTAGGTGAATAAGGAGTTAATAAATATCCTTTTGCCAGTTCAATAAATTCGTTTTCCTGCTGCTGTGCCCATTCTTCAGAATACCCTTTTTCTTCAGCAATAATTCTGGCTACATGATGAGCGCTGTCTATCGCTGCCCTTGCATCCAGGAATAACAGGCGGACTCTTCTTGCCAGGATATCCTCAATGGTTTCTGCCATCTCATTTCTTACAGCCCAAACCACTTCTGCAACAGTAAAGGGATGGTCAGGATGTATTTTTTGAGCATAACGCGGGTTGCTTTCCTGTAAAGCTTTTATAGCTGGAATATCAGAACCGTAAACATATAGATGATTGGTTCTGTCTACCTGTTCAGGTTTTACATTTCCATGGATGGAAAGATGTTCTGTTTTAGAAGGGGTATTGCCTAACCGGTGAACTTTCATGGCTTCATTCACAGTATCTTCAGCCATTTTACGGTAAGTAGTCCACTTACCTCCGATAATGGAGACCAATCCTGTGTCAGAAGCAATCACCTTATGGCTCCGGGAAACTTCTTTGGTGTTTTTGCTTCCATCTTTAGGAGCGGCAAGGGGACGAAGCCCTGCGAAAACTGATTTTACATCTTCGCGGGTTGGTTTTTTGGCAAGGTATTGTCTTGCGGTATTCAAAACAAAGCTGATTTCTTCTTCCAAAGCGCGAGGCTCAAAACTTTCATTTTCCAAAAGCGTGTCTGTAGTTCCTACTAATGCCCTGTCGTGCCATGGAACGACAAACAGAACCCTGCCGTCTGATGTTTTCGGGATCATGATCGCGTCATCACTTTTCAGGAATGACTTATCCAGAACCAGATGGATCCCCTGGCTTGGAACAACAAGCTTTCCGTGCTTAGGATTGTTCATATTGAGGATATCATTAGTAAACACACCTGTCGCATTGATCACGACATTCCCATGAATCTGATATTGCTGTTGGGTAAACTGGTCTTCAGCGGTAACCCCGATAATCTTACCTGAGTCATTTTTCAGAAGTCCGACTACTTTCATATAGTTGATAGCGGTTCCCCCTTTTTCAATAATAGTCTGGGTTAAGTTGATCGCTAATCTGGCATCATCAAACTGTCCGTCCTGGTAAACAACACCACTCATCAAGTGGTTTTGTTCAATAGTAGGGAGTTTTTCAACGGTTTTTGATTTGCTGATGTATTTTGTTTTCCCCAAGCTCAGTTTCCCGGCAAGAAAGTCATAGATTGATAGTCCTATTTTATAGTAAATTCCGCCCCACCAGGTATAATTAGGGATAATAAAAGACTGGTTTTTGACAATGTGGGCTGCATTTTTTGCCAATAATCCTCTTTCTTTTAAGGCTTCTTTTACCAGGCCAACATCTCCCTGTGCCAGATATCTTACTCCACCATGTACCAATTTGGTACTTCTGCTGGACGTTGCTTTTGCAAAATCATGTGATTCAAGCAATAAGGTTTTAAAGCCTCTGCTTACTGCGTCTAAAGCTGAACCTAAACCACTGGCTCCTCCTCCTATGACTATAAAGTCCCATTCTTTTACATGGTTTAATTTGCTGAGTTCTTCGTTTCGTTTCATAAATGTTTCGTTTATGTTTCGTTTTCAAATATATAAATTAAAAATGAAAGCAAAAAGAAAATAAATGAAATTTCAGCATATAAGAAAAAAATGGTATTTTTGAGCAAACGAATAAAATGGAGAAGCTGATACATAGGCATGACCAAATATTAAAAGAGCTTGATGAAAAAGGCCATGTGCTTGTTCAGGACTTGTGTGAGAAACTGAACGTATCTTCAGTTACGATCCGAAAGGATCTGAACTATCTCGAAAGTCTCGGACTGCTCTTTAGAAACCATGGGGGAGCGAGCAAACAGGTAAGATATGCATATGAAAAAAATGTAGGAGAGAAGGAAAATATCAATGTGGAAGCCAAACAGGCTATTGCAAAAGCTGCTTTGTCTCTGATTCAGGAAAATGACTGTATTATACTGGCTTCGGGAACAACAATGCATTATCTGGCAAGGATGCTGGTGAATTCCGGGCCGCTTACCGTATTGACATCTTCCCTGCGGGTGGCTATTGAATTATGCAATAATCCCAATATTAATATTATACAACTGGGAGGTGAAGTTAGGAAGAGTTCCACTTCTATAGTAGGATCCATTTCGGAAGGCATTCTTAAACAGTTTTCCTGCAATAAACTTTTCCTGGGAGTAGACGGGATTGATCCCGAATTCGGAATCAGTACTTCTAATGCGGCCGAAGCCCATTTGAACCAGGTGATGATAGAGTGTGCTGATCAAACGGTAATCCTTGCTGATTCTTCCAAGCTGAACAAAAAGGGATTTGGTAAAATTGCCTCGTTGGATAAAATAGATTATCTGATTACTGATGCGGGAATTTCTGATGAAGATAAACTTGGTCTTGAAGAGCTGGGAGTAAATGTTATGATGTAAAACCGGACCCTTTCCGGCTTCTTTTTTTTAAAATCAAAATAATTTCCGGGAAAATTTGTTCTGAATTTTTTCAAAATCATCTAATTGATTAAAAATCAAAATATTTTAGTCAAAATATTTGTCAGTTATAAAATTATTCATAAATTTGCACACTCATTTTAGGGGCGTAGTATGCCTATATCAAAAGTAGAAATTACTTCAGACTCCCGGGAAATGGTGATAAATAAAGGATAAATTTTATTATAATATAAACAATGTCAGGTATTATTGGTAAAAAAATCGGTATGACATCTTTGTTTAACGAAGAAGGGAAAAACATTCCTTGTACAGTTATTCAGGCTGGTCCATGCTCGGTTTTACAGGTCAGAACCTTAGAAAAAGACGGTTATAAAGCTGTTCAATTAGGTTTCGATGACAAGAGTGAGAAGAACGTTGGTAAAGCGTTAGCTGGTCATTTTAAAAAGGCTGGTTCTGCTCCTAAAGCTAAATTGGTTGAATTCTACAGAGAATTCGTTGATGAAGTGAAAGTAGGAGAAGAAGTGAAAGTTGATTTATTCACAGAAGGTGAGTATGTTGACGTAACAGGAACTTCAAAAGGTAAAGGCTTCCAGGGTGTTGTTAAAAGACACGGATTTGGAGGTGTAATGCAGGCAACTCATGGTCAGCACAACAGACTTAGAGCTCCAGGTTCTATCGGTGCTGGTTCAGACCCTTCAAGAGTATTCAAAGGGATGAGAATGGCTGGAAGAATGGGAGGTAAGCAGGTAACTGTTCAAAACCTTCAAGTGTTAAAAGTTGATCAAGAACAAAATCTTTTAGTAGTAAAAGGTGCTGTTCCGGGAGCTAAAAATTCTTATGTAATTATCAGAAAATGGAACTAGTAGTATTAAATACATCAGGAAAAGAGACCGGAAGAAAAGTAACTCTAGACGAAACAGTATTCGGAATTGAGCCAAATCAGCACGCGGTTTACTTAGAAGTTAAACAGTATCTTGCTGCTCAAAGACAAGGTACTCATAAAGCGAAAGAAAGAAGCGAAATTACTGCTTCTACTAAAAAGCTTAAGAAGCAAAAAGGATCAGGATCTGCTAGATACGGGGATATCAAGTCTCCGGTATTCAGAGGTGGAGGTAGAGTATTCGGACCAAAACCAAGAGATTACAGATTCAAATTGAACAAAGCTCTTAAGAGATTAGCTAAAAAATCTGTTTTATCTCAGAAAATGAGAGACAACAGCATCAAAGTTTTAGAAGATATGAGCTTTGCAGCTCCTAAGACTAAAGATTTCATCAATGTATTAAACGCATTGGAACTTAACGGTAAAAAATCTTTATTCGTTCTTCCTGAAGCTAATAAGAATGTGTATTTATCTTCAAGAAACTTACCTAAAGCTAAAGTAATGAACTACAATGAAATCAGTTCTTACGATTTAGTAAATGCTGGTGAGATCATTTTCTTTGAAGGTGCAGTTGAAAAATTCCAGGAAAATTTAAAGAAATAAGTCATGTCAGTTATTATTAAACCAGTTATTTCAGAAAAGGCTAATTACCTTACAGATTTAAGAGGTTCTTATTCTTTCTTAGTGAATCCTAAGGCGAATAAAATCGAGATCAAAAAGGCTGTTGAAGCAGCTTACGGTGTAAAAGTAGCAGACGTTAACACAATGATTTATGCTCCGAAGGTTTCTTCAAAATACACTAAAAAAGGTCTTCAAGTAGGAAAGACAAACAAATTGAAAAAAGCGGTAATCAAACTTGCTGAAGGTGAGGTTATCGATATTTTTGCTGTAAATTAATTATTAATTATAAATAATAGTAATGTCTGTTAGAAAATTAAAACCTATCACCCCGGGACAGAGATTCAGAATTGTAAACAATTTTGAGGAAATTACTACTAACAAGCCAGAGAAATCTCTAGTAGTTGGTATTAAAAAGTCAGGTGGACGTAACAACACAGGTAAAATGACCATGCGTTACACCGGAGGTGGACACAAAAAGAAATACAGAATTATTGACTTCAAAAGAAACAAAGCAAACGTTGAAGCTACTGTAAAATCTGTAGAATACGATCCAAACAGAACTGCATTTATCGCTTTATTAGAATACGCAGACGGAGAGAAGAGATATATCATCGCTCCAAACGGTATCAAAGTAGATCAGAAAGTAGTATCAGGAGAAAGCGTTGAACCAAACGTAGGTAACGCAATGAAATTGAAAAATATTCCATTGGGTACTGTAATCTCTTGTGTTGAAATGAAGCCTGGACAAGGTGCTATTTTAGCAAGAAGTGCTGGTTCTTCAGCTCAATTAACTTCCAGAGATGGTAAATATGCAATCATCAAGTTACCTTCAGGAGAATCAAGAATGATCCTTACTGAGTGTATGGCAATGATTGGTTCAGTTTCCAACTCAGATCACCAATTAACGGTATCAGGTAAGGCTGGTAGAAGCAGATGGTTAGGTAGAAGACCAAGAACAAGAGCGGTTGTAATGAACCCTGTAGATCACCCGATGGGTGGTGGTGAAGGACGTTCTTCAGGAGGTCACCCAAGATCTAGAAACGGTAAACCGGCTAAAGGTTACAAAACTAGAAAGAAAAACAAAGTGTCTAACCGTTACATCGTATCTAAAAGAAAATAATTATGGCAAGATCACTTAAAAAAGGACCGTTCATTCATCATACTTTAGATAAGAAGGTTCAGGCAAATATAGAGTCTGGTAAGAAGACAGTTATCAAAACTTGGTCTAGAGCATCTATGATCTCTCCGGACTTCGTAGGACAAACTATCGCTGTACACAACGGGAAATCTTTTATCCCTGTTTACGTTACAGAAAATATGGTTGGTCACAAGTTAGGCGAATTTTCTCCAACAAGATCTTTCAGAGGTCATGGTGGTAACAAAAACAAAGGAAGCAGATAAACATGGGATCTAGAAAACAAGATAGCGCAATCGCAAGAAAAGAAGCAAACAAAGACGTTGTTAAAGCTTCATTAAATAATTGCCCGTCTTCTCCAAGAAAAATGAGATTAGTTGCTGATATCATCAGAGGAGAGCAGGTAGACAAAGCACTTTATATCCTAAAATATTCTAAGAAAGAAGCTTCTAACAAATTAGAAAAATTACTTCTTTCTGCAATTGCCAACTGGCAAGTGAAAAACGAAGGAGCTGACATTGAGGAAGCCAACCTTATCGTTAAAGAAATCTTCGTGGATAGTGCAAGACAATTGAAGAGACTAAGACCAGCTCCACAAGGTAGAGGGTATAGAATCAGAAAAAGATCTAACCACGTTACATTAATCTTAGGTAACAAAGAAAATTAATCAAGGTATGGGACAGAAGACAAATCCAATTGGTAACAGATTAGGTATCATCAGAGGATGGGATTCTAACTGGTTTGGTGGAAACGATTATGGAGACAGAATCGCTGAAGACTACAAAATCAGAAGATACCTTGAAGCTAGATTATCTAAAGGTGGTATTTCAAAAATTTATATTGAAAGAACTTTAAAATTAGTTACAGTAACTATTACTACTGCTAGACCGGGACTTATCATCGGTAAAGGAGGTCAGGAAGTTGATAAATTGAAAGAAGAGTTGAAAAAACTTACAGGTAAGGATATTCAAATCAACATCTTCGAAATCAAAAGACCTGAATTAGATGCTGTATTGGTTGCTGATAGTATTTCTAAGCAAATTGAAAACAGAATTTCTTACAGAAGAGCTGTTAAAATGGCAATGGCAAGTACTATGAGAATGGGTGCTGAAGGTATCAAAGTTCAGATCTCTGGTAGATTAAACGGTGCTGAAATGGCAAGATCAGAATCTTTCAAAGAAGGAAGAATTCCATTGTCAACTTTCAGAGCTGATATCGATTACCACTGGGCTGAAGCTCACACTACTTACGGTAGACTAGGTGTAAAAGTTTGGATCATGAAAGGTGAGGTTTACGGTAAAAGAGAACTTTCTCCACTAGTGGGACAACAGAAAAAAGGTGGTCAGTCTGATAGAGGAAACAGAGGAGGAGACAGAGACAACAGAAGACCTAGAAAAAACAACAATAACAATAATAATTAATTAGAAGTTAGAAGATAGAAACTAGAAATTAGATCTTCCGTTACAAGAACTGATTCAATTTTATCTAACATCTAACATCTAACGTCTAACATCTAATATTAAATTATGTTACAACCAAAAAGAACCAAATTCCGTAGAGTTCACAAGATGAAGATGAAGGGGAATGCCCAGAGAGGTAGTCAACTTGCATACGGAACTTTTGGGATCAAAGCTACTGAAGGAGCTTGGATCACTGCAAGACAAATTGAAGCGGCTCGTATCGCTGCGACAAGATATATGAAGAGAGAAGGTCAACTATGGATCAAAATCTTCCCGGATAAGCCAATTACTAAGAAACCAGCTGAAGTAAGGATGGGTAAAGGTAAAGGTGCTGTTGAATACTGGGTAGCTGTAGTAAAACCAGGTAAAATTATGTTCGAAGTAGGAGGAGTTCCTTACGAAGTTGCGAAAGAAGCTCTTAGACTTGCTGCACAGAAATTACCAGTAGTTACTAAATTCATCGTTGCTAACGATTTTGTTAAACCTCTATAATCTTTGAATACAATGAAAAAAGCTGATATTAAAAATCTAAGCGCGGGTGATATTCAAGCTCAATTAACTGAAGCAAAAGCTCAATATTCTAAATTGAAATTGGCTCATGCTATCAGCCCAATTGAAAACCCTATTCAAATCAAAGATTTGAGAAAAACAATCGCAAGACTAAACACTGAGTTAACTAACAAACAATAATTTCATTTTACAATGGATAGAAATTTAAGAAAAGAAAGAATCGGAGTGGTTTCCAGCAATAAAATGGAAAAGACCATTGTTGTTAGTGAAACGATGAGAATGAAGCACCCGATGTACGGTAAATTCGTATTAAAAACGAAAAAATATACTGCACACGACGAGAACAATGAGTGCAACGAAGGAGATACAGTTTTGATCCAGGAAACTAGACCTTTGAGCAAGAACAAGAGATGGAGATTAGTAAGAATCATTGAAAAAGCTAAGTAATAATGTTACAAACAGAATCAAGATTAAAAGTTGCTGATAACACAGGTGCAAAAGAAGTACTGGTTATCAGAGTTCTGGGAGGAACCAGAAGAAGATATGCTTCAGTTGGTGATAAAATCGTTGTTACTATCAAGGATTCTACACCATCAGGAAACGCTAAAAAAAGGTCAGGTATCTAAAGCTGTAGTAGTAAGAACGAAAAAAGCAGTAAGAAGAAAAGATGGTTCATACATCAAATTCGACGACAATGCTTGTGTATTACTAAACGCAGCGGGAGAAATGAGAGGAACGCGTGTTTTTGGACCAGTTGCTCGTGAGTTGAGAGACAAAGAATATATGAAAATCATTTCATTAGCTCCTGAAGTACTTTAATTTTTAAAATTTTTTAAAGAAATGTCAAAGTTAAAAATAAAAAGAGGAGATAACGTCATCATTACTACTGGTAAGAAAGATATCAAAGGTAAGACTGGTGAAGTTATTGAAGTGATCAAGAAAGAAGGTAGAGACCCTAGAGTAGTTGTTGCAGGACTTAACATCATCAAAAAGCACGTTAAGCCTTCAGCTTCAAATCCTCAAGGAGGAATCGTTGAAAGAGAAGCTTCTATTCATATCTCAAACGTAGCTTTAGTAGGTAAAGACGGAAAAGCTATCAAAGTAGGTTACAAAATCGAAGGAGATAAGAAAGTAAGAATCAACAAAAAAACGGGTGAAACTTTATAATTTTAAATAACACATGGAATATATAGCAAGACCCAAAAAAGCATATAAAGAGAAAATTGTTCCTGCAATGATGGAAGAATTCGGGTACAAGTCAGTAATGCAAGTACCTAGATTAGAGAAAATCGTTGTATCACAAGGTTTAGGTGATGCTACTGCAGACAAGAAAATCATTGACTATGCTGTAGAAGAACTTACAAATATCACTGGTCAAAAGGCTGTTGGTACGATCTCTAAGAAAGACGAAGCTGCTTTCAAATTGAGAAAAGGAATGCCTGTAGGTGCTAAAGTAACATTGAGAGCTGACAAGATGTATGAGTTCTTAGACAGACTTACTTCTTCTGCTTTACCACGTATCAGAGATTTCTCTG
This sequence comes from Chryseobacterium sp. P1-3, assembly GCF_000738495.1. Taxonomy (NCBI): domain Bacteria; kingdom Pseudomonadati; phylum Bacteroidota; class Flavobacteriia; order Flavobacteriales; family Weeksellaceae; genus Chryseobacterium; species Chryseobacterium sp. P1-3. The sequence continues at coordinate 167,800 of NZ_JPEQ01000005.1, forward strand.
GTATCAAAGCAGATGGTTTCGATGGTAGAGGTAACTACAACTTAGGGATTACTGAGCAGATTATCTTCCCTGAAATCGTAATTGACAAAGTGAAAAAAATCCAGGGGATGGACATCACTTTCGTAACAACTGCGAAAACAGATAAAGAAGCTAAAGCATTATTAACTCACTTCGGTTTACCATTTAAAAAGAACTAAGAAATGGCTAAAGAATCAATGAAAGCGCGTGAGCGCAAAAGAGAAGCACTAGTTGCTAAATACGCTGCTAAAAGACAAGCTCTTAAAGAAGCAGGTGATTACGAAGGGCTTCAAAAATTACCTAAAAATGCTTCTCCTGTAAGATTACACAACAGATGTAAACTAACAGGTAGACCAAGAGGATATATGAGAACGTTCGGTATTTCCAGAGTAACTTTCAGAGAAATGGCAAACAACGGTCTTATCCCGGGAGTAAGAAAAGCTAGTTGGTAACAATTACAAATTAATCGGGACAATTAAGTTGTTCAGATACTAAAGATAAAAATATCAGACCTAAGATTTTCTGAAGTCTGATATTTTACTCTTCAAGTCTTTGCAAAACTGATTGTTCTTTAACCAATAATTTATAAAAGAAAAATGGTAACAGATCCAATTTCAGATTTCCTAACAAGAGTAAGGAACGCACAAAGCGCAGGCCACAAAGTGGTGGAAATTCCTGCATCGAAAATCAAAAAGGAGATTACTAAGATCTTATTTGATCAAGGGTATATCTTAAACTACAAGTTTGAAGATAACGCTGTTCAAGGAGTGATCAAAATCGCTTTAAAGTACGACAAGCAAACCAACAAACCAGCTATCAAGTCTATCCAAAGAGCTTCTAGACCAGGTTTGAGACAGTACAAAGGTTCAACTGAACTTCCAAGAGTACTAAACGGTTTGGGTATTTCTATCATCTCTACTTCAAAAGGAGTAATGACTGACAAGAAAGCTAGAGAAGAGAAAGTAGGCGGTGAAGTAATCTGCTATGTTTATTAATTTTTAATCAGAGGAAAATGTCAAGAATTGGTAAAGCAATTATAACAATTCCAGCAGGAGTTACAATCACTGAAAACAACGGTGTGGTAACTGTAAAAGGAGCGAAAGGAGAACTTTCCCAGGAGCTTACAGCAGGAATTACTTTAGAACAAAAAGATGGTGAGCTTAACGTAAACAGACCATCTGATTCTAAACAACACAAAGCGCTTCACGGTTTATACAGAGCGTTGATCGCTAACATGGTCGTTGGTGTATCAGAAGGTTTCGAAAAGAAACTAGAACTAGTAGGAGTAGGATACAGAGCTTCTCACTCAGGTCAAAAACTTGAGTTAGCTTTAGGATTCTCTCACGGTATCGTATTGGAACTTCCAAGTGAAGTAAAAGTAGATACATTGACTGAAAAAGGTAAAAACCCAATTATTACTTTAACGTCTCATGACAAGCAACTTCTAGGAATGGTTACTGCAAAGATCCGTTCTTTCAGAAAGCCTGAGCCATACAAAGGAAAAGGTGTAAGATTCGTTGGTGAAAATGTTAGACGTAAAGCTGGTAAATCTGCTTAATAAATTATAAGTATTATGGCATTAAGTAAATTAGAAAAAAGAATAAGAATCAAAAGAAGAGTAAGAGGAAAAATCTCTGGTTCTTCTGAATTGCCAAGATTATCTGTATACAAAAGTAATAAGGAAATTTACGCTCAGTTAATCGACGATAAAAATGGTAAAACTTTAGCATCAGCTTCTTCCAGAGAGAAAGGCGTAGACGCTAAAGGGACTAAGACAGAAGTTTCTACAGCTGTTGGTAAAGCTATTGCTGCTAAAGCTATCGCTGCAGGAATCGAAAATATTGTATTCGACAGAAACGGATTCGTATACCACGGTAGAGTAAAAGCTTTAGCGGATGGTGCGAGAGAAGGAGGACTTAAATTCTAATCATTAAATTTCGGAAATATGTTAGGACTAGATAATATAGAAAGAGTAAAACCGGGAGGATTAGAATTAAAAGATCGTCTCGTAGCTGTTAACAGAGTAACAAAAGTAACTAAAGGAGGTAGGGCTTTCGGATTTTCTGCTATCGTTGTAGTAGGAAATGAAGAAGGTATTATCGGTTTCGGTTTAGGGAAATCTAAAGAAGTTGCTTCTGCAATTGCTAAAGCAGTTGAAGATGCTAAGAAAAACCTTGTGAAAGTTCCTGTAATGAACCATACTATTCCTCACCAGACTACTGCCAGATACGGTGGTGCAGATATCTTCCTGAGACCTGCTTCTCATGGTACCGGATTGATCGCTGGTGGTGCGGTAAGAGCAGTATTGGAATCAGCTGGTATTCACGATATCCTTTCAAAATCTAAAGGATCTTCTAACCCTCACAACGTGGTGAAAGCTACTTTCAAGGCGTTATTGGATATCAGAAGACCTGAAGAAATCGCTAGAATGAGAGGAGTTTCTCTAAGTAAAGTGTTTAACGGTTAATAATTAAAACAATGGCAACAATTAAAGTAAAGCAAGTAAGAAGCGCTATTGGTAGAACAAAAACCCAAAAGAGAACGCTTGAAGCATTAGGATTAAAGAAACTTCACCAAGTTGTAGAACACGAAGCTACTCCTTCTATCTTAGGAATGATAGCTGCAGTAAGTCACTTACTTGAAGTTCAAAAATAATTTTATAAAAGAGAAATTAAAATGAATTTAAATAATATACAACCAGCTGCAGGATCTACTTTCAATTCAAAAAGAATTGGTAGAGGTCAGGGGTCCGGAAAAGGAGGTACTTCAACAAAAGGACATAAAGGTCAAAAATCCAGAGCTGGTTATTCTCAGAAGATCGGTTTTGAAGGTGGACAGATGCCTTTACAAAGAAGATTACCTAAATTCGGATTCAAAAACGTAAATAGAAAAGAGTTTAGAGGAATTAACCTTGATACTATCCAGACTTTAATCGAGAACAAATCCATCACAGGAGATATCACGAAAGAAGTTTTAGTAGAAAACGGTTTAGTTTCTAAAAACGAATTAGTGAAAATTATGGGTAGAGGAGAATTGAAATCTGCGGTTTCAATCTCTGCTGACAAATTCACTAAATCTGCTGAAGAGCTTATTGCTAAGGCAGGTGGAAAAGCAATTACCTTATAATACTTACTAATGAAAGAATTTATACAAACACTTAAAAATATTTGGAGTCTTAAAGAATTGAGAGATAAAATTCTCTTCACTTTAGGGATAATCCTTGTGTATAGATTCGCATCTTATATCTCACTTCCGGCAATTAACCTTGCAGAAGTGGGAGATCTCTTAGAGCATTATAAAAATCAAGGCGGTAACAAGCAAGGAGCAGGTCTCCTTGGCTTGCTTTCGTCGTTTACGGGGGGAGCTTTCAGCCACGCTTCCGTAATGGCGTTGGGTATCATGCCTTATATTTCTGCTTCTATTATTGTTCAGTTGATGGGGATGGCTATTCCTTATCTTCAGAAGCTTCAGAAAGATGGAGAGTCAGGTAGAAATACATTGAACCAAATTACAAGATGGTTAACGATCGGGGTTTGTCTGGTACAGGCACCTTCTTACTTAACTTCTATTACTCAATTATTCTTACCGTATGCTCAGTTCCAGTCTGCATACTATGTAGAGCCAAATTCAATCATGTTCTGGTTACCAAGTATTGTTATTTTGGTTGCCGGTTCAGTATTTGCAATGTGGCTAGGTGAAAAGATTACCGATAAGGGAATCGGAAATGGTATCTCTATCCTGATTATGGTGGGGATCCTTTCAAGATTACCTGAGGCATTCGTACAGGAGATAGCCGTGCAGAACGGAAAAGGGGGAATGGGATCTATCATGATCCTTATTGAAGTATTATTCTGGATGTTAGTAGTTCTTTTAGCAGTGATCTTATCAGTAGCTGTTAGAAAAATTCCCATTCAGTATGTAAGCAGAGCTCAAGCAAGAGGAGGTGTAAACAGAAATCTTATGCAGGGAGCAAGACAATGGATTCCATTGAAAGTAAATGCTGCTGGTGTAATGCCGATTATCTTTGCCCAGGCATTGATGTTCGTACCAGGATTATTAACCAAATTCGATGAGTCTAATACTTTTCTTGCAGGTTTCAAGAATGTTTTTAGCTGGCAGTACAACGTATTGTTTGCGCTATTAATTATTATCTTCTCATTTTTCTATACTGCGATTACAATTCCGGTAAACCAAATGGCTGATGATTTAAAGAGAAACGGAGGTTTAGTACCAAAAGTAAGACCCGGAAAAGAGACCGCTGATTATTTAGATGATATTTTATCAAAAATTACCTTGCCAGGTGCAATTTTTTTTATCTATCTTTGCAGTCCTTCCGGCAATTGTGCATGGAAGCTTTGTTCAGACAGATGCGTTTGCCCTATTTTTCGGGGGAACGTCCCTATTAATTATGGTGGGTGTAATTTTAGATACAGTTCAACAGATTAATACATATCTGCTGAACCATCATTATGATGGCTTAATGCAGTCTAAATTATCAAGAACGACTGGATATTAATTTATGGCAAAACAAAAACATATTGAACAGGATGGCGTGATCGTGGAAGCACTTTCGAACGCCATGTTCCGTGTAGAGCTGGAAAATGGGCATATCCTTATTGCTCATATCTCCGGCAAAATGAGAATGCATTATATTAAACTTTTACCTGGAGATAAGGTGAAACTAGAAATGTCTCCTTATGATTTAACGAAAGGGAGAATCACATTTAGATATTAAACAATTAGCCAAATGGAATACTCATTCCATTTGGCATTTGTAAAAAATAAATACTATCAAAAATGAAATCTCATGATTCCATTCGGTAGTTATAAAAAAATAAATATTTTCAAATGAAAGTAAGAGCATCAATTAAAAAAAAGAAGCGCTGATTGCAAAATCGTACGCAGAAAAGGTGTACTGTTCGTAATCAACAAGAAGAACCCAAAATTTAAACAAAGACAAGGTTAACATTAAATTATGGCGAGAATTGCAGGTATTGATTTACCAAAAAACAAAAGAGGTGTTATCGGTTTAACTTACATCTATGGAATAGGAAGAAGTACTTCTTCTGAAATCCTTAAAGCTGCCGGTATCAGCGAAGACAAGAAAGTCAACGAATGGAATGACGATGAATTGGCTGCAATCAGAACCTATATCTCTGAAAACATAAAAGTAGAAGGAGAATTGAGATCTGAAGTGCAATTGAACATCAAGAGATTGATGGACATAGGATGCCAACGAGGAATACGTCACAGACTTGGATTACCTTTAAGAGGCCAGAGAACGAAAAACAACTCTAGAACACGTAAAGGGAAGAGAAAAACTGTTGCTAACAAGAAAAAAGCTAGTAAATAATCGTTAGGAATTATGGCAAAACAAACTAAAGTAGTTAAGAAAAGAAAAGTAAAAGTTGAAGCTATTGGTGAAGCTCATATTCAGGCTTCTTTCAATAACATCATCATTTCTTTAACAAATAAAAACGGAGAGGTTATCTCTTGGGCTTCTGCCGGTAAAATGGGTTTCAGAGGTTCTAAAAAGAATACTCCATTTGCTGCTCAGATGGCAGCTGAAAATTGCTCTGCTGTAGCTCACGAAGCTGGTTTAAGAAGAGTAAAGGTGTTTGTGAAAGGACCAGGTGCAGGTAGAGAATCTGCCATCAGATCTATCCACAATTCAGGAATTGAAGTTAGCGAAATCATTGATGTGACTCCAATGCCACACAATGGATGTAGACCACCAAAAAGAAGAAGAGTTTAATTTTTAGAATTTACCCATTATGGCAAGATATATTGGACCTAAAACTAAGATTGCTAGAAAGTTTGGTGCTGCAATCTACGGAGATGATAAAAAACTTCGAAAAAAGAAAGAACCAACCGCCAGGACAACACGGTCCTAACAAGAGAAGAGGTGCTAAAAAATCTGAATACGCAGTTCAGTTGGCTGAAAAGCAAAAAGCTAAATATACTTATGGTATTTTAGAAAGACAGTTTGCTAACTTATTTGATAAAGCACACAGAAGTAAAGGTGTAACAGGTGAAGTACTATTACAACTTTGCGAATCCAGATTGGATAACGTAGTATACAGATTAGGTTTTGCTAAAACAAGATCTGCTGCTAGACAATTGGTTTCTCACAGACACATCACTGTGAACGGAGAACTGGTAAACATTCCATCTTATTTGCTTAAAGCTGGTGATGTAATCGCTGTAAGAGAAAAGTCTAAGTCTCTTGAAGTGGTAACCAATGCATTAGCTTCTAAAGCAAACTATGAGTGGTTACAATTCAACGATGAGAAGAAAGAAGGTACTTTCGTTTCTGCTCCTGAAAGAATCCAGATTCCGGAGGACATTAAGGAACAGCTTATCGTCGAACTTTACTCTAAATAATTTTTTAATCAAATTTTTGCTCAACCCAATAATATGGCAATTTTACAATTCATAAAACCCGATAAAGTAATTTTACTTAACTCTGATGAATTTAAAGGTCAATTTGAATTCAGACCTTTAGAACCAGGTTTCGGGCTTACAATCGGTAATGCTTTGAGAAGAGTGTTGCTTTCTTCTCTGGAAGGATACGCTATTTCATCTATCAAAATAGAAGGTGTAGAGCACGAATTTTCAACTATTCCAGGAGTAATCGAAGACGTTACCGAAATTATTCTTAACCTTAAGCAGGTAAGATTAAAAGCTGCAGCAGAAAACCAGGCTAACGAGCAGGTAGTTGCTAAAGTTTCAGGTCAAACGGTTATTACTGCTGGTGATTTAGGAAAATCGATCAACGGATTCGAGGTTTTAAACCCGGATTTAGTGATTTGTAACCTAAATACTGATGTAACTTTCGAAATTACTTTCAATATTGAAAAAGGTAGAGGATATGTTCCTTCAGAACAAAATAAGTCAAACAATGCGCCTGTAGGTACTATTGCTATTGACTCTATTTTCACGCCAATCAAGAAAGTACAATACAGCATTGAAAATTATCGTGTAGAGCAAAAAACAGACTACGAAAAACTTGTATTAGATATAGAAACTGACGGGTCTATCAGCCCTCAGAATGCTTTAACTGAAGCTTCTAAGATATTAATTTATCATTTCATGTTATTCTCTGATGAGAGAATCACGCTTGAAACAGAAGCGGTAAAAGCATCTATCCAATACGATGAAGAAACTCTTCATACAAGACAATTACTTAAGTCTAAATTAGCAGATATGGATCTTTCCGTAAGAGCCCTTAACTGTCTGAAAGCTGCTGAAGTAGAAACTCTTGGAGAGCTGGTTTCTTACAGTAAGTCTGATTTGATGAAATTCAGAAATTTTGGTAAAAAATCTTTGACAGAACTAGAAGAATTAGTGCATTCAAAAGGTCTTAACTTCGGTTTCGACGTTGCAAAATATAAGTTAGACGCTGATAAATAATTAATAATGAGACACGGTAAAAAATTCAATCACTTAGGAAGAACAGCTTCTCACAGAAGTGCTTTACTTTCTAATATGGCTTGTTCTCTAATTGAGCATAAAAGAATCAACACTACTGTAGCTAAAGCTAAAGCTTTAAGAGTATATGTTGAGCCTCTATTAACAAAAGCAAAAGAAGATACTACACACAACAGAAGAGTAGTATTCTCTTACCTTCAAAATAAATATGCGGTTGCTGAATTATTCAGAACTGTAGCTCCTAAAATCGCTGAAAGAAACGGTGGTTATACAAGAATCATCAAAACAGGATTCAGACCAGGTGATGCTGCTGATACTGCTCTTATCGAATTGGTAGATTTCAACGAGCTTTACAACCCTAATGCTGAAGAGAAAAAAAGCTACAAGAAGAAGCAGAAGATCTACATCTGCTAAAAAAAGCTGAAGCAGTAGTTGCTGAAGCTCCAAAAGCAGAAGAGAAAGTTGAAGAGCCTAAGGCTGAAGCAGCTGACTCTGCTGAAGAAAAAACTGAAGAATAATATTCATTCAGATATTGAAAAACCATCCGGGATCCGGATGGTTTTTTGTTTTCTGTTTATTCGGATTTTGATGGAAATTCATCAAAAAGTTTATGGTTATAAAGTAAATGTCCCTCAACATTGGAGGGACATCCTTATTCTAGATCTTTGTTCTTTTTAACTCAATAATGTTATCCCCCTGTTCAAGATGCAGACTGTCTCCCTTTACCCTTGCTGTCATATCATCTTTCTTATAGATGGTTTCATCACCTTTGGTTTCCGCTTTAGGTAAGGTAAAAGTTTTCTTATTGCTGGTAATAGCTACCGTACTTTCTTTCGGATCATTTTTGAATACGACTTTTACCAGGGTGCCATCTGTCGCTTTATAGACAAAATCGGTTTTTTCATACCTTTTCCCGTTTACATCTACTGTTGAAGAACTCTGGCTTACAGAATCAATTTTACCATTGGTATCCGTAACAATTGTTGCAGTACTATCGGTTTTGATAACGCTTTTATTTCCGCTTTCACTTTTTTTACAGCTGATCACTGCCAATGAAAGAATAGCGCCAAATGTTAAGAGGCTTTTTTTCATGATTATTTTTATTTGATATCCAATATAATTTTTTCATCTTTAATTTTACAAAAATCATGCCTTATCATATGAGAATTTTCAGCAGATATTTTTACATAATTCTTTTTATTTCCTCAATAAATCTCATGTTTTGCCAAAAAGGAAAGTTTGGGATTGAAGATGGTCATTTTATGTTAAATGGAAAACCTTTCAGCATCTATTCGGGAGAAATGCATTACCCCCGGGTTCCGTCACAATATTGGAAGCACCGTTTACAAATGATGAAAGCAATGGGGCTGAATACTGTTACCACATATGTATTCTGGAATTACCATGAAGAAGAACCCGGCAAATGGAATTTTTCAGGAGAGAAAGATCTACAGAGATTTATTAAAACAGCACAGGAAGCAGGCTTATTTGTGATAATACGCCCGGGGCCATATGTTTGCGCGGAATGGGAGTTTGGAGGATATCCCTGGTGGCTGCAAAAGAACAAAGGATTGGAAATAAGAAGAGATAATCAAGCATTTCTGGAAGAATGTGAGAACTATATCAGGCAGCTTGCAAAACAGATCGTTCCATTACAGATTGATCATGGAGGTCCTGTCATCATGGTTCAGGCCGAAAATGAATTTGGGTCTTATGTTGCCCAAAGAAAAGATATCTCCCTGGAAGAACACCGGAAATACAGCCATAAGATCAAGGAAATGCTTTTGAAAAGCGGAATTTCGGTACCATTATTTACTTCAGACGGGAGTTCACTGTTTAAAGGAGGCTCCATTGAGGGAGCTCTGCCAACTGCCAACGGAGAAGGTGATATTGATGTTTTAAAGAAAAGTATTAATGAATACACCGGAGGAAAGGGCCCCTACATGGTTGCTGAATATTACCCGGGATGGCTGGATCATTGGGCGGAGCCTTTTGTAAAAGTGAGTACAGAAGAAGTGGTAAAGCAAACAGAGCTCTATTTAAAAAATGGTGTTTCTTTCAATTATTATATGGTTCATGGAGGAACTAATTTCGGTTTTACCAGTGGGGCCAATTATGATAAAGACCATGATATTCAGCCGGATCTTACCAGCTATGATTATGATGCCCCGATCAGTGAGCCGGGATGGGCTACTCCAAAATATAAAGCTTTACGGGAGATCTTTCAGAAAATAAATCATGAAAAGCTTCCGGATATTCCCCTGCCTGCAAAAGTAATTACAATTCCGGAAATCAGGTTTACAAAAATAAATAACCTATTTGATTTAATTGCTCAAAAGAAACCCATTGTGAGTAATGTGCCTCTTACCTTTGAGGATCTGAATATTGGAAATGGATATGTATTGTACAGGAGAAAGTTTGATAAAAATCAAAACGGAGTTCTTGATTTGTCGGGGCTGAGAGATTATGCCAATATTTATATTAACGGAATCTGGAAAGGAGAAGTAAACCGGGTCTTCAAAAAATATAATCTTAATATTGACATCAAGGTAGGTGACCAGCTGGACATTTTGGTTGAAAACATGGGCAGAATCAATTACGGAGCCAATATCATTCATAATCTAAAAGGGATTATAAGTCCTGTGAAAATTAACGGCGTTGAGATTTCCGGAAATTGGGAAATGTTCCCGTTACCTTTTGATAAGTTTCCCAGCTACAATTACCAATTTAAAAATATTGCAGACCATTCACCGGTTATTCAGGAAGCAGAATTTAATCTTTACGAAACAGGAGATACATTTCTCGATATGAGAAAACTGGGAAAAGGAATTGTTTTTATTAATGGCAGGAATATAGGCAGATATTGGAGTAAGGTTGGTCCCCAGCAGACCTTATATATCCCGGGTGTCTGGCTAAAGAAAGGCAAGAACACCATTCAGGTTTTTGAGCAGATTTTTGAGGGAACCCGTTCCATTAACAGTATTGATCATCCCATTTTGGATCAGCTTGTGAAATAACAAGCAGCATTTATTATTTGAAGCAGCGGGATGGAAGCCGTGGGACCCTTTAAAGAATAACCATTCATCTGTTTTTATCTTCTTTAAAGTTAAAATTAATGGTGTCGTTGGCTGCCAGACTTTTATACTTAATTTCCTTAACCCGATCTCAGATTAATTATTTAAAATGAAATTGACTTTATAGTGAATAAATAACTAAATTTAATCAAAAATTAAAAATATAACCGCGAACTCAATCATTAAGATTACACAAAGGGGTAATTGTTTCCGATCTGTTTTCTGTTGAAATTTGCTTCAAACAAAAAAAGACATGAGCATTTCTATAGTCATAGTGGAAGATGAGAAAAACTACAACAATGCGTTGAAGAAGATCATCAATTATCAGCATGATATGAAAGTAATTGCTCAGTTTTTTTGATGGCAATGAAGCATTGAAAAATCTTCCCGGCCTTGTTCCCGATGTTGTAATGATGGATATCCAGCTGCAGGATATGCTGGGAATTGAAATTATCGGAAAGCTTAAAAAAGAAATGCCGGGAACCCAATTCATCATGTGTACCAGTTTTGAAGATGATGAGAAAATATTCAGTTCTTTAAAAGCCGGTGCTATGGGATATCTTGTGAAAGGAGAAAGTATGGACAAAATCCTATCTTCGATCCGGGATGTATATAACGGAGGTGCTCCGATGAGTTTTTCCATCGCCAGAAGAGTCCTGAGCCATTTTGAAAGAAAGCTTCCCGAAATTAAAAAATTTTGGTGCACTTACTGCACGCGAAAAAGAGATCCTCGAACTTCTTTCCGAAGGGCTGCTATACAAAGAAATTGCCGATAAAAAATGTATCAGTATGGATACGGTGAAAAAACATGTAGGCAATATCTATAGAAAACTGCACGTCAGCAATAAAGTAGAAGCAGTTAATAAATTTAACCATTTTAAAAACTAAGAAATCATGGAGAACTTAAATGAAACCAACCAGACAGCTATTATTGAAACGATGCTGTACAACGGACCAATCGGAAATAAATTTGAACAACTGGTTGAAGGAGTAGAATTTACACCAATCAGTCGTATTATAGCAGAAAGTTTTATTGATAACGCAAAAAGAGGAACCTTATCTTTTTTGAAAGCTCAAAACGTGAATTTTAATCTCGGAGGCATTTATGAGATAAAATACTCGCTGCTGAAGGACATTTGTGAGGTTATGGAAGAAATTCAGGCCACTTATTTAACATTTACTTTTGTACAGATAGATCCCCGGGATCAGAGATTGCAGTGTAAACCATATTCTGAAAACAAAATGATGTATATGATTGCCTCTTTACAAACGCAGTCTAAAGAAACTATTGAAGAAAATAATTACCTGATCATTAATGTAAAACAGGATCTTTCGCTCGGGGATTTGAAAATTTCAGATGAAGACCTAAACGGTTTTAGGGAATCTTATCTTAAGAATGGTCACCTGCTTTTGACGGATTACCTAAAGAATAACAATACGCTTTATATAAGCTATCATATTGTTGATCTGCTGGATACTTTATCAAAGGATGTTTGTGAACAATTTATAATCAACCTTTGTGAGATCAGTGATGTGAAGAAAGTGATTTTTGAAAATAATCTCGGAGACAGACTTCTGCAGGACCAGTATAAAAAATTCTTTGAAACCCGCGAAAAACAAATGACACTGGTTTTTGGTACAGACAAAGGGTATTACGATATGGGCTCATTATATCCATAGCATGCTGATTCAGATCCTGTATATTGCAGTACTCTTTGCAGCTACTGTAAAGTCTGTAGTTTTAGCTGGAAAAAAGAGCCTTTCCAGCCAAAACTTTCTGGCAGCTTTTTTAATAATTTCGCTGGGACTGGAGTTGTATGGGCATTATAAAATTTATATCAAAGAATTTGATTTTGCTTTTCTGTTCAACTACTACAGTATCTTTATGATTGTATTTTTTTACAGCTATTACAGTAAAATATTTCCGGGTAAATTAAAAACAGCCTCTTTGTGTATTGTTATTGCTATCCTTGTTTATATTTTGTTGTTCGTAAAATTTTATGAGGAAAATTATCAGAACGAGCTCGGCATCCTGGTTTGCCTTTACTTTATCATGAACACTCTGGTCTGGTTTTATTTCAGGCTTAAAAATTTTGATGAAATTAAAATAACACATGACCCTCATTTTTGGGTGTCATTGTGGGCTGCTTTTTTGGAGCATCTTTTTTAATTTTCCGGTCCATTCCGATGTTTTTTCTTAAAGATAACGATCCCGCTTTCCTGGAGGTTTTAAAGAATATGCAATATGGAGTGAATATTGTCATGTATGGAATGTTCTATATTGCCTTGACCCAATTTGACAAATCAACAAAATAGGAGATTACCATGAAACAGCTGCCGGATACAATCAGATTGACATACATTATTGCAGCGATTTTGTTAATTGCATTTGTGGTATTCATTGTTTTGATGGTAATTTTATATAATAAGAGACAGATTTTTTTTCATACAGCAGCAAAGACTTAGAGATATGGAACATCAAAACGAGCTGCTGCAGAAAGAACTTGAAAAACAAAAATCAATAGAAAAAGAAAGGGAACGGATTTCCCATGATATGCATGACGATCTGGGAGCAGGCATCTCAGCAATAAAACTGCAGGCAGAATTTTTAAGACAGAGGGTCCGCAATGAGGAATTTCAGGCTGATATTGATGAGTTGATGAAAACTTCTGAAGAAATGAACATTTCTATGAGGGAAATGCTCTGGAGTCTTAATTCAGGAAATGATACTCTGGGAGGTTTTATAGATTATGCCATCCTTTATACCGGTAGCTTTTTAAAAAAAACAACAATTCTGCTGCATTCAGAGTGTGAAGGTATTGCTGTCGAAACCCCTATCTCTACAGAATTGAGACGTAACCTTTTTCTGTGTTTAAAAGAAGCCGTCAATAATGTTTATAAGCATAGTGGTGCAGATTGTCTAGACCTTTCTTTTTTCCAGGAAAAAAATAATTTCATTATGAAAATAGCAGATAATGGAATCGGAATCTCGGAGAGCCGGCAGGAAGGTAACGGACTCAGGAATATGAGGCGAAGAATGACAGAACAAAAAGGTGAGTTCAGGTATTTGTCCGGAAGCCCCGGGACCTGCTTATTTTTTAAAATAACCGTGTAACTGATGGCCGGAAGAATGATACAGACTTTTATAATCACCCTTTTGTGTAATTGACAGGTGTATTTTTTTTGTGGAACTTTGAAGTGCAAAACCAAAACAATTAGCCATGGAACTTTATTCCAACTGTGATATATTACAGGGAGGAAAGCAATGACTCCCGGATATAGAGGAGTATTGTCATAAATCAGGTAGTCCCATTATCTATAAACAATATTTAAAACCGGAATCATGAAAAAATTAACATTAAACCTTACCGTATATGGCGGAATTTCTGTTTTAGGAATTATTTTTAAACTTTTTAAAAAAGGAATCGCCGATCCGGTAGTTGAGGAAACAAAAAGCGGATCTTTCTCTTATGATTTTGAATTAGAACCCGATACAGAATATGACCTTTACATCATTGGCTCAAATCCTATTTCTGAAAATAAGAGGACAATCATAAAACTTGATCACGATCACTTTACTTTTGATCCGACATCTGATAAAAATCCTGTCACTAAAACAGGAAAAGCATATCTGGTAACCTATTCATTTAATACGAATTAATATCATGAAAACACTGTTTTATAAACTTCTTATCTTAGTTTCTCTCCACAACCTGATTATGACGTCAGCACAGGAAACTCAATTGAATACGCGGGCCATAAGCTCAGATGAAGTGTATAAGAGTATGCAGGAAATGAAATCAGGCAACTGGAAGGATGTAATGACTGATTTTATGCAGGCAGCAGTTAAAGATCTTACGGGTGATAAAAAAATCTTTTCAGTATAAAGCGAGTATTTTTTCCATAAAATCAAAGGCGGACAGTACATTATTAACTGACTATAATTATACAAAAGAAACATTCAGCAGAAACTTTCAGGTAGCCATTGGACTGAATCTCGATAATGATTATAAATTCACAGGCTTTGAATACGGATTTGACTGGGCAATTATTAATAAAAGAGACCTGAGTGTTGCAAAGCCGGCCCAAAGCCTGCAAAAAATGTTTCAGGATTCTAACCTGCTTCTTATTGAAAAATTACAACTTTACAAAGAAAAAATAAATGATAGCAGGGAGTTCCTAAGAGTAAAAAAAATAATTGATGATGCTCTGGATAAAGGAGAATACATTCCCCGTGAGAATTTACCGGAAGAATTTTTGAGTTTATTGCCGGATAGTTATAATGATACCTCTGTAAGATTTGAAAAGGAATTTAATGAAGAAATTGAAAAAATTAAAATGCGCCCGCTACTTACATTGGGATTTCGGAGTAACTTCCGGAAAGATGCTAAGTTTTTAGATGAGTTTAATGCAGATCTGGTCTACTTGCAAGGATTGAAATCAAAAAACAACAGTAAGCTGGAAATTGATTTTAGAAACCGGTTCAGCGCCAAAGATAGTATGACGACCTCCATAATTAAAAGAAAAGAATTTTCTTCTCAATTGGGTTTGAATATTTCCGTCCTTAAAAAAGGAAATAAATCTTTGATAGAGTTCAAACCTAATTTTGAATTTAAGAGGGTTATTTCAGGATTAATGGATGAAGAAAAAAATAATCAGTTTCTGGCCAACGCAGATCTGAGGCTGAGAGTTTTAAAAAATCTTTGGATTCCTCTGGTATTAAAGTATGATATTGAAAATAATAACCTTTTCGGGTTTTTGAATGTTAGTTTCAATTTTGAAGCAATAAAAAATGATTAGAATTCAACAAAAAACTCCTGGTATTAAATCTCCGGGAGTTTTTTTGGATATCAGGTTCCAGAACCCAATATTCCGTATAATAGCCTTGAATAAATTGACAGATTTATCATAATATAAAGTAACTGTAATTTAACTTTGAATTGTTTCAAAAAGATACTTCCAAAATACCCTTAAAAGTTAAATTTTGATTAAATTTGTCTAAACTAAAAAAAATAAAAAATGAGTGCAATTTCTTACATAGAAGCAAGACAGATTTTAGATTCCAGAGGTAATCCTACCATTGAAGTAGATGTATTTACAGAAAAGGGAGCAATGGGCCGTGCTGCTGTACCATCAGGGGCATCTACAGGAGAACATGAAGCCGTGGAATTACGTGACGGAGGTTCAGACTACCAGGGGAAAGGAGTCCTGAAAGCTGTTGAAAATGTAAAAGAAATAATTGCAGAAAATTTAGTTGGCCAGCCTGTTTTTGAACAAAACTATATCGATCAGATTATGATTGATCTTGACGGATCGGCAAACAAAGGAAATCTTGGTGCTAATGCAATTTTAGGAGTTTCCCTGGCGGTGGCTAAAGCAGCGGCGGCAGAATTAGGAATGCCTTTATACAAATATGTAGGTGGTGTGAATGCCAATACACTTCCTGTTCCGATGATGAATGTAATCAATGGAGGATCTCACTCTGATGCTCCTATTGCGTTCCAGGAATTTATGATTATGCCGGTAAAAGCAGATTCTTTCTCTCACGCTTTGAGAAAAGGAACTGAAATTTTCCACAATCTTAAATCAATCCTTAAATCAAGAGGACTTTCTACAGCAGTAGGAGATGAAGGTGGTTTCGCTCCGACGTTCAATGGAACTGAAGATGCCCTGGATACCTTATTGCAGGCTATTGAAAAAGCAGGTTATAAGCCTGGTGACGATATCATGTTGGCATTAGACTGTGCTTCTTCAGAATTCTATAAGGACGGTACGTATGATTACAGAAAATTTGAAGGAGATAAAGGAGCTCACAGAACAAGAGAAGAGCAGGTTTCTTACCTTGCTGAGCTTACCCAGAAATACCCGATCATCTCCATCGAAGACGGAATGCAGGAAAATGACTGGGAAGGTTGGAAAATGCTAACAGATAAAATCGGGGACAGAGTACAATTGGTAGGGGATGACCTGTTCGTAACCAATGTGGAAAGACTATCCAGAGGAGTGAAAGAAGGTATTGCCAATTCAATCCTTGTAAAAGTAAACCAGATCGGTTCCCTTTCTGAAACTATGGCCGCTGTACAAATGGCTCAGAATAACAAATTCACTTCAGTAATGTCTCACAGATCAGGGGAAACTGAAGATGCTACCATCGCAGATTTGGCAGTAGCAATGAACTGTGGGCAGATCAAAACAGGTTCTGCTTCAAGATCAGACAGAATGGCAAAATACAACCAGCTATTGAGAATTGAAGAAGCCTTAGGTGAAACTGCAATTTTCCCAGGATTAGAAGCATTTAAAATCAAAAGATAATCGAATTTATAAATAACGGCAAGCGATAATTTTTGTTTGCCGTATTTTATGGAAAGTAGTATATTTAAAAAAAAATAAATAAATGTCAGACAACAAAGTAATATTGAATTACGACGGTAATTCATATGAATATCCAATCGTGGATAGTACTATCGGAGACAGAGGGATTGATATTTCAAAATTAAGAGACCAGACAGGTTTAATCACTCTGGATTTAGGTTACAAAAATACAGGAGCTACCATTAGCGACATCACTTACTTAGACGGAGATAAAGGAGAATTATTCTACAGAGGTTATCCAATCGAACAGATTGCTGAAAAATCAAACTTCACAGAAGTAATGTATCTTTTATTACATGGAGAATTACCTACTCAGGATCAGTACACGTCTTTCGAAAACAATATCAAAAAATATAACTTTATTGCAGACGAGATGAAAAAAATCATCGATGTTTTCCCTCGTTCTGCTCACCCTATGGGAGTTTTATCTTCTTTAACTTCTGCATTGACTGCCTTCAACCCGAAAGCCGTTAACGTAAACTCTAAAGAGGAAATGGATCATGCTGCTGAGCTAATGATCGCTAAGTTCTCTCACCTTTGTGCCTGGACTTACAGAAAAACTCAAGGTTTACCATTAAACCACGGAGACAACAACCTAAACTATGTAGAAAACTTCTACAAAATGGCATTCAGATTGCCAAATGCCGATTTCGAAATCGATCCGGTAGTTGTAGATGCATTGGATAAATTATTAATCCTTCACGCTGACCACGAACAAAACTGTTCTACTTCTACAGTAAGAATGGTAGGTTCTGCTCATACCGGTCTTTTTGCTTCTATCTCTGCAGGGGTGTCTGCACTTTGGGGACCTCTTCACGGTGGAGCTAACCAGGCGGTAATCGAAATGCTTGAGCTTATCGAAAAAGATGGTGGTGATGTAGCTAAATATGTAGCTAAAGCTAAAGATAAAAACGATAGCTTCCGTCTAATGGGATTCGGACACAGAGTATACAAAAACTTCGACCCGAGAGCAAAAATCATCAAGAAAGCTGCTGACGATATCCTTAAAGCTTTAGGGATCCAGGATAAAGCTCTTGATATTGCAATGCAGTTGGAAAGAGTAGCCCTTGAAGATGAGTACTTCGTAGAAAGAAAACTATACCCGAACGTAGATTTCTATTCAGGAATTATCTACAGAGCGCTAGGAATTCCTACAGAAATGTTTACCGTAATGTTCGCATTAGGAAGATTACCAGGATGGATCTCTCAATGGAAAGAAATGAGATTAAAAGGAGACCCGATCGGAAGACCAAGACAGGTTTACCAGGGTGCTCAGCAAAGAAACTACATCGATATTGCAAGCAGATAATATTTGCTTTTACCATATCAGAATCCCAAAGCTTGCTTTGGGATTTTTTGTTGCTTTAATACTCCAATGGAACGTTCATTTTAAAATATTTATTCAATAGGCTTTAGCCCCAAGCGTACAACGGGAATAAAATTTTCAGTAAATAAAAGGTATCTTGTTGAAATTGAATTCAATAAAATTACTAAATTTACTCTTGCAGAATATAAGGTTTTGGCTGAAGCCGGACAGATGATCTTTATTGATTAACGGACTAAAGTTCGTTTCTATTTAAATTGTCAATTATAGGAATTTGTAACGGGTGTTTAATAAATAGCTGGTTCATTATGACTTTCGGACAACAGATGTTATTTTTTTTCAGTGCAGTGGGAGCTTTCAATGGGCTTTTGCTGGGGATTTATCTGCTGTTTATCAAAAAACTAAGGTACCTGCCGGATTTTTTTCTGGGGCTTCTTCTGTTAATGTTGAGTATCAAGGTCGGAATCTCGGTTTGCTTTTATTTTTATCCTGACTGGCCGGGGATCATCGGACATCTGGGATTATCAGCATTGTTTTTTACAGGACCGGCTCTGTTTTATTACATTAAAGCTTCTTTTCAGCAGGAAGAATTTGATTTGAAAAACTGTCGGAAAATATTCGGAATATTAACGCTTGTATTAGGGGCTGTAGGATTATTGTATTTGTTTTTCCCCATTATCTGGAACCATTATTATGGAACCTTTATCTATACAGTCTGGTCAATATTTATAGTCTTGGCGGTGTATCAGTTTTATGTTTTTTCAAAACAGAATACTAAAAGCTCACATCCGTTTGTTTTCCCTGTTTTATTCAGCAATGTAATTATTTTTCTAACTTATCAGCTTATTTCTACAGGCTGGGTACAGATTTATTGTGCAGGCGGAAGCCTGGTATTTACATTCGTATTATATGCTAATTTCCTCATTTTATTTGATAATAAATATCAGCGGATATCAGCTAAAGAACCCAATAAATATTCCAATAAAAAAATTCCGGGAGAAAAGGCCGGTAATTTTGCTTCAAAACTGGAACAATTGATGGATTCAGAAGAATTGTATAAAAATCCTAATCTTAAGCTAAGTGATCTTGCTGCCAGAATGAATATACCGGCACATCAGCTTTCCCAATTGCTGAATGATAACCTGGGAAAAAGTTTTTCCACTTATATCAATGAATACAGAATCAGTGAAGCCTGTGAAAAAATAGAAAATGGTTCTTATCTGAAAATTGAAGAAATAGGATATGAGGTAGGATTTAATTCCAAATCAACTTTCTTTTCAACATTTAAAAAAATTAAAAATACAACCCCGCTTTTGTATAAACAAACACAAACCCCTTCTGAGCCGAGACTTCAGGGTTCAAATTTATAATTCCGTACTGCGGAATTTAGAATTCAAAACCTTATTTTTTCATCAAGCCGTTACTTTTGATTTCATAAAATATAAAATTTATGATGTTCAAATTATGGCTGTTCCTGCTACTTTTATTTCTTTCTCTTTTTGGCAAAGCGCAGGAGATTGCAAAAGGAAAAATATCAGATTCCCTGAAAGAAGAATCTTCAACAACAAGTATCTCAGAAGTCGTTCTTCGGGCCGCTCCCCGGAATCTGAAACTGAATGACGGAAATATCGTAATGTCTGTTGCCGGTAACAAGAATTTTAAAACTTCTACCAATCTTCTCGAAGTTTTGAGGAAAACACCTGGCGTAACTATAGATCAGGAGGAAGGAATCTTCATCGGCGGCAGGATAGCACCGGCAATTTTTATTGATGGAAAAGCAGTGGTAATGAGTAGCCAGGAACTGCAGGGCTATTTGCGGTCACTGTCTCCGGAAATGGTAGAATCTGTAGAAATCAATACTAACCCGTCTTCCCGTTATGATGCAGAATTTAAAGGAATCATTGATATAAAACTGAAAAAAAATATGAACCTTGGCTGGAAGGGTAACTATAATGGAAATATGTATATCAATAAGTTCACTTACAGGGAAAATTCCTTAAACCTGTCATATAATACTGAGAAAGTCGCTTATCATTTTCTGACAGGCTATAACAACGGGATTTATACTTACCGTTATAATGCTTTGCAGAATCTTGCCAATACCAATATCATGAGAACCCGTATGTATCAGATTGATGATGGAGCTGTATACAATATTCAGGCAGGCATGGATTTCAGACTGAATGAAAAAAACAGGTTAGGAATTAATATAAGAAGAAATCTGCGGGAAAGTCACCGGACACGGTCAGGAACCTTATACATTACTGGGAAAAACGAGTCTGAGGTAGTTCTTAATAGCGAGAACGATAATCCTACAGATTATTCACAGGGAAATTATGGTATAACAGCGGATTATACTTTTCAGAACAAAGATTTTAAGCTTAACTTTCTGGGAAATTATCTTGCTGTAAAAAATAAACAGCAGGATGACTTTATTAACAGGGATAAGCCCACATCTGACCTCTTATCATACTGGAAGTCCGATCTTTTGAATAAAATCAATATCCAGACTGTTCAGGCAGATGCTTCCTACAAGGCCGGAAATGCTGATTTTGAAGCAGGAGTTAAATACAGCCATTCTGATACGAACAACAATATCAGATACGATACATTATCTACCGGCAATCAGTTTGTATTTGATCCTACAAGGAGTAATATATTCAGATACAAGGAAAAAATACTGGCAGGATACATTGCCTACAATCAAAAATTTGATCAGCTACAGATTAATGCCGGACTAAGATTTGAAAACACGCAAAGTATTTCCAACGCAGTGACCGTTGACTCCGTTGTTTCAAGAAATTACCTTGAATGGCTGCCTTCTTTCAGTGCCAGTTACTCATTCAATCCATCCCATGAACTGTCTTTTTCCTATAGCAGAAAAATAACAAGGCCGGTTTTTTCACAGCTGAATCCGTTCAGGTTCTATTTCAGCCCATTGAATTATTGGATCGGAAATCCCTACCTGCAGCCATCCTTCACCAGCCAGGTTAAAGCAACCTATCGTTATAAAAACTGGATCACGAGCTTTATCATCGGAAAGGAAAAAGATGTGATGACCCGTTACCCGATGTATAACCCGGAAACCAATGTGCTGGAATATCTCGGAGCCAATCTCCCTTACCGGAACTTTGCTATCATGGAGACGAGCTTTCCTGTGAAGATTGCAAAATGGTGGAATATTACAGGACAGGTTACGGGATATTATAACTATGAATTCAGGCCGTATCTGGATGAAGTTTTTGCTTTAGATACTTATAACTATGAAATCAGAATCAATCAGGTTTTTTCGCTTCCCAAGGGGTATACCATTAATTTATTTGGGAATTACGAATCAAAATCAGGAAACAGTCTTTATCGTATTAAGCCACGTTATTCAATTGACTTGTCAGTACATAAATCCTGGTTTAATAATACGTTACATACAAAAATTGGTTATAATAATATTTTCGACTCCTATGATCAACGGCTGGAATTCAGGCATAAACAAATTATGGACAATCAGTTTACACATTGGTGGGATAGCAGCCGCGTATTTTTTTCGCTGAGCTATAATTTCGGAGATTCAAAATATCAGACTAAAGAAATCCAGAAGACGGACGAAGAAAATAGGACAAGATAAAGAAAACCTGCTTTTTAGGCAGGTTCTTCTTTTTATGGACATGCACAGTTACCACATGTCCAGATGCTGCAGCTGCCATCATCATTCCATTTCACAGCAGTACCTTGGTTTGGTGATACCTGCTCCTCCAATAATAGATTTCTGTTCATCTCTTCCTAACTTTTGTGCATTTTTTAGCACTGATTTACTCTTGTTCATGATTTTGTTGTTTGATGTTAATAGTAAAGTTTTAATGGATATAATTCCGCGAAAATTATATCACTAAACCATGAAATTAAATTGTAAAAATATCTGTTTTATTATGTTTATGTAGATGAAATATAGTAGGTTGTAGATGTTTTTGTATACTGTTTACTACAGTTTGTTTAATAGAAGGAGATTTTTGCTGAAGAATGTGTTTTGGAGCGGCTAAAATTCATACATAAAATAATCCAAAAGTTTTATAGGTAGAGACCTTTACTTATATTTGTAGTATTGCATAAATCTTTATGAGACTAAACATTAAAAACGAAACAGGAAGGCTAAAGTCAGTAGTTTTGGGCCAGCCTAATTCTTTGGGGCCGGTTCCCACGCTGGAGGAAAGTTATGACGCCAAGTCATATTACTCAATCGAGCACAACATTTATCCTAAAGAAGAGGATATTATCAATGAAATGAACGCTTTTGAAGCGGTTTTAAAAAAGTATGACGTGGAAGTACTGCGTCCAAGCATTATAGAGGACTATAATCAGGTTTTTTCAAGAGATGTAGCCTTTGTAATTGATGATAAAATGATCATTTCCAATGTGATTGCAGACAGGGCTGATGAGCAGGAAGCCTATAAAAAACGTCTTCGAAAAAGTAGCCTGGAGGAAAATAATCAACCTTCCGGAAACTGCGCATATTGAAGGAGGGGATGTGATTGTATGGAATGATTTCCTTTTTATCGGAACCTGCTTTAGTGAAGATTACAGAAACTATAAAACGGCAAGAACCAATGAGTATGCTATCGAAATATTAAAAGAATATTTTCCGAAGAAAAGAATCATTGACCTGGAGCTGAAAAAGAATGATAAAGTTCCGCTTGAGGGCATTCTTCATTTAGACTGTACTTTTAATCCCGTAGGAGAAGACAAGTGTATTATTTATAAAAATGGATTTGTAGACGAAAGTGACTATCGTCTGATTATCGATATTTTCGGAGAAGAAAACTGCTTCCATATTAATGATGAAGAGATGTTTGAGATGTTCCCGAATATTTTTTTCCATTTCGCCAGAAGTCGTTGTGTCAGACAAAACATTCACGAGAATGAATAATCATCTGAGAAACGAATGGGGAATGACCGTAGAAGAAATTCCTTACCGGGAAATCTCTAAAATGGGCGGTCTGCTGAGATGCTCCACAATGCCGCTTGTGAGAGAGTAATGGTGTGGGAGAGTTTAAGGGGTGAGAGTCGGAGTGTTGACGTGTATTAAAAACAGCTCAACTGATTTACGAACTTTCAAAATCCTTTCCGAAAGAAGAACTTACTCTCTTACAGACCAGATTCAGAGGGAAAGGCATGAGAACCCGGACATGGCTTCAGTTTGCTTTTACCTGTAATTATATGAATGAAGAGCAATATGAAAATTTGCACAAAGAATATAACCAAATAATAGGAATGTTAGCTAATATGATGAGTCAGTCAGAAAAATGGTGTTCATTTTCTCCAGGTAATAAAGAAGAGAAAAATCTATAAACAGCAGCAAAGACTCTCATACTCTAACATCCTCAAAATTATTAAATAATGCAAACAACAGATACCGTATTAATGATAGAACCGATAGCATTCGGTTACAATGCAGAAACTGCAAAAAATAATTACTTTCAGGTTGAACAGACAGGTTCCGATATCCAGTCAAAAGCCCTAGCAGAGTTCAATACCTTTGTTGGAAAACTGAGAGAAAAAGGGATCAATGTTATCACGATAAAAGATACATTGGATCCACATACGCCGGATTCGATTTTCCCGAATAACTGGGTGAGCTTCCATAAGGATGGGAAAGTGGTTTTATACCCGATGTTCGCGTCGAACAGAAGAGTAGAAAGAAGAGAAGATATTATTGAAAGTATCGAGAAGCAAGGATTTGAAGTTGCTGAAATTGACGACTGGTCATTTTCTGAAACTCAGGGACATTTCCTGGAAGGAACGGGAAGTATGATTTTCGATCACGATAATAAAATTGCTTACGGCTCCGTTTCTTTGAGACTGGATGAAAAACTGTTCAGAGAATTCTGTACAAAATACGGGTTTACTCCTGTTGTTTTCCATTCTTTCCAGACGGTAGGAACAGAAAGGCTTCCAATCTACCACACCAATGTAATGATGTGTGTAGCAGACAGGTTTGTGGTAATCTGCCTTGATTGTATCGATGATGAGCTGGAAAGGGAAAAGGTAGTAGAAACTATCAAAGGTTCCGGAAAAGAAATCATCGAAATTTCAGAAGAACAAATGCAGCAGTTTGCAGGAAACATGCTTCAGGTTCAAAATAAAGAAGGTAAAAAGTTTTTGGTGATGAGCCAGACCGCTTATCAGTCATTGACTCCGGAACAGGTAGCCGCTATTGAAAAATACTGCGAAATTATTTACTCAGACCTGAATACCATTGAAGTAAATGGTGGAGGAAGCGCAAGATGTATGCTTGCCGAGGTCTTTCTTCCAAAAAAATAATTGAAATATTCTTAAGTAAACTATATCTTCTGATTCTGGAAACGGGGTCGGAAGTTTTTTTTAAAAGAATGAACTATCCTGGCCACATTTCATGGCTTCAGATATAAAGTAAGAAACCCGAAAAGTTGTTAACTTTGCCCTGAATGTAAAAAATCTAAAAATGAGACAATACTTTTTATTATTAGCAATTTTCCTTGGAATGGTTGTAGGAGCTCAGCAAAAAACCTTCTGTAATCCTATCAACATAGATTATGGATATACTCCTTTTGAAGCCTTTTCAAAACAAGGAAAGCACCGTGCCACGGCAGATCCGGTGATTGTTAATTTTAAGAATAAATTGTTTCTTTTTTCTACCAATCAGGAAGGATACTGGTATAGTGATGATATGCTGGACTGGAAGTTTGTTAAAAGGAAATTTCTCAGGGATAACAAATACATTCACGACCTTAACGCTCCGGCAGTGTGGGCAATGAAAGACACCCTGTATGTATATGGCTCTACCTGGGAACAGGATTTTCCGATCTGGAAAAGTACCAACCCTACTAAAGATGACTGGAAAATTGCCGTGGATACTTTAAAAGTCGGTGCATGGGATCCGGCATTCCATTATGATGAAGATAAAAATAAGCTGTATTTGTATTGGGGTTCCAGTAATGAATGGCCTTTATTGGGAACAGAAGTTAAGGTTAAAAATCTTCAGTCCGAAGGTTTCGTAAAGCCGATCATTAAGCTGAAACCGGAAGATCATGGCTGGGAAAGATTCGGGGAATACAATGATAATGTTTTCCTTCAGCCTTTTGTAGAAGGAGCGTGGATGACAAAGCATAACGGGAAATATTATATGCAGTACGGAGCACCGGCCACAGAATTCAGCGGATATTCAGACGGAGTATATGTAAGTAAAAATCCACTGGAAGGTTTCGAATACCAGCAGCACAATCCATTTTCATATAAGCCGGGAGGT
This sequence comes from Chryseobacterium sp. P1-3, assembly GCF_000738495.1. Lineage (NCBI taxonomy): Bacteria > Pseudomonadati > Bacteroidota > Flavobacteriia > Flavobacteriales > Weeksellaceae > Chryseobacterium > Chryseobacterium sp. P1-3. Next base: position 193,295 of record NZ_JPEQ01000005.1, read on the forward strand.
TTTGCAAGGGGAGCAGGGCATGGTGCTACCTTTGAAGATAATTACAAAAACTGGTGGCATGTTTCAACTATTTTTATTTCCACCAAAAATAATTTTGAAAGAAGGCTGGGAATCTGGCCCGCAGGTTTTGATAAAGATGATGTGATGTACTGTAATACGGCCTATGGTGATTATCCTACTTATCTTCCGCAATATGCACGGGGAAAGGATTTTACCAAAGGACTTTTTGCCGGATGGATGTTGCTGAACTATAACAAGCCTGTCCAGGTTTCCTCTACCCTAGGAAGTTATCAGCCCAATTTTGCGGTAGATGAAGATATTAAAACGTATTGGAGCGCCAAAACAGGAAATGCAGGAGAATGGTTTCAGACAGATCTCGGTGAAATTTCTACCATCAACGCAATACAAATCAATTATGCAGATCAGGATGCAGAATTTATGGGTAAAACCTTAGGAAAAATGCATCAGTATAAAATCTACGGATCCAATGACGGAAAGAAATGGAGTGTCATTGTTGATAAAAGCAAAAATACTAAAGATGTTCCCCACGATTATGTTGAATTGGAAAAGCCGGCAACGGCAAGATTCCTTAAAATGGAAAATCTGAAAATGCCTACCGGGAAATTTGCTCTGAGCGGTTTCCGGGTGTTTGGAAAAGGGGCAGGTGGGAAGCCTGAAAAAGTAAAAGGGTTTGTTCCTCTGAGAGCAGATCCTAAGAAGTACGGTGAAAGAAGAAGCATCTGGATGAAATGGCAACAGAATCCTGAAGCAGACGGCTATGTAATTTATTGGGGTAAATCTCCTGATAAAATGTACGGAAGCATTATGGTCTATGGTAAAAATGAATATTTCTTTACCGGTGCAGACAGGACGGATGCCTATTATTTTCAGATTGAAGCCTTCAATAGCAATGGTATTTCAGACAGAACGGAAATTGTAAAATCTGAATAAATAAAAAAAATAATTAAAGACAAGTTTTGAATTATCAAAGCTTGTCTTTAATTTGAACTAATTCTAAGGAATTACATTGAAAGTTAAATTTCTTTTAAACCTTCAATTGGAAAAGATTGATGCTGATATTCTGGTAATGTGCGGGTAGCCCTTGAGTATTAGCAGGTGTTTTAACACCCAGGTAAGTGAATCCGCAGTTGACATAATAATTAACCAGCTTAGGGTTTAAACCAACAGTATCCATTCTTACATATTGCTTATTATTTTGCTCTGCAAATGATTTTGCCCATATAGCAATTTGCTCAACAAATTTTTGTCCTCTGAAGCTTGGATGAGTTGCAATCCTATGAATGTAAAGGGATGGATCCGAATTTTGTTCTTCCCAAATTTGAGGATCTTCAAAAGCTATACTCCATATACAGGCTATTTTACCTTCTATCGTGAATTTGTATAAGCGGTTTTCCTTTATTTCGGTTTCTATCATATTATAACCGAATTCCGGCCATTGAATATTTGATTTTACTTTTTTTAAAATCAGATGCTTGTTTGTACAGGCTGAAAATTTCATCAATATCCTGTAAGGTGTTGGTTGTGATCATTGGTATTTTTTAATTATTTATATCAAAAATAATTAAATATTCACTTAATAGTGAAAATAATTATATGATATAAATATTAAATTATATGGACACAATTATTCATAATAATGTAATATACTGCAATAATATATTATCATAATGCCTTATTTATCATGTATTTGTATGTTTGAATAAGCTATGTGAGAATAAAAATTATAAACACATTACCAATAAAAATGTTAATCATTACTATTCATAAAAATTAAAAAATCCGATGAAGATCACCGGATTATACAAAATAATTTGATTGATATGAAGAAAGATAACTTTTATCTTGTTCTGCTTTTAATAGAATCGGAGGCTCCTTCAATGTCTCTTACTTTTTTCACTTTCTGATTTCCAAAATTATAGGTAAGGCTTACGGTTAAACTTCTTGGATATTGATTTTGATGAATATAGTTGTAGTTCCCGTTCGATTGATAATCTTCAATTTTAACAATATTGGTTCTTAAAATATCGTTTACATTCACTGCAAAGGTCCATTCATTCCATGTTTTTTTGATGCTGAGGTCCAGGCTCATCAGGCTTTTCAATGTACCCAGCTCAATCTGTTGCTTGTCTACAAAGAAATAATTGATCCCCAGGAACCATGTTTTCTTTTTATCCAGCCGGATGGTGTTATTAGTCTGGATAATAAGACTGGTAGAATTGTTTTTATTGGTATACACGATGAACTCTCCCTGTTTATTTTTGAATCTGTCTCCTGTAGTAGGATCGGTGTCAAGGCTTCCATCATTAATGTTGTGCTGAACCCCAATATTGAAATTTGTAGTCCAGTATTGTTTGAAGAAAGATTTCTGAATGCCTAACATTGCAGACATTTCCTGTTTATCCCCAAAATTTGTTCTGATATACCTTAATACCGGATTTTCTCCTACGCTTCCATCGGGAGCTACAGGATAGCCTTGCAATGGTACCTGAGTAATAGCATCCTTAAAATAAGAATGATTTAAAATCAGGAAATATGAATTTTTATACATATAGGTAAGTTCCTGGTTATAGGTAGAAGAGGCCTTTACAAAAGGGTTATTCTGTGTATAATTATAATCTGTCAGAATATTTTTTACCGGATTGATTTCCCAGAAGCTTGGTCTTCTCATTCTGCTTGAAAACGAGTATGAGATGTTATTTTTATCATTGATGGCATAATTAAAACTTAGATACGGAAGAAGATTATTATAATTTCTTTCAATTCTTCTGAGATCCGCTGTAGGCGCATTGTCGGATGTGCCTAAACTGTTGGTGATTTCATATCTTGCCCCGATTTTTCCAGAGAATTTATCGGAAAACTTTTTTTCAGCTGTTACATAAAAGCCATAAATGTTTTCATCATAAATAAAATGATTCGGTTTTGAATCCGGATCTTTTGCCGGATCAAAAAAATAAGTAATGTTTTTAGAATCGTTGTCTGTTTTGGTTTTGTTATAATTTCCTCCTACTGAAATGGTGAGATCATTTTTGAATTTCTGGATGTAATCTACCATTCCCGAAAAGTTGTTAATGATCTGGGGCAAATCCTGAAATACCTGCGTCGTCATGTTTTCCAGCCCTCTGTTGATATTGGAGGCGTAAGTCCTGTTATCAGTAAACTGAAATCTCTTATAGTTCAGGTAGGCTGCATTTACATTTAATTTACTGCCCAGGGAATCTGTTTTTAATTCATAATTTAAATTGACAGAATTATTGTAAGATCTTGCATCCTCCTTATTTTTCGACCAGGTATATATTGTGTTCTCCCCGCTTTTGACAGTATTGAACAAGCTTACCGTAGAATTATAACTTTTGTTGGCCCACGTGTTCCAGGAGAGGGCAATATTGCTCTTATCAGTAAGTTGATAATCAATATTCAGATAGCCCCCGATATTCTTGTTCGGATCATCAATATCTCCGGTAGATTCATTTGAGGTAGTGGCGGTACCGTTTCTTAAAGTATAGGTCTGGGCTTGTATATTTTCACCCCCGTTGAGGTTGGCACTGATTCCCAGTTTATCCTTTCTGTAATTGGCAGAAAAGCTGGCCTGGCTTCCGTTGTATTTACTTTGTGTATTGGAGAATCTCATATTTCCGTTCAGCCCGTCACTCATTTTTTTCTTTAAAACAATATTGATGATTCCATCAGATGATTCTACCTGATATTCACTTCCCGGAACGGTGATTACCTCAATTTTCTGAATGTTTTCCGCAGGTGTATTTTTTAGAAACTGAACCAATGATTCGGCATCCATATTCGTTTTTCTTCCGTTGATATAGATTAAAGCATTGTTTTTTCCTGCAATTTTCAATGTCTTATCATCAGTTGAGGACAACAGTGGAGTTTGCTTCAGAAGATCAAAGGTTGTGTTTCCTTTAGCAACAGGGGATGCGGCAACATCATATACAAAACGGTCGCTTTGTTTTTTAAAGACCTGTTTCGTCAGGGTGATACCTTCTATACTTTTTGTTTTTGCCGTATCGGATTTCTTTTCCTGTGCAAAAGCACAGGTTCCGGAGAGAATAACTATGGCAAAGAGAATACGTTTCATGTTTTTGTTTTTAGAGTGGTGAATAAATGATATAATTAGGTTCTTGATTTTACAGCATCATTAGCAGACTTCATTTCCCGTGCTTTTTTCAGTTTCTGATTTCCGAAATTGTAGGTAACTCCTATATTCAGCAACCTTGGATAATAGAAGTTCGTTATATTATTATAGCTTCCGTTGGGTTGTACTCCCTGAACCCGGTAATAACTTTGATTAAATAAGTCGTTTACTTCCGCTACAATAGTCCAGTCGCCTATAATTTTTTTTAAGGCTGATATCAAAACTTTGCCGTACTCCTATTGTACCGGCTTCCATTGCAGTTTTACTGGCAAAGAAATAATTAACCCCTAGAAACCAGTCTTTTTTGGAAGAAAGCCGGATCACATTATTAATGGTAGCAGACATATTATAGTTTTTAACATCAATAATGTAAGGCTCGATAATTTCGGTTTCTCCAGGAACCGGTATAGACGTAGGGTCTTCCAGTACTGCACCCTTGAAAGCAATATAACCCAGGTTGACAGAGTAATTGGTGGTCCAGATATCTTTGAACCAGGATTTGTTCATCCCAAGAGTTAAACCAAGTTCTCTGCTCTTTCCATAATTGGTTCTTATATATCTCAGAAACTTTGTTGTTGCCATAATCTGATTGCCACTGCCATCATATATGATATTGCCGTCAGCATCTTTTTTTAGGAGCAGTTACCGTTCCCTGTAACGGAATCAGATCCGTAGCCATGGCATCCTCTACCATCGTGAAGCTGAGGTTGGCATAGAATGCATTCTTATACATATAATTGAGCTCCTGATTGTAATACTTGGCAGCCAGAATGAATGGATTGTTCTGAGTATAATTAGTAGGAGTGAAGTAAGTTCTTGAAGGATTTAACTCCCAGAATCTGGGTCTTCTGATCCTGCTGGAAAAAGTATAGCTGAGATTATGATTGGCATTGATGGCATAATTCAAATTCAGGGAAGGCAATAGATTATTATAATTTCTTTCAAACCCGGTTTTTTCTACAATATCTCCGGTGCTTCGGGTCATTTCGTAACGTGCTCCTATTTTTCCGGTAAGCTTCTCTGTCAGTTTTCTTTCATAATTAAGATAAATACCTAAGATGTTTTCCTTATAAATAAAGTGGTTGGTTTGATTGGGATCAATGATAAAATCTCCGTTAATAAGCTTATCCTGCTGGGTGTCATTATCCGTTTCGGTGTGGTTATAGCTTACTCCGGTCAGCCAAGTTGCCCCATTAGTCGTCTTTTTCATATAATCTATATTGCCGGCGTAGTTATTGATGATCTGTGGTACCGATTGATGTAGTGCAGAATATTTATTATTGGGATCACTATTCAAAGGAAAACTTTCATTAAAGCTTACTTTATCCCTGTTATACCAGAAATAAGAGACATTGGAAGTAAGCTTACTGCCTATAGAATCTGTTTTGAGTTCATAGTTTAAATTAAAAGAATGATATCGTGTCTGAGCATCTTCGTTATTCACAGTCCTGTTGGCTAATACTCCATTTTGCCAGTTGGTAATGTCCAGCACTGAGTTGAAACTCTTGTTATACCGCATGTTGTAAGAAAATCCTAAGCTCTGCTTCCTGTTAATTTCATAATCAATATTAAAGCCTCCTGTGAAGTTTTTATTAGGATCATCATTATACCCGTAAGACTCATTTCTGAAGGTTGGATCTCCATTGGATAACGTGTATTTCTGACGGTCTGTCCAGTTTCCCATTCTGAAATTAGAATTCCCGGACCATTTGCCCTGCCTGAAGTTGAAAGAACCTCCAGCTGATGGATTATTATAATAAGCCTGCTCATTCTGCATTTTCATTGTCCCATTGTACCCGTTATTCCTGTTCTTTTTCATGACTATATTAATAACCCCTTCTTTAGACTCCACCTGGAATTCACTTCCCGGAACAGTAATCACTTCAATTTTTTGTATATCCTCTGACGGGGTAGACTTCAGCATTTCAATTAATGCTTCAGAATCCATATTGGTTTTTTTATTATTGATATAAATGACAGCGTCAGACTTTCCTAGAATTTTTTAATGTTTTCCCATCTATACTGGAAATCATAGGAGTCTGTTTCAAAAGATTGAATGTATTAGTGCCTTTAGCGATAGGTGAGGAAGCCACATCATAAACCAGCCGGTCCCCTTCTTTTTTGAAAACCTGTTTTCTGATAGTAACAGCTTCGATCGTGTTCACTTTCAAACTGTCTTTCTTTTGCTGGGCTGCAGCAAATCCACTAAAAAATAAAGCGGCAATAAGAAGTTGAGTTTTCATGATTATTATTTTTTTAATTTTTAATAGCTTGTATGGGTAGTTATTTAACATAGCAAAGATATATAATAAATTTAGTATTATGCAATACAAAGTACTTAAAAATGATTATTTAAAATTTTAACTATTTGATTTTCAGTATGTAAAATTTTAACTAAAAAAATAAGTAGCTTAACTTTCTACATAATAAGACACCTGTAACAATAATTTTGTTACATAAAAATTTGACGTTTTTTTAAAAAAAGAAATTATTCTCTGTCGAATCGGGCTAATTTTTTATCAACCCAAACAGTGGCAAAAGGGAAAAATGCAGCCAGTAAAGCGAATACAAAATCTTCATCATCCCAATTAAAGATTTTTCTTACAGGAAGGCAAAATAATAAATAGAGCGTAAAAAATAAACCGTGAATATTACCAACGATTATAATAAAAATAGTAGGCAGAATACCTTCATCATCATATCTCTTCCAGATCATGGCAATTCCGTAAAGAAGAAAACAGGTAATTGCTTCAGCAAGGCAAATTTGCTTAAACCATTTAATGATTTTTTCCTGGGGATACTTTGAGAAAAATTTATTAATGAAGTCCATTCTATATTGATAAGTTGAATAGTAGAAGTGAAGAGTCTTTCTCTAACTTCCGGCTTCTGATTTCTTATTGGCAAAATTACTTATAAAAACTGCTTCCATCCAAATATTCAAAAACTTCAGGAGGAAGCATGGGCCTTACATTTTTTCCATCCCTGATCATATTGCGGATTTCCGTAGCAGAAAGCTCTATGACAGGGGCTTTTATCAGAGATATATTTTCATGCTGCAAATATTCAGAGTCCTTTTTCTCACCTACAAAAACCCTGGGATACACTATAATATGATGATTTTTGATCAGGATGTCAGAATTTTTCCATTTATGCAGGCTTTCCAGATTATCTTCTCCCATAATAAGGCTGAAAGAATATTCGGGATATTTTTCATGAAGATAAGTGAGAGTATCAATTGTATAACTAGGTTTTGGGAGTGAAAATTCTACATTGGAAGCCCTCATATTAGGATAGTTTTTTACAGCAAGCTGTACCATGTCTAATCTGTTGTGGTCTTTTAATAAAGACTTTTTATCTTTAAAAGGATTTTGAGGGCTTACCACAAACCACAATTCATCCATATCAGAATTTTCCAATATATAATTGGCTAAAATAAGATGTCCGATATGAATAGGATTGAATGATCCGAAAAATAAACCTATTTTTTTCATTGTTTAAGGAGTAGATGGCAGGCAGTGGAAAGCAGTTGCTAATCTCTGAACTTTACATCTTTAATATTAAGATAATGGGTGACATTGCCTTTCCAATGGTTTTCTTCCAAAGTGAAAGCAAGATCAAAATTCTTGTTTTTAAAATCTTCGGCAAAAGGGCCCAGCTTAAAACCTACACATTCAATATTCCTTCCTGTAGATTCCTGTTTAATATAAAACTTAAGGTGATTATTGTCTTTTCCCATGGTTTTCACATAGCCTGAAAGCTTTTGATTCGTCAGGGTAAAGATAGGTTTCATATTGTGAGGTCCAAAAGGAGCTAATTTTCTATGGAAGTTAATAAACTCTCTGTTGATGTCATCAATCCGGATTTCAGAATCAATTGTGATAGAAGGTTCTTTCTGATGTTCCTGAATTTTTTCAGAAACAATTCTCTTCAAACTTTTCTTTAAATGCATCAAATTTATCTTTTTCCATGGAAAGCCCGGCAGCTGCGTGGTGCCCTCCGAATTTCAGAAAGTATTCTGAACACATATCCAGTGCTTCATGTACATCAAAATCAGAAACAGACCTTGCTGATGCTACCATTTCTCCGTTATTTCCATCTGTAAATACCAGAGTGGGTTTATAATAAGTTTCGATAAGTCTTGAAGCAACGATACCGATAACTCCTTTATTCCATTCAGGATGGTAAACAATGGTTGTATGTTTTGTTTCCTGCTGTGATTCAATAATCTGATTCAGGGCAGAAAGGGTAGAATTCATGTCCAGTTCACGCCTTTCATCGTTGAGGTTCATGATATCATTTACGATCTGATTGGCATGTTTTAGGTTATCAGAAACCATTAGCTCAACGGCTGCTTTACCATGTGAAATTCTTCCGGCAGCATTGATTTTAGGAGCAATTTCAAAAACAATATTTGAAATTTCAAAATTGAGAGAGTTTGTCTTCCGGGATTAATAGCCTTAATCCCATATTTCTTGTTTTCCGGAGGATTTTTAGACCCATTTTGGCCAGTACCCTGTTTTCCCCGGTCATCGATACGATGTCGGCAGCAATGGAAATGGCTAAAAGGTCCGTTAATTCAAATAATTCCGCTTCAGGAATTTTATAAATGGTATTTAATCCCTGGCATAGCTTGAAGCCTACACCACAACCGGAAAGTTCTTTAAAAGGATATCTGCAGTCGCTTCGTTTGGGATCCAGAACCGCTGCGGCATTGGGAATTTCCTCACCCGGAAGGTGATGATCGCAGATGATAAAATCTATTCCCAGACTGGCGGCATAATTGATCATATCAATTGCCTTGATTCCACAATCCAGAGCGATAATCAAAGAAAAACCGTTCTCCTTGGCGAAATCAATTCCCTCGGTAGAAATTCCATATCCTTCAGAATTTCTGTCCGGAATATAATAATCCAGATATTTTTTTTCTACAATTTTGCTGAGATAAAGGTACATTAAGGCAACAGCCGTAGTCCCGTCTACATCATAATCGCCATATACCAATATTTTTTCGCCATTTTCAATTGCAGTGGCAATACGTTCTACCGCTTTTTGCATATCTGCCATTAAAAACGGGCTGTGTATATCGTTAAGGTTCGGTTTAAAAAACTCTCTGGCCTTTTGATAATTGTCAATCCCTCTCAGAACAAGAAGTTTAGATTCAAAAGTACCAAAACCGAGTGACGAACTTAATCCGTCCACAATTTCCTCATCGGGTTCGGGTTTATAAATCCATTTTTGACTCATTTCACAAAAATAAGGAAAAAAAATAGCATTTTGAAATGATATAGAACGAAGTTTTGCCTTTGTAATTATTAAAAATTATCTATCTTCGTGCACCAATTAAATGACTATGAAAAAAATTATTGTCTGTCTGTTGTTTTTAGGAATAATGCATTCGATGGATGCTCAAAAAATTAATCTCGGAAAAGCAGCCGGAATCGTTTCAAACGGAGCAAAAGCTTTAACATTCACTAATGAAGACGCTATTAAGTTATCCAAAGAATCTGTAGATTGGATGGATAAGAATAATCCTGTAGCCGGACCAAAAGATCCGTATACCGTGAGACTGAATAAATTGTTTGGTAAACATAAGTCCCAGGACGGACTGAACCTGAATTATAAGGTTTACAAGGTAAAAGATATTAATGCTTTTGCCTGCGCAGACGGTAGTGTAAGAGTATTTTCTTCTTTGATGGATATCATGACGGATAATGAGCTTTTGGCAGTTATCGGACATGAAATTGGACATGTTAAAAATCAGGATACAAAAGATGCAATGAAATCCGCCTATTTAAAGGCTGCGGCATTAGATGCTGCATCATCGGCTTCTTCTGCAGTGGCTACCCTTAATGACAGCCAGATCGGTAAAATGGCAAACGCCTTTTTAGATGCTTCCCACAGTAAAAAACAAGAATCTGAGGCTGATACATATTCTTATGATTTTATGAAAGCCAATAAGTATGATGTGGTAGGCGCTTATTCTGCTTTCAAAAAACTGGCATTGCTTTCAGAAGGAAGCAAGCAATCAGGATTTGAGAAAATGTTTAACTCTCATCCGGATAGTGAGAAAAGAGCCCAGGCTATCAAAAAAAGAGCAGAAAAGGATGGGTTATGGAAAGATCCGGGAACTATTTCTATTCCGACTACGAAATTGACAAAATAATTAATTATTTATTTATTGTTTAAACAAAAATACCTCAAAGCTCTGCTTTGAGGTATTTTTTATAATGTATTGATGATGGTTTCAGATTAAGAATACATTTTTTCTCTTAATTCTTTTACCTTTTTTATCAGCAAGATATTCATCATAAGTCATTTCTCTGTCAATAATTCCTTTAGGAGTCAATTCTATGATTCTGTTACAAACCGTCTGAAGCATTTCATGGTCATGAGAAGCCAATAAAATATTTCCTTTAAAGTTAGACAAGGAGTTGTTCAAAGTCGTAATACTTTCAAGATCCAGGTGGTTGGTAGGTTCATCCAATAAAAGTACGTTGGCTTTCTGAAGCATCATTCTGCTGAACATACATCTCATTTTCTCACCTCCCGAAAGAACTTTACATGACTTCAATGCTTCATCGCCCGAGAAGAGCATTCTTCCTAAGAATCCTCTTACAAATTCTTCATGGCGCTCTTCATCATTTTTTGTAAATTGTCTCAGCCAGTCTACCAGGCTTAAATCTTCCTGGAAGAAATTAGTGTTATCTAAAGGCATATGAGATTGGTTAGTAGTAACCCCCCATGCGAAAGTTCCTTTATCAGGCTCAACATTTCCTGCCAGAATTTCAAAAAATTCTGTAATTGCTAAAGAGTTTTTAGAAAGGACAGCTACTTTATCTCCTTTTTTAAGATTCAGGTCGATGTTTGAGAATAGCAATTCACCGTCTTTAGTTTTTTCAAGTCCCTTTACGTCCAGGATCTGATCTCCGGCTTCTCTTTCCATTTCAAAAATAATTGCCGGGTATCTTCGTGAAGTTGGTTTAATGTCATCGATGTTTAATTTATCGATCATTTTCTTTCTTGCGGTAGCTTGTTTTGCTTTTGCTACGTTAGAGCTGAATCTTGCAATGAAGTCCTGAAGTTCTTTTTTCTTCTCTTCAGCCTTTTTATTGGCTTGTGCTCTCTGTTTGGTTGCCAGCTGGGAAGCCTGGTACCAGAAAGAGTAGTTACCTGTATAAAGATTAAGTTTGGAATAATCCAGGTCACCAATGTGTGTACATACTGTATCCAGGAAGTGACGGTCGTGAGAAACTACGATTACGGTGTTTTCATAATCAGCAAGGAAATCCTCCAACCAGGAGATTGTATCAATGTCAAGGTCGTTGGTAGGCTCATCCAGGATTAGAACATCAGGGTTACCGAATAATGCCTGAGCCAATAGAACTTTTACCTTGTCCTTGTTCTCAAGTTCACCCATCAGCTGCCAGTGCATATCTTCTGTAATACCTACGTTTGAAAGCATGGTTTGTGCATCAGATTCGGCAGTCCATCCACCCATTTCATCGTAAAGTACCCCCAGTTCACCTGCTTTAATACCATCTGCGTCAGAGAAATCTTCTTTTGCGTATAACGCATCCATTTCCTCTTTTATCTCAAATAATTTTTTGTTTCCTCTCAAAACCGTTTCAAGAACAGTAAACTGATCATAAGCAAAGTGATCCTGCTCCAAAACTGACATTCTTTTTCCTGGCTCAAGAGATACATTTCCTGTTGTGGGATCCTGCTTTCCTGTTAATATTTTAAGGAATGTAGACTTTCCCGCACCGTTTGCTCCGATGATCCCGTAGCAGTTTCCTTTGGTAAACATAATATTTACCTCGTCAAAAAGAACTCTTTTCCCGAATTGTAAAGATAAGTTAGATACTGTTAACATATAGTTTTGTAAATTTGGCGCAAAAATACAAAAAGAATTTGGGTATTGTGTAATAATATAATAGTCAAGTTTTTAAATGTACGGTATTTTTTATTATATTTCATTAACGAAATTTTAAAATGATGAAGATTGAGAAAACAGTTAATATATTAAATAGAAGAGCCAGGTTTGAATATGAAATTCTGGAAGAATATGAAGCCGGAATGGTTTTGACGGGAACCGAAATAAAATCTTTACGTTCTTCAAAAGCATCTATCACAGAATCGTTCTGTCAGTTTATTGATGGGGAATTGTACATCATCAACATGATGATTGATGAGTATAAATTAGGAACTTTTTACAACCATAAGACAAAAAGGGAACGGAAATTGCTGTTGCACAAAAAAGAATTGCAAAAACTTGAGAAAAAGTTAAAGGATGCCGGAAATACTATTATCCCTTTAAAATTATATATCACCGATAGAGGGAAAGCAAAGGTGCTGATAGCGCTGGGTAGAGGGAAAAAGCTTTTCGATAAAAGGGAGGCCATAAAAGATAGAGAAAATAAACGGAACCTGGACAGAATATTAAAGAAAAGTTAAAAATCATTTGAAAAACTTTGTGTATAAAGAAAAATTATATTTATTTTGCATTATCAATTATTTAATCATTTAATTCTATGAAAAATCTAAAATTAGGAATTTCAGCATTGGCGCTTACTGTTGCCTCTACTGTTTTCGCACAGACTACCAACAACCCGTGGTTAATCGGTGTTGGTGCTCATGCAGAAAACCACGTAGCAGCAAGAGGTAATTTCAGTAATACGTTCTCTGCTCAAAATTTAACAAAGAGAATGTTCAATGTGAACAATTTCTCTATTACACCTCCATTATCTAAGTTAACAGTTGCTAGAAACGTTGGAAAAGGTTTAGTTATCGACTGGCAAACTTCTGTTGGAAATGTTGAAAACAAAAGATTCAACATGGGGAAAGAATTTTTCCTAATGACAGGTCTTGGTTTCCAGGCTCACGCTGCAGGTCTTTTATGGAACGAAGAATCTTGGTTTGATCCATATTTAAGAGTTGGTGCTAACTACTTAAGACATGATTATACTGCACTTAGTTTCCCAAGAACAAGTGTAGATGCTAACGGTAATCCAATCGAAACTGTATCAAACGGTAAGGATGGTAACGAAAACGGTAAAGCTAACCACTTTGCAGTAGCTACAGGTGCTGGTGCTAACTTCTGGGTAACTAAAAACTTCGGTCTTGGTATCCAGGGAGATTATGTATCAACTCCAGGTGATAAATCTACAGTTGCTAATTTCTGGCAAGCTTCTGCATCTATCCTATTCAGATTCGGAAACAGAGATAGAGATAAGGATGGTATCCTAGATAAAGATGACCTTTGTCCAGATACTCCAGGTTTACCAGAATTCCAGGGATGTCCTGATACAGATGGTGACGGAGTTCCAGATAAAGACGATCAATGTCCAGATGTTGCTGGTCCAGTTGAAAACAATGGTTGTCCTTGGCCAGATACAGATGGTGACGGTGTAATCGATAAAGATGATGCTTGTCCTACAGTAGCAGGTCCAAAAGAAAACAACGGTTGTCCTTGGCCAGATACAGATGGTGACGGTATCCTAGATAAAGACGATGCTTGTCCTACAGTTCCAGGTCTTCCAGAATACAACGGATGTCCTAAGCCAAAAGATGTTATCGCTAAAGAAGCTACTGGTGCGCTTAAAGATATCTTATTTGATTTCAACAAAGCTACTATCAGACCAGAGTCTAGTACTAAATTAGATCAAGCTGCTACAATCATCAAGCAATCTAACGATGGTACATTCTTAGTAACTGGTCACACAGATAAGAAAGGTGCTGATGCTTACAACTTGAAACTTTCAAGACAAAGAGCTGCTGCTGTAGTTGCTGCTCTTGAAACTAGAGGTGTTAGCGGAACTCAATTGAAATCTGTAGGAGTTGGTGAAAGAGACGCTACTGTTTCTGAAAAAGCTTCTGATGCTGAAAGAATGGTAGACAGAAAAGTAGTTGTTGAAGCTGTAAACGGTGCTGCCTGGGATGCACTTAAGAAATCTGATCTAGATGTAGTAGAGAAGAAGACTGTAGTGAAAAAAGGGAAAAAAGCTCCAGTTAAAAGAAAAGCTCCAGCTTAAAAAAAGAAAATAATTAATTTTTCTAAATAATGAATACCTCCAATTTTTTGGAGGTATTTTATTTTTGTTGACTTTTAAGTAATTTTGTTGAAAATTTAAAAATTAAAATGGGAAGAGCATTTGAATATAGAAAAGCTTCTAAAATGGCCAGATGGGATAAAATGGCCAAAACATTCTCCAAAATAGGTAAAGACATTGCATTGGCAGTAAAAGCAGGAGGGCCGGATCCGGAATCAAACCCTGCCTTAAGGAGATGTATCCAAAATGCAAAAGGGGCCAATATGCCTAAAGATAACGTAGAAAGAGCCATCAAAAAGGCCAGCGGTGCAGATGCAGAGAACTATGAAGAAGTTACTTATGAAGGATATGGGCAGGGAGGTGTTGCCTTCTTCGTAGAATGTACCACTAATAACACCACAAGAACCGTAGCTAATGTAAGAGCCGTTTTCAATAAGTTTGACGGAAATCTTGGTAAGAATGGTGAGCTTGCATTTATCTTTGACAGAAAAGGAATTTTTACTATTGACCTGGCTCAGATCAAAATGGATTGGGATGATTTTGAAATGGAAATGATTGATGGGGGTGCAGAAGATGTAGAAAAAGATGAAGAAGAGGTAATGATTACAACTGCCTTTGAAGATTTCGGTTCTTTATCCCACAAACTGGATGAACTTGGCATAGAAGCCAAAAGTGCCGAGCTGCAAAGAATTCCAAACAATACAAAAGAGGTAAGTGAAGAGCAATTCAAAGCTAATATGAAAATGCTTGAACGTTTCGAAGAAGATGACGATGTTCAGAATGTTTATCACAATATGGAAATTACAGAAGAGTTAATGAACTCTCTATAAAAAATAATATAGCATTCATATACAGTTAACTTTCAATGAGTTTCTTTGTATAAAATCTGGGAATGCCTTGTTCAGCTTTTTTATATTTTAAAAAACATTCGGACATTCCCCTGGCTAATTAAAAGCTGAAAATTATACGGATGAAAAGAAACGTAGAGTTAGTTGTTATTTCGGATGTTCATTTGGGAACTTATGGATGTAAGGCTAAAGAATTGCTAAGATACCTTAATTCTATACAGCCTAAAACGTTAGTATTGAATGGTGATATCATTGATATCTGGCAATTCAAAAAGTCTTACTTCCCTAAACCTCATTTGAAAGTGATCAGGAAGATCCTTTCATTCGCTACCAAAAGTACGGATGTCTATTATATTACGGGTAATCACGATGAAATGTTTCGTAAGTTTACCGATTTTGAGCTTGGTAAGCTTAAGGTCTGTAATAAAATATGCCTGACTATAGATGAAAAGAAAACCTGGATCTTTCACGGTGATGTTTTTGATGCATCGGTACAACATTCCAAATGGATCGCCAAACTTGGCGGGAAAGGGTATGATCTTTTAATTGTTATCAATAACATTGTCAATTGGTTTTTAGAAAAAATGGGTAAGGAAAAATATTCATTTTCAAAGAAAATCAAAAACAATGTGAAAAAAGCAGTCAAATATATCGGGGATTTTGAACTTACCGCTTCTGAATTGGCTATTGACAACAATTATGATTACGTCATTTGCGGACATATTCATCAACCGCAAATTCGGGAGGTTATCAATAAAAAGGGGTCTTGTACCTATCTGAATTCCGGAGACTGGATAGAAAACCTGTCAGCATTGGAATACCATGATAAGCAATGGAAGATCTTTTATTACGATGAGCATAAACATTTGCTGAAAGATGATGAAGCAGAAGAAATTCAGGAAATGGACAGCTCAACACTTTTAAAAATGGTAACTAACTTTTCCTGATGAAGATCTTGTATGCCTTTCAAGGAACCGGAAACGGACATGTAGCAAGAGCTCAGGAAATTATTCCGATTCTCAAAAAATACGCATCGGTAGATACTTTAATCAGCGGACATCAATCACAATTAAAGGCTGATTTTGACATTAATTTCCAGCATAGGGGCATTTCCCTGCTTTATAATAAAACAGGCGGATTATCCTACCTCAAAACATTTACTGAGAATAAGTTTCTGGAGGCGATAAAAACCATACATGAGCTGGAACTTACCAAGTATGATCTGATTATTAATGATTATGAACCTTTAACGGGATGGGCTTGTAAGCTAAAAAAAGCTCTCAATGATAGAGCTCAGCCATCAGGCATCCATGAGTTTTCCGGAAACTCCAAAACCTGAAAAGAAGGATTTTCTGGGGGAACTGATCCTGAAATATTATGTTCCTGGCGAAAAGAAGATCGGCTTTCATTTTGAAAACTATCACCCGCAGATCAAAAAACCGGTAATCCGTAAGAAAATCAGAAACCTTAATCCTTATAAGCAGGGATATTACCTTGTATATCTGCCGAGTTTTGCCGACGAGAATATCATTAAAGTACTTAGAAAAATCCCGGTACAATGGAAAGTCTTTTCAAAGTACAGCAAAGTACATGTCAAATTGAAAAATATTGAAGTATTTCCTATTGATGAACTTCAGTATCTGAAATATTTTGAAGGATGTGACGGGATTCTATGCAATGCAGGCTTTGAAACTCCTGCAGAAGCTTTATTCATGAACAAAAAACTATTTGTAATTCCTATTCATAATCAATACGAGCAGGAGTGTAATGCATGTGCCCTTGACCGAATGGGAATCCCAAATTCCAAAGTTTTAAATCTCCGGGAAATTATGGAATGGGTAGCTTCTGACCATCATCTCCAAGTGGATTATCCTGATAATATTGAAGAGATCCTGGTCAATGAAGTTTTAATTCTTTAAAAAAATATCTTCCACATCATTCATTCTCATCATGACAGACCTTGCATAGGAACAATGAGGATAAACTTTCCAGTTGTTTTCCCTGGCAAACCTGATTGCTTCTTCCACCAGATATTTTCCCATTCCTCTACCCTCAAATTCTGGATGCACCAGTACAAAGGAAATAATCAGCCTGTTATCTTCCGGAAAAATGGTATAAGTAAGCCTTCCAATTTCTTTAGTTTCGTTATTCAGGGTAAGAACTCCTCCATTTCCTGATTTGTTATTTTCAAATTTCATAATTCAGAACTTTACTGTTAAAGATACAAAAATTACACCGGGCTCAATGATGGATAAAAACAGACCTTATTACAAACTGTTACATTAGGACAAAAAGTAAAATTGGAAAAAATGGTTATAGCTTAATTGTCTTTACCTGTATAGTAGTTGTAATCTTTTATGATGATGTTAATAAACTGCCTTTCCGTCATTTTGGTAGGATCGATCTCGAGTTTCAGAATACTTTTGATTTTATCGGAAAGTTTACTGATAATCTGACGGTCATCGATTTTTAAGGCTTTGGTATAATTGTCCTTGATAATTCTCATATCGTTATCACTCAATGCAATAACCTGAGGAAAAGAAGGAATATAATCTTCGTGAATATTTTCCAGGATGGTATGGGAAATATTGATGTTATTTTTTAAAGAAATCACTGCTGTCCCGGCTGCAATATCCCCTAAACGCTGATTGTTTTTCGAGATAATCATTGACGTTAAGCCTACAATTCCTCCAGAAGTTACATCAATGAGCCTGAATACCCACCGGATGAGATAATCTCCAAAACTTGCCTGATACCCGTCAATCTTTACGACTTTAATTTTCAAAAGCTTTTTTCCGGGAGTCTGTCCTTCCATCAGGCTTTCCAGCACAAGAGGATAAATATAAACAGGAAAGGTGAGAATAATGTAAATGGCCATTACAGACCACTGATCGAGGCCGCTCAATAAATATCCCAAATCAAAAATATTAAAGAAAAGATACATGACAATAATGACATACGCAACCCTGATCAGAAGATCGATGATAAATGCAAGCATCCTTTCTCCCACACTGGCTGTATTGAAGTTAATATTTACATTTTGTGAAGTATTTATCGCAATTTGAGACATAATTTTTATTATTTTAGCCTTTACAATTATGAGAGAAGTTTATTTCATTAAACAAAATAAAGAAAAATGGTTGGGAATTGAACAGGTTATTCAAGGGAAAATTAAAAAAAAATCCTGATGACCTGTCTTCATTGTATATCAATCTGATCAATGATCTTTCTTTTGCCCAGACCTACTATCCTAAAAGCAATACAACGGTCTACCTGAATCATTTATCAGCCCAGGTATTCCAGAAGATCTATAAGACAAAAAGGGTAGAGGAGAACAGGATTCTTTATTTTTTCAAAACAGAAGTCCCTTTATTGGTGTATCAGTATAGAAGATACCTGATGTATGCCTTCCTTTTCTTTATTCTGTTTACATCAATAGGTGTGCTTTCAGCAATGTATGATAAGGATTTTGCCAATATTATTCTTGGAGAAAGTTATGTGAACGAAACTATTGAAAACATAAAGAATAATAATGCTGTAGGGATTTATCAAAGCGGTTCCACATGGGGGAGTACCATTGGAATAATTTTTAATAATATTCAGGTAGGTGCAAAATTGTATATCTACGGAATTACAGGAGGAGTGGGGACATTATTTGCACTTCTTTCCAATAGTGTGATGCTGGGGTCTTTTCAGTATTTTTTCTATGATTATGGAGCCTTGAAAGATAGTGCGAGAGGGATCTGGCTTCACGGCGTTTTTGAAATTTTTGCTATGGTTGTCGAGGCCATGTGCGGATTGATTCTCGGAGCTTCTATTCTTTTCCCGAGAACATTTTCAAGATTTAATTCTTTTAAAAAAGGATTTAAAGATTCTTTTAAAATATTTCTGAGTACGATTCCATTTACAATTTGTGCCGGAATCATTGAAGGCTACGTTACGAGACATGCTTTAAAGATGCCTTTAACTTTAAATCTGGCGATCATTATCAGTTCGCTTACGATTATAGGATTTTACTATTTTGTATATCCGTCCATTGTTAATAAAAAAATGAATAACCATACCCATGATACAATTTTATAAAAAAAGAGATTTCGGAACTTTCATCAGTGATAGTTTTAATTTCTTCAAATTATATGGAAAAAACTATTTTAAGAATTATATTCTGATAAATGGTTTGCTGTTGATTTTAATCATTACCATTTTTATTTTTGGATATAAAGAGCTCTTTTCACAGATATTCGGCTCCAATTTAAGAGGAGAAACCTATTATTTTGAGCAATACTTTTCAGATAATGCCGGGATGCTGATTGTAGTTGGTATACTGACATTTTTTACTTTTTTATTGTGCTGGCAATTGTCAATTATCTATATCCTGTTTTTTACCTGAAAAGGATTGCACAGGGTGCAGAAAAAAATAAAAAACTGATGATATTTTAAGTGATTTTAAAAACAATACAGGCAGAATTGCAAGGCTCTGTCTCGGAATGATCTTTATTGTAGTTCCGCTTACTCTTTTTGTTGTAGGATTTTCTTATATGCTGGTTTTCATTATCATAGGCTTGTTTCTGATATTGCTTCTTTATCCTACTATTTTTAATGTCAACACCTTTTTAATGTATGATTATTTTAACTCAAACAGAGGTTTTTTAGAAAGTCTGAGTTATTCAATACGTGCCCAGTTTTCTTATCCCAACGGAAGTGAGAAATCTCCCTACTGGAAGTATTGGGGATCGGCATTTGTTATGTTTATTATTATATACATCGCAACTTCGGTTTTTACAGTTATTCCTATGATTTTTTTTTTACGGATCTGTTCTCACCTCTTCTCCGGATGGAAACTTTGAACAAAATCCGTTTACCGGAGTTGCCGGAGTTATATTTTTTATATTCTACGGAATTTCTATTTTGTTATCATTAGTTCTTTCCAACCTGATGTATATAAATGCAGGATTGATGTATTATGACAGCAGAACGGATCTTCATCAGAAAGCTGAATTGGCAGAAATAGATACTATTGGTAGCAATGAATAATTTCTTTTCTTTTCTGATACTGCTTTTCACTCTTGGAACTTTTCAGGCCCAGGAAGCTTCTCCCGTAGATGATTATCTGGTAGATTCTTTAGGCACGGGACACTATCGCAATATGCTGCGTGCAGACTCTGTTCTGATGAAAAACCCGGTTTCAGAAAATACAGTCTATCCTAAACAATTTAAAGAAAATATCCCGGCAAGATACAAAGGGAATGAATTTGATTATTCCGTATCAAAACCAAGGGAATCGTTTTGGCAAAAATTATTAAGAAAAATAGACCGGGTTCTGAGAGGAATCTTTGGAGAAACAGTTTTTACGAGATCCGAGCAGTTTACAACAAATCTTATCCGTTTCTTTGCTATTATTCTCGTAGGATTCCTGCTTTATTTTGTTATTAAATACATCTTAGGAAAAGACGGTAGCTTTATTTTTGGCAAAAAGAATAAAAAAACTGGATTTAAATGTAGAAGAACTTCATGAAAATATTCAATGAAATCAATTTTCCGGAAAGCATTGCAAAGTTTGAGCACACCGGAGATTACCGGTCTGCAGTTCGTTACCAGTTTTTATTTATTTTAAAAAAGTTAAGTGACAAAAAACTGATCAGCTGGAATCCGGAAAAAACCAATAAGGATTATGTTGCAGAGATGAAGGCAGATCACCTTAAAGAAGCTTTTGCAGACCTTTCCTATATTTTCGATTATGTTTGGTATGGGGAATTTAAGATTGAAGAACAAAGCTACCGGAAATTTAAAGATCAATACCAGGCATTTAAACCATAACAAAACTGACCATGAACAAAACTTTCAAAATATATGCTGTAATTTTCATCGTAATGATGCTTATTCTGGCATTGCTTGAAGTTAATAAAAAAGAAACTACAGACTGGCGTAAGAATTTTGATCCCAATGAGAAGTCCCCTTTTGGGTTATTTGTTTTTAGTAACGAAGCCAAAGATCTTTTTAAGAATAAGCTGAAAGAGATTGAGCAGACTCCTTATGAATATTATAACCAGAAAAAAGGAGCTCACAATATTATCGTTATCGAGCATGATATTGACAGGGAATCATGGAAGAAAATTCTGGAACAGGTATCTGCCGGCTCAGATGCAATGCTGATGGTAAGCAATATTCCTAAGGAAATTTCCGATAGTATTGGCTTCTATAATTCAGATATTTCTTTTGAAGAAGAAAATGTTCTGAAACTTACGGATAAAAAATATCAGAATGATTTCATTCAATTAGACAAATTTCCGTCGGGAAGAGGATTTTCTTACATCAAACCTCAAGCTGAGATATTGGGGAAAACGGTGGAGAAAAAGAATACCGATCAGGCAAACTTTATTAAGGTACAATTTGGAAAAGGAACCATTTATGCTCATAGCGAACCTCTTTTCCTGACGAATTACTATCTCCTTAAACCCGGAAATATAAAATATGCACAGGATGTATTTTCTTACCTTCCGGATAGGGAGACACTTTGGTTTGTAGAAAGCAAATCAAAAGTTTCCCGCTTCTTTATGAGATTTGTATTGTCTAATCCGGCATTAAAGTATGCATGGTGGACATTCCTGGGAGGGCTAATCCTGTTTATCTTCTTTAATGCAAAAAGAAAACAAAGAATCGTGCCTGTGATTGAACCTTTACGGAATACCTCTGTCGATTTTGTGAAAAGTATCGGAAATCTCTATCTTCAGGAAGGCGATTTTCATGATATGATGGCTAAAAAAGCCCAATACTTTCTGAATAAAGTAAGAATGGATCTTCTGATCGATACCCAAAACATCGACGAAGAATTTGCTAAGAAGCTCCAGATGAAAACCGGAAAACCTATTGAAAAGATTAATGAAGCAATCAGCCTTATCAAAAGAGCACAGGATCCTTATGCGAGTGTAATGAAGGAAGACCTGGAAAAAATCAATAAACTACTAGACGAAATATTAAAATAAGAGTCCCGAAGGGACGATTTAGTCAAAGATAGAACGAAGACCTATCAAACCCAAAATAAAAAAAATTATGGAAAATCTTGATAACCCGAACATAGAAAATCAACCCCCAATCAATCTAAATAAAAACGAAGAACAGTTCCAGTCGAGAATTGATATGATAGAACTTCGTGCAAGTTTAGATAAGGTAAAAGCAGAAATAGGAAAAGTAATTGTAGGGCAGGAGAACATGATAGAGCATCTTCTTGCAGCATTACTTTCAAACGGTCACGTTTTTGATAGAAGGTGTTCCCGGAGTAGCCAAAACCATTACAGCAAAATTGCTGGCTAAAACCATCGATGTGGGATTCAGCAGGATCCAGTTTACACCGGATCTTATGCCTTCTGATATTCTGGGGACCTCTGTTTTCAATGTGAAAAATTCAGAATTTGAATTTAAAAAAGGACCTGTTTTTTCCAATTTT
The DNA here is from genome assembly GCF_000738495.1 of Chryseobacterium sp. P1-3. Classification (NCBI taxonomy): domain Bacteria; kingdom Pseudomonadati; phylum Bacteroidota; class Flavobacteriia; order Flavobacteriales; family Weeksellaceae; genus Chryseobacterium; species Chryseobacterium sp. P1-3. The sequence goes on from NZ_JPEQ01000005.1 coordinate 215,804, forward strand.
ATTTTAATTGATGAAATCAACAGATCTCCAGCGAAAACACAGGCTGCTTTATTTGAAGTGATGGAAGAAAGGCAGATTACTATGGATGGCGTCCGTTATATCATGGATGAACCGTTTCTGGTTGTAGCTACCCAAAACCCAATAGAGCATGAAGGAACCTACAGGCTTCCAGAGGCACAGCTGGATCGTTTTTTATTCAAAATCAATGTAGGATATCCCAACCTTGAGCAGGAAATTGCCATCATTAGAAATCAGCACGAAAGTAAAAAAGAAGATAAAACAGAGGGAGTCAATCGTGTAATTACTGCAGAGCAGCTGAGAAACTATCAGCATTTGGTAAAAGAAATCATTGTGGAAACTCAGTTGATGGAATATATTGCTAAAATTATTATTAATACCAGGGAAAACCAGTTTTTATACCTGGGGGCTTCGCCAAGAGCCTCTCTCGCACTTCTTACCGCTTCAAAAGCATTTGCTGCACTAAGGGGAAGAGATTTCGTCACTCCGGAAGATATTAAAGAAGCAAGCTATGCTGTGTTACGCCACAGGGTTATTGTATCTCCTGAAAGAGAAATGGAGGGTCTTACAGCAGATGAAATTATCCGCCAGATTTTAGAGGGAATAGAGATCCCCAGATAAAACATCATTCATTATTGCAAAGAATTTCAAATTTTAAAAAAGATGTTAAAGAAGGGGGTTGATATAAATATCTAAATGTTGAACAAACCCATTAATCCCTGCAATAATATTGATGGTGAAAAATATAATAAATATACTCCCAAGACCTGGGATCTATAATCAGCAACCCTGACCAATGAAAGACCTATATATCAATACCCGTTTTTTCTTTACACTCATCGGAGTGGGAGTTTTGTATGTCCTGGCATTTTTCTTTCCGTTTCTGATGTGGGTGGCACATATTGTTCTATTGATATGTTTTCTGGCAGCTATGGTTGATTATCTGTTACTTTTTAATCAAAAAAATGCATTACAAGCCCAAAGAATATTGCCGGAAAAACTTTCGAACGGAGATGAGAATTTTGTGAAAATTGATATTAAAAATAATTACAGCTTTAAAATTACGTCCAGAATTATTGATGAAATCCCGTTTCAATTTCAGAAAAGAGATTTTTTAATAGAAAAGAATATCAACAGTGGATCAAATACATATTTCCAATATAGCCTGGAACCTAAGGAAAGAGGAGAATATCAGTTTGGAAGCCTTAATATTTATGCATCTTCACCACTGGGTTTTGTTTCTAAACGATTCCGTTTTCAAAAAGATGCGATGTTACCTTCCTATCCCTCCTTCATTCATCTCAGAAAATATGAGTTGATGGCTCTTCAAAGTGAATTTTTGCTGGGAGGAATTAAAAAAGTCAGAAAATTAGGCCATACAATGGAGTTTGAGCAGATCAAAGACTATGTTCCCGGTGATGATATCAGAACCATCAACTGGAAAGCTACCTCCAAAACAAATCGCCTGATGGTTAATCAATTTCAGGATGAAAAATCACAACGTATTTTCATGCTGATTGATAAAGGCAGAACAATGAAAATGCCTTTTAATGGCTTAAGTTTACTCGACTACTCCATTAATGCAACGATGGCATTGTCTCATATTATTCTGCGGAAAGGAGATCGAGCAGGGATGATGACCTTTTCCAAAAAAGCGGAGAATAAAATTGCAGCAGATAATAAATCGGGACAGCTTAAAAAAATTTCTGAAGCACTTTACAATATCAAAACAGATTTTTTTGAAAGTGATTTTAATCGTCTCTATCAGGATATAAAATACTCTATCAATCAAAGAAGTTTGATTCTGCTTTTTACCAATTTTGAAACATTGGACGGATTAAACCGCCAGTTAAAATATCTCCGGGGTATTGCCAAAAACCATCTTTTAGTGGTGGTGTTTTTCAAAAATTCAGAACTTCAGACATTAATCCATAAAAATCCTGAAAATATACAGGAAATATATGATGAAATTATATCTGAAAAATTTGAATTTGAAAAAAAACTCATCATTCAGGAACTTCGTAAATACGGTATTTATACAGTATATACACTCCCGGAAAATTTGAATATTGATGTTATCAATAAATATCTGGAAATAAAAGCGAGAGGAATTTTATAATTTTGCAATAAGCAATAAGCAATAAGCAATAAGCAATAAGCAATAAGCAATAAGCAATAATGAAAATAACACTTAACAGAATCAACGACGACTTTTTTATTTGAATGTACCAATTCGCAGGGGAATTCTATTCTTTTGGACAATACTTCCCAGCCTGGAGCAAAAGGGGTTTCACCAATGGAAAGCGTATTGATGGCAGTAGCAGGCTGTAGTGGTATTGATGTAGTTTCTATTTTAAAGAAGCAACGTCAGGAAATTACCGGTTTTAAAGCAGAAGTAGAAGGAGAGAGAATTCCTGTAGATGATGCGAAACCTTTTAAATCTATGAATGTAAAATTCCTTTTGGAAGGAGAAATTGATCCTAAAAAGGCTTTAAAAGCAGCACAACTGTCTTTTGAAAAATACTGTTCCGTATCCAAAACTTTAGAACCGAATGTAGAGATCCGATACGAAGTATACGTTAACGGAGAAAAAATTTAAATGCATAGATGAGGCTTTCGAGCCTCATTTTTATTTACCACGGCTAAAGCATAAACGTTATAGGTTTCAAAAACCTATAACGTTTTAATCCTCGTCTTTTTAAATAAAATTTCAGTATAAGCTAGTGGGGTAAAAAGAAATTCATTTTTTCTCTTCAGATTAACCAACTTTTTTAGTACTCATTACCTATTATTCATTGCTCATTAAAAGGTAAGTCTTGGTTTGATTAACTTCGCTACCGTAGCTGTCCAGCCCGTCTGGTGAGAAGCCCCTACGCCTCTTCCGTTCTTTTGGACAATACTTCCCAGCCTGGAGCAAAAGGGGTTTCACCAATGGAAAGCGTATTGATGGCAGTAGCAGGCTGTAGTGGTATTGATGTAGTTTCTATTTTAAAGAAGCAACGTCAGGAAATTACCGGTTTTAAAGCAGAAGTAGAAGGAGAGAGAATTCCTGTAGATGATGCGAAACCTTTTAAATCTATGAATGTAAAATTCCTTTTGGAAGGAGAAATTGATTCTAAGAAAGCATTAAAAGCAGCACAGCTGTCTTTTGAAAAATACTGTTCCGTATCCAAAACTTTAGAACCGAATGTAGAGATCCGATACGAAGTATACGTTAACGGAAAAAAAATTAAATGCATAGATGAGGCTTTCGAGCCTCATTTTTATTTACCACGGCTAAAGCATAAACGTTATAGGTTTCAAAAACCTATAACGTTTTAATATCCTCGTCTTTTTAAATAAAATTTCAGTATAAGCTAGTGGGGTAAAAAGAAATTCATTTTTTCTCTTCAGATTCACCAACTTTTTTAGTACTCATTACCTATTATTCATTGCTCATTAAAAGGTAAGTCTTGGTTTGATTAACTTCGCTACCGTGGCCGTCCATCCTGTCTGGTGAGAAGCCCCTACGCCTCTTCCGTTATCACCATGGAAATACTCAAAGAATGTAATATAATCTTTAAAGTGTTCATCATGATTAAACTTAGGATTTCCTCCATTGAAAGCTCGCTCTCCATGTTCATTTTTTAAAAATATGGAACAGAGCCTTCTGCTGATATTCTGTGCCACTTCATCCAGATTTCTTTTATCACCGCTGCCGGTGGGAAATTCTACTTTCAGGCTGTTTCCGTAATAATAATGGAAGCGTTGTAAACTTTCCACAATCAGGAAATTGATAGGAAACCAGATCGGGCCACGCCAGTTGCTGTTGCCGCCAAACATCCTGCTGTCACTTTCGGCAGGAGTATAATAGACCACATTTTCCGTACCATGCACAGAAAATACAAACGGGTTTTCCTCATAAACTTTGGACATAGCCCGTATTCCATAAGAGCTCAAAAACTCTTTCTCATCAAGCATTCTTGTTAAAACTTTTGTTAACCTGTTTTTACGGAGGATGCTCATCAGATGTTTTCTCCCTTGCCCTTCCTCATCCCAGTGAGAGACAAGCTTGGTCAGCTCGGGCTTGTTTTTTAAAATCCATTCCATACGGCTCCGGAAGTTGGGCATCTTTTCCAATAAGCGATGATCAACAATTTCTACCGCAAACAAAGGGATGAGTCCAACAATACTTCTCAGCCTTAAAGAGACACTGTCCCCATTTCCCAGTTGCAGAACATCATAGAAAAATCCGTCTTCCTCATTCCATAATCCTTTTGTTCCTTCACCCAGGTTTTCCATGGCTTCTGCGATATAAAGATAATGTTCAAAGAATTTAATAGCCATATCTTCATACACCTGGTAATACTGGGCAAGTTCCATGGCAATCCTCATCATATTGAGGGCATACATAGCCATCCAGCTGGTACCGTCTGCCTGTTCGAGGTGTTGCCCGTCCTTTAAAACCATATTTCTGTCAAAAGCTCCGATATTATCGAGGCCAAGGAAACCGCCACCAAAAATATTCTTACCGTTCTTGTCCTTCCTGTTCACCCACCAGGTGAAATTTAAAAGAAGTTTTTGGAAGACCTTTTCAAGAAATAGCAGATCAGGATTTCCATTATTCTTTTCATCTATTTTAAAAACCCGGAAACATGACCAGGCATGTACAGGAGGATTTACATCACTCATATTCCATTCATAGGCAGGAAGCTGTCCGTTGGGATGCATATACCATTCTTTGGTAAGAAGTAAAAGCTGTCCTTTTGCAAACTCAGCATCAATAATGGAAAAAGGAACACAATGAAAGGCGAGATCCCAGGTTGCGTACCAGGGATATTCCCACTTATCAGGCATAGATATAATATCCTTATTGTGAAGATGGTTCCACTCTGTATTTCTTACATATTCGTTGAAGTTTCGGGGGGCTTCAAAATTAGGATCACCTTTCAGCCACTTTCCAATATTATAATGATAGAATTGCTTATTCCAGAGAAGACCTGCAAAAGCTTGTCTCTGAACGTTCTTTTCATCTTCATCAGTGGTTTCATTTTGAATCTCACTGTAAAACTCTTCCGCTTCGGCAATTCTGGTGTTGAAAATTTCATCAAAATCTTTAAAAGGCTCGTCAACTCCGTCAGGGCAAAACCTGAAATCGAATGTTCCGGACTGTCCTGCACCAATCATTTCATCAATCAGAAAAGCAGCTTTGGTACCTCTTTTCTCAGGATTTATCGTATTGCCCTGATGAATAATAAAATCATTGATTCCATCTTTATAATAGGTGTTTTCTGTTTTAGGGGCACCATATAGTTTTGGAGTATTGGTTTCATTATCACAAAATACACTTTGTGCATTCAAATTTCGGGAATAGATCTTTTTGATTGAAATACTGTCATGATTAACATTGATACATCCGTCGTGAGAAGCATTCATTTCTGCTTTATAAGTGTTGTAACCCCATTTCCAGTTATTCCTGAACCAGGCTGTAGGAGCCATAACAATGGGAGCATCAGATTGGCTTCTGTTGTAAACTGTAACCCTGGCCAGAATGTCATTATGATCGGCCTTACAATACTCAATGAAAATGTCAAAATATTCATTATTATCAAAAATTCCCGTATCGAATAGTTCATATTCAGGTTCCTTTTTACTGCGTCTTCCGTTTTCAGTAAGGAGATCATCATAAGGAAATGCATTGATAGGGTATTTATACACCATTTTCATATAGCTATGCGTAGGTGTATTATCCAGGTAATAAAAAATTTCTTTGATATCCTCCCCATGGTTACCCTGGGGATTGCTCAATCCAAAGAAACGTTCTTTGACCATTTTGTCTTTCTTATTCCAGAATGAAAAGGCAAAACATAAAAGTTGTTTTGTATCAGAAATTCCGGCAATACCTTCTTCTCCCCACCGGTATGCATAGCTTTCCGCATTATTATGATTGGTATAATTCCAGGCATTTCCGTTGGGACTATAATCTTCCCGTACATTTCCCCATTGCCGGTTGCTTACATAAGGTCCCCAGTTTTTCCAATTGGTATCTTGTAATCTTTCTTTTTCGGCAGTCATATATCATCATTTTCCATACGAAGTTAGTTTTTTTGGAAAATAATTCCAATTCTTTTCATCTGAAGAATTATTAATATGCACTTGGAATACTTGTATTTAAGGCATTTTTTAAATATTAAATTATTTTTTTTTTGAAATTCAAAGAAAAGAATTACCTTTGCACCATTCGTTCATTCAAATATTGAAAATGTTATCAAGAAAGGTTGAGGGATTAGACCCTATGAAACCTTAGCAACCCTTTGTGAAAGCAAAGAAGGTGCTACGTTCTACCAAAACTATTTTGGACAGATAACTTACTGAAGTTCTTTCAGCCATTTCCTGTGGCATTTTCAATTGTATTAAAATAATAGAATTGAAAACAGAACTAAACTATATTAATCTTTCGTATCAAACCAATTCCAATAAGGAATATAATATCCCGTTGAGTTATGAGCTTTTCGGGAAAGACCTGTTTACTGCCCCCATTATTTTGATTAACCATGCCCTTACCGGAAATTCCAATGTTTCAGGAGAAAAAGGATGGTGGAAGCAATTGATCGGAGAAAATCAGGTGATAGATACCCAAAAATACACTGTTCTGTGTTTTAATATTCCCGGAAACGGTTACGATCATTTTTTAATTGAAAATTATGAAGATTTCACTCCTTCAGATATCGCCGGTATATTTCTGAAAGGGCTGGAAGCACTGCATATCAAAAACGTGTATGCCATTATTGGAGGCTCCTTAGGAGGAGGAATTGCCTGGGAGATGCTTGCCAAGCAACCCGAACTGGCCGAAATTTTTATTCCCATAGCCTGCGATCACAGAACCCACGACTGGCTCCATGCACAATGTCTGGTTCAGAAATTTTTATTGAATGATAAAGATGAGCCATTACAAAAAGCAAGAATTCATGCCATGTTGTGTTACAGAACTCCACAATCACTTAACGACAGATTTCAAAATAAATACAATCAGGAAAAAGAAAGGTTAGAATCAGAAGACTGGCTTATTTATCATGGTAATGCTTTAAACGAAAGATTTAGTTTAAAAGCCTATAAACTGATGAATCATTTACTGATGAATATTAATACTGATGAATCAGCATTGGAGAAAATACAAGCACGAATGCACATGATCTCCGTTGATACCGATCTATTCTTTCCCGCTTCTGAAATACGGATGTGTTTTGAAAATCTAAAAAGGAAAAAAAAAGAATATTTCTTATCACGAGATCCAATCTGTACATGGGCATGATGCCTTCCTAATGGAATATCAACAATTAAACAATATCATAAAAAACATTTTATAGTAATGAAAAATGCTAACGAAATAAAATTTTTTGAAGAACAGATCAATCATCAAATTTGAAGGAGAAGATTTTTTAGGCGAAATTGGAATTGACGGACGAATTTTTAAAGCGCTGACCCTGGCGCGCATCAGTGTAGGCGTAATTTCTCAGCAGGCCATAGAAAACGGAATTTCCATATTAGTACATGAAAATGATGCAGAGAAAGCTGTAACGTGCCTTATTGATGAATTTGAAGAAGAAAGAAAATCAGGTAAAGTATCCCAGATATATAGTATTAATAATGTTTCTGTTATTGGTTTTGTAGCAGAAGACTTCAATAAAGTATTTGCCGAACTGGCCAGAAATAACGTTTTTCCGTTGCTTTTAAATCAAGTGGCCGGTGAAAATAGAGTAAATATCGTTGTTACATCATCGCAGGATGAGAAAACTAAAAATATTATAGAATCCGAAATTTTCAAAAAACCGAAAACTGTTCATCTGGCAATCATTGGACATGGAAACGTTGGAAAAACACTCATAGAACAGGTGCTGGAATCTTCGGATGAAATTAAAAAACGTAAAAATATAGACCTTAAGGTAGTGGCTGTAGCCAATTCAAAGAAAATAGCTTTCAATAAAAAAGGGTTTGATACCCAATGGAATGATGAGGTGCTGGCGGCAGAAAAACCTTCCAATATTGAAGAGCTGATCAGTTTCTCAAAAGAAAATCAGTTGGAAAATCTCATTGTTGTAGATAACACGGCAAGCAAGGACTTTGTTAAAAATTATCATGCATTGGCGGAAAATGGTTTCGACCTGGTTTCTTCCAATAAAATTTTCAATACACTTCCTATTGAAGAATACCGTAAACTAAGATATACGTTGAACAAAAATAACAGACGTTATTTGTACGAGACTAATGTTGGAGCTGGTTTGCCATTAATTGATACGATTAAATTATTGCACCTTTCAGGAGAAAATATCACAAGGATCAAAGGAGTATTTTCAGGAACACTAAGTTATGTTTTTAATAATTTCTCTTTGAGAGATGATAAATTCTCAACCATCATTAACGAAGCTCTGGAAAAAGGCTACACCGAACCGGATCCAAGAGAAGATCTGTCCGGAAACGACGTAGCCAGAAAATTATTGATTTTAGCAAGAGAACTGGACCTGATCAATGAGTTTGAAGATATCCATATTCAAAACCTTGTTCCGGAAAACTTACTTTCCGTTTCAAAATCAGAATTTCTTTCGAGACTTGGAGAACTGGATGAAGAATATCAGAAGATCAAAGAAAATCAAGAGCCCGGCCATGTATTGAGGTATGTTGGTGATTTACATGGAGACTTGCAGAAAGACAAAGGAGAACTGGATGTGCAGCTGATTTCTGTTCCGGCAACTTCAGCATTGGGACAGCTAAAAGGTTCAGACTCCATTTTTGAGATTTATACAGAAAGCTATGGAGAAAATCCTATCGTGATTATGGGAGCCGGAGCGGGAGCACAGGTAACAGCAAGAGGCGTATTCGGAGATATTTTGAGAGTAAGTGAAACAAAATAAAAACTAATGTAAAAATCTGGCAATATAACAGTGTACCAATGATGGTTATTACCGTTCTGGGCAAAATGAAGAATCTCATTGTTATATTGTTAGACTGCTACATTGGTAAATTGACAAATTAAAACTATATGGAAAATTTTGAAACATCAGCAATAAGAACACAAACGGAGCGAACACAGTTTGATGAACATTCTACTCCGCTATATCTTACATCCAGCTTTATTTTTCAGGATGCTGAAGATATGAGAGCGAGTTTTGCAGAAGAAAAACCTAAAAACCTCTACAGCCGTTTTTCTAATCCGAACGTAACAGAATTTACAGAGAAGATCGCAAAAATGGAAGGAGCAGAAACCGGATATGCATTTGCAACAGGAATGGCTGCTATTTATTCAACATTTGCCGCATTGTTAAGCGCAGGAGATCATATCGTAAGCTGTCAGTCGGTATTCGGTTCTACCCATACATTGTTTACGAAGTATTTTCCGAAATGGAATATCGAAACAACCTATTTCAAAGCCGAAGATGCAGAAAACGTTGAAAAACTGATTAAACCCAATACAAAAGTCCTATACCTCGAAACCCCTACCAATCCGGCCATTGAAATCCTGGATCTGGAATTTTTCGGGAAAATTGCAAAGAAACATAATCTTATTTTTATTGTAGATAACTGTTTTGCAACTCCTTATCTTCAGCAGCCCGTTAAATATGGTGCGGATGTTGTTGTACATTCTGCGACGAAGCTGATTGACGGACAGGGAAGAGTGCTAGGAGGCATAGCAGTAGGAAAAGCGGAACTGATCAGGGAAATTTATCTCTTTGCAAGAAATACCGGGCCTGCATTATCACCTTTCAATGCATGGGTTTTATCAAAGAGCCTGGAAACATTGGCGATCCGTGTGGAGAAACACTGTGAAAATGCATTGAAAGTAGCAGAATTTCTGGAAAGCCACCCCAATGTAGAACTGGTAAAATATCCGTTCCTGAAATCTCACCCGAGCTACGAGATAGCTAAGAAACAAATGAAGCTTGGAGGTAATATTGTCGCTTTTGAAATTAAAGGAGGGATAGAAGGCGGAAGAAACTTTCTTAATAAGATAAAAATGTGCTCGCTTTCTGCAAACCTCGGGGATACAAGAACAATCGTCACTCATCCGGCATCTACAACACACTCGAAACTGACTGATGAAGAAAGAAACGAAGTAGGAATTACAGCAGGCCTGGTGCGTTGTTCAGTTGGTTTAGAGAATATAGATGATATTATCGCAGACTTAAAACAGGCATTAGATTAATCAGACAGAGAGCCCCGAAGGGGCGATTTAACACAAAACAGGACGCAGTCCTGCCATTCTCATCAAAACAAGAGACTATGACCAATATAGAATCACTAAACAAAGCCCTTAATGAACGTATCCTCGTCCTCGATGGGGCAATGGGTACCATGCTTCAGCGGTACAAGTTCGAGGAAGAAGATTACCGTGGTGAACGCTTCAAAGATTGGAAATATCCGGTGAAAGGAAATAATGACCTGCTTTCCCTGACACAGCCTCAGGCTATAGAAGAAGTTCATAAAAAATACCTGGAGGCCGGTGCCGATATCATTGAAACCAATACATTCTCAGGAACTACGATTGCCATGGCAGATTATCACATGGAAGAACTCGTTTATGAGCTGAACTATGAATCCGCAAAGATTGCCAGAAAAGCCTGTGATGAATATACAGCAAAAAATCCTGATAAACCAAGATTCGTAGCAGGATCTATCGGACCTACCAACAGAACGGCAAGCTTAAGTCCTGATGTTAACGATCCGGGATACAGAGCTATTACTTTTGAAGAATTGCGGGTAGCATACAAACAGCAGTGTGAAGCTCTGTTAGATGGCGGCTCTGACATCCTTTTGGTAGAAACCATCTTTGATACACTCAATGCTAAAGCAGCTTTATTTGCGATCGATGAGCTACAGGAAGAAAGAGGAATTGAAATTCCTATCATGGTTTCAGGAACAATAACCGATGCCTCAGGAAGAACATTGAGCGGACAGACAGCAGAAGCCTTTCTCATTTCGGTTTCCCATCTGAACTTATTAAGTGTGGGATTCAATTGTGCATTGGGAGCAGATCAATTAACACCTTACCTGGAAACACTAGCCCACAATTCAGAATTCTATGTTTCAGCCTATCCCAATGCAGGCTTGCCCAATGCATTCGGGAAATATGATGAAACACCGGAAGATATGGCAAGGCAGATTAAAGAATATGTAGAAAAAGGTTTGATCAATATTATCGGAGGATGCTGCGGAACAACTCCCGAACATATAAAAGCAATTGCTGATCTGGTAGAAAAATATGAGCCGAGAAAATTGAGGAAATTAGTATGATTTAATAGATTTTTTTTAATTAAAATCAAAGATGTAGGCTGGCTTATAAATATTAATTTTAAATAAACCACAAAATTTAATGTAATGGAAAAGCCGATTTACTTGAAAGATCCAGAAGATGCTAAACTGTTTAATGAATTAAGAAAGAAAGTGAACCAACGTGTAGAAGCCATTCCTGAAAACAGGGATATTTATATTCAGATCAAAGCAGTTATTCTGCCGTTGAGTTATGTTGGGTTATATTTATTGGCTGTTTTAAATGCAGAAAAGCATTGGCTTTATATATTGAGTTTTATTCTGATGGGAATCTTTCTGGTCCTGATTTATTTGAATCTAATTCATGAAGCAGCTCATAATAACATCTATAAAAAGCAAAAAACTGAACTGGCTGGTCTTACACATCTTTGACTTCGTAGGGGCCAATTCCTACATCTGGAAAAAAAGGCATATTGTAAGTCACCATGCATATCCTAATGTGGATGGATGGGATACAGATATAGAGCAAAGCGGTTTGTTATTAATCGTTCCATGGATCAAAGCTAAAGGGATTCAGAAATATCAGCATAAGTTTTTCTTTTTAGTATACCCGTTGTATTTGTTCAACTGGATGTTTATAAGAGACTTTAGAGATTTCTTTGATAAAGACAGAGTGATTTTAAAAACACAAGGCAGCATACCTGTTGTAGAAAAAATAAAAATGGTGGGTTATAAACTATTTTACTTTTTTTATCAGATTGTAGTTCCTGTTGTGTTCTTTAAAGTATCAATAGGCTTAGCATTAGGAGCCTGGTTTTTACAAGTGATATCTGCAAGTATCTTTGCTTTGTTTGTGCTTTTGCCTTTACACCCGCTACCGGATAACGCTTTTCCGAAATTAAGTAAAGATAATGGTCTCCCGTTTAGCTGGCTTCGTCACCAGCTGGAAGTGACTAATGATTTAAAAGAAAATAACTGGTTGGTAAGAAATGTATTGGGGAACTTTAATTTCCATGTTGCCCATCATCTTTTTCCCAATTACAGTTATATGTATTATAATGAAATCACGGAGGAAATTGAAAAATTTGCCAAAGAACATGGGCTGGCGTATAAAAGATTTCCGTTGATGACTGCTTTAAGCAAGCATAGAGATTTATTGAAGCAGAATGCCAATAATGCCTACTATATTTTAGAAGAATAAAAAATTGATGAAATATTTAAGATTATCAGGCCTTGAGCCTCTGATCATAACACCGGAGAGTAATTTCATTAACGTTGGTGAAAGAACTAATGTTGCCGGTTCCAAAAAAATTTTTAAGACTGATTAAAGAAGAGAAATTCTCTGAAGCATTAGATATTGCCCGTCATCAGGTAGAAGGAGGGGCACAGATTCTGGATGTAAATTTTGATGACGGATTGATTGACGGAAAAGCTTCCATGATCAAATTTCTGAATTTAATTGCCTCCGAACCGGATATTGCGAGAATTCCAATCATGGTAGATTCCTCCAAATGGGAGATTCTCGAAGCAGGTCTTCAGGTGGCACAAGGAAAATGTGTGGTGAATTCCATCAGCCTGAAAGAAGGTGAGGAAGAATTTATCAAACACGCAAAAGCAATCAAAAGATATGGGGCAGCAGTCATCGTAATGGCATTTGATGAGGTAGGACAGGCAGATAGTCTTGAACGGAGGATTGAAATCTCAAAGAGATCTTATGATATCCTGGTTAATCAGGTGAAATTTCCTGCAGAAGATATCATTTTTGATTTAAATATTTTCCCGGTGGCAACAGGAATGGATGAGCATAGAAGAAATGCGATCGATTTTATCGAAGCTACGCGCTGGGTAAGACAAAACCTTCCTTATGCCTCTGTGAGCGGAGGAGTCAGCAATGTTTCTTTTTCATTCCGTGGAAATGACACTGTAAGAGAAGCAATGCATTCCGTATTCCTTTATCATGCCATTCAGGCAGGAATGAACATTGGAATTGTAAATCCTGCTATGCTGGAAGTATACGACGAAATCAATAAAGAATTACTGGAGCTCGTAGAAGACGTTATTCTGGATAGGAGAGAAGACGCTACAGAAAGGCTTCTTGAGTATTCAGAGAAGCATAAATCAGTAAAAAAAGAGAAAACTGAAGATTTAGAATGGAGAAGTTATCCTCTTCAGGAAAGGATCACCCATGCCCTGGTGAAAGGGATTGATCGCTTTATTGAAGAAGATGTGGAAGAAGCCAGACAACAGGCCGAAAAGCCACTGCATGTTATTGAAATTAATCTGATGACGGGAATGGGAGTTGTAGGGGATTTATTTGGAAGCGGAAAAATGTTTCTTCCCCAGGTGGTAAAGTCTGCAAGAGTAATGAAAAAAGCAGTTGCTTATTTACAACCTTTTATAGAAGCAGAAAAAGACAATACAAAACCTGCTAATGGAAAAATTTTAATGGCTACTGTAAAAGGCGATGTTCATGATATCGGAAAAAATATTGTGAGTGTTGTTTTAGGCTGTAACAATTATGAAATCGTTGATCTTGGGGTGATGGTTCCTGCCGAAAAAATTATTCAGACTGCCATTGAAGAAAAAGTAGATGTGATTGGACTAAGCGGATTGATTACCCCCAGTCTGGATGAAATGGTATATATCGCATCAGAATTAGAAAGACAAAACCTGGATTTCCCGTTATTGATAGGTGGTGCCACCACTTCAAAAGCACATACCGCAGTGAAAATCGATTTAAAATATAAGAATGCCGTAGTTCACGTTAATGATGCATCAAGAGCAGTAAATGTGGTAAGTTCCCTATTGGGAGACAGAAATAAAGAGTATGTTTCTGACCTGAAGAATGACTATTCGGATTTCAGAGAGAAGTTCCTGAGCAGGCAGGTTGATAAAGATTACGTTTCTATTGAAGAAGCAAGAGAAAATAAATTCAAAATAGACTGGGAAAACGAAGAAATTTTTACACCGAATAAATTAGGGATAACTGTAATCGAAAATCAGGATTTGAGAGAACTATTGCCTTTTATAGACTGGTCTCCGTTCTTCAGAAGCTGGGATCTTCATGGGAAATACCCGAATATCTTAGAAGATGAGGTGGTAGGAGTACAGGCAAAGGAGCTTTTCAAAGATGCACAGGTTATCTTAAATAGGATTCTTGACGAAAAGCTATTAACAGCAAAAGCCATTTTTGGAATTTTCAAAGCTAATTCCAATGAAACCGATGATATCATAATTTTTGATGAAAATAATAACGAGCAGGCTAGATTTTTAACCTTAAGGCAACAAGCTCAAAGATCAAAAGGAAAAGATTATCTGGCATTAAGTGATTTTATTGCACCGCAAAGTTCCGGTAAAACTGATTATATGGGAGTGTTTTGCGTCACAACAGGCTTCGGAACAGATGAACTGGCAGAAGAATATGAAAAGGCCAATGATGATTACAACGCTATTATGGTAAAAGCGCTGGCAGACCGTTTTGCAGAAGCCTATGCAGAATTTCTACACAAAAAAGTAAGAACAGAATACTGGGGATATGCTAACCAGGAAAACTTAAGTAATGAAGAGCTTATTGCTGAAAAATATAAAGGAATCCGTCCTGCGCCGGGATATCCGGCTTGCCCGGACCATCTGGAAAAGAAAACCATCTGGGATCTTTTAAAAGTAGAAGAAAATACAGGGGTTTTTCTTACCGAAAGTTTAGCAATGTTTCCAACAGCATCAGTTTCAGGGTATTATTTCGGAAGCCCACATGCCAAGTACTTCGGATTAGGAAAAATTACAGAAGACCAGCTTAAGGATTATGCAGACAGAAGAAATTGCAGCATCCAGGAAGCGAAAAAATGGTTGTCACCAAATTTAACAGATTAAAATTATGCATAAGAATATTCTTATATGGGTTTGTTTACTTTTTTTTACTCAAAGTTATGCCCAAAAATATAATGATAAAGATTTTATAGGATATATAAATTATAACCAGATTCCTTTGGTGAATGTAAGTTTTAATCCATTGTTGTTTGATTATGTTTTGGATAGAGCACCGGATTGGTATTCAAAAAAATAAAATAAAAAAAAAATAACTTATTTGCTAGATGAACAGTTCTCCCAATCCGTTCAATATTCGGAAGACGGAAATATTGTAGAAAGTAACTATAAAGGTGGTTCAAAATATATAACCTCTCAGAATAAGAATGAAATAATCACGACGCAGTATAATAATAACAAAGAAAAGTTTTTATTATCTCAAAAAAAAATAACTCCTGATGGAAAAATTGATAAGAATCAAAAGTCAATATACTACAAGTAAAAATGATTCTACAGTCACTAAATTTTATTATGAAAATGACAAGATTATAAAAAAAGAACAGTATTTCAATAATAAAATTCAAAGGAAAAGTGAGTTTAAATATGAGAAAAATGTATTAACGAATATGGTTAATACAGATTATGTGATACAGGTTCAACCCGGACAAACCCGTGAATCAGAAAATGTTGTGTACAAATATGATGACAATGAGAATTGTATTTCAATAGAAAGGACTCATTATTTTGGTGTTTTAAAGAATAAACATTCTTTCACTTACAACAATCAACATAAATTGATTAAAGAAAACTATGTTTTAGATGTAGGAGCAGGTTCCCAAACGAACGAAGGTGAGATAGAATATACTTACGATGATAAAAAACAGAATCAATAAAAATTTTTGAAAAGAATAAACAGAAAGCAAGTACAACAGATATTCTTTACGGAGAGAACAATAAAGTAATATTGATTACTATCAATTGTAGCTCATGTTATTCTACCTATTTTCCAATAAACTTCTATCCGGGTAAAATGACAAATGTTTATAGTTTTAAATATGATGGAAAAGGCAACATGATTGAAATGAGTAATACTGTAAACGGAGAATTAAGGAATAAAACACAATTCATAATTGAATATTACTAAATCAAAGTAAGAATTACAGAATGAAGATAACAGAACACATAAAAAATGCTAACGGAAAAACTTTATTTTCTCTAGAAGTTGTTCCGCCACAAAAGGGAATTGGTATTGAAGATTTGTACACGAATATTGATCCGTTGATGGAATTCAAACCACCATTTATCGACGTTACCACTTCAAGAGAAGAATATATCTATATCGATAAAGGAAATGGACTGATGGAACGCCGCATCACAAGGATGCGTCCCGGAACCCTTGGTATTTGTGCAGCGATTCAGCATAAATATAATGTGGATACTGTTCCGCACCTATTGTGTGGTGGCTTTACCAAAGAAGAAACAGAATATCTTCTGGTAGACTGTATGTACCTTGGTATTGATAATGTAATGGCATTAAGAGGAGATGCGATGAAAGGGCATCAGTACTTCGAACCTACTCAGGGCGGACATGCCAGCGCGATGGAGCTTGTGAACCAGATTAATGACCTCGGAAGAGGGAAATATCTTCACAATGAAGAACAGGTTTGTGACGAACTCAACAAATTCTGCATCGGAGTTGCCGGATATCCCGAAAAGCATATGGAAGCTCCCTCCATGAATTATGACTTGAAATGGCTGAAGCAAAAAGTGGATGCCGGAGCAGATTATATTGTCACCCAAATGTTTTTTTGACAATAAAAAAGTATATCGAATTCGTTCAGAAAGCAAGGGAAATGGGAATTACCGTTCCTATCATTCCGGGAATTAAACCGATTGCAACAAAGAGACATTTGAAAATCCTGCCACAGGTTTTTAAAATAGATCTCCCTGAAGAACTGATCAACGAAGTAGAAAACGCAAAAAATAATGAAGCTGTAAAGCAGATAGGAATAGAATGGGCAATTACCCAATGTAAAGAATTACTCAATTTTGGAGTTCCTGTTTTGCATTTCTATTCCATGGGGAAAAGCGATAATATTAAAAAAATAGCCGGTGAGCTATTCTAATAAAAGTACCAGAAATGAAGGAATCCCTGTGATATTCACAGGGGTTATGTTTTTTATCGATTTAGAAAATTAATCAATTTTATCAGGTCCTCTTCTTTATTTAATTTTATGTTGTTAGATTTAACAAAGGTTTCTATATCTTTTTTTTGGGAAGGAAGGATTTCTAAAATATCGTTTATTTTTCTTGGCCTTTTAATAATATATCCTTGTTCAGTTTTTATATAATAAGCTGGAGCTAGTGCAACAAAACTTGCTGGTCTGTCTAGTTCATATGAGTTTCTTGCAGTTACAGCCTTCTTAAATTCAGATTTTACTTTTTTATAAAGTGAATTTTTACCGTTTGCCAATTCAAAAAAATATCCTGTTAAATCATCACCAGTATCAAGCTTTACTAATGTTTCTTTTGTTCTGGTAAATTCGATTCTGTTAAAAGGGCTGTTCGGAGCTAAAGAATAGGTTTCTTCATCTTTCTTAAATTCGATTTCATCAAAGTATGTATTATAACGTGCTAAAGCAGTTTCTGCTTTGTCAGTAATAATAAATTTAGCAAGTGAAAATACTTGGTCGTAGTAAGGAGTACCTTGTATATCTTCATAATTGATTCCCTTACTACTGGAATCTCCATTCTGGTAGAATGTATGATTCAATAAGCGTGATCCATCATAACTCAATGTAGTAATTTGTTGTGCAGAAAGAGGAATTATTGACAACAATAATATATTTATAATTATTTTTTTCATTCTATATGCTATTGTTTAGATTATTAAAGTTATTTTCAAAAATACAATTATTGCCGCGAAAGTACATATAGATTGGAATTATAATTTTGGATGTCTCTCAAACTCCTTATTCCTGTCAAACAAATACCGGTAAGTAGCCAATTTTCTGGTTACTGTGGTATCAAGCATTTCCGCAATCTTAATCATTTTCGGATTAAAATCACCAATCCACTGAAGTTCAGTAATCGTAAAATTGGTATGCTTTCTCAAATGTTGTGTACCTTCCCAAATCATATAACCGTCTATTCCCTTTTTTTGCCATTCCGGAACCACACCAAATACGAGCCCCACCATTTTTTCATTTTTTTTGAACCGCTTTAACCATAGAAACTGAAGTTTTTCGAACATTCCTAGTTTTCCATTTAAATATTTTAACCATTGATTCAGATCAGGCAGATTGATCCACATAGCGATAGGCTTTTCATTTTCATAAACAAACCAGGAAATATGCTCATTGATAATGGGTTTCATTTTATTGAACATTCTTAAAACTTTTGCTTCTTCCAATTGTTTTCCTTCCCCATGAGATGCCCAGGCTTTGTTATAAATTTCTGTAAAGTCCTTAGCAAACTTCCCAAGATTATTTTTTTTCATAGGTTTTGCCAAAATAGCAGGGTTTCTTCGGTTTCTTTCATGGGCAATAGTGAAGGCCCTTGAGACTTCTGCAAATATAGACCTCGTAAAGCAAAGTTGTTCAAAGTAAATCTGAAATCCATAATTTTCAAAAAGATCTTTATAGTAAGGAAAATTATAGTTCATTCCATACAGGGGTTCAGTAAAACCTTCAATCAGAAGTCCCCAGAACTTATCCCGCTCTCCGAAGTTGATTGGCCCGTCCATTGCTTCCATTCCTCTTTCCTGAAGCCAGTTTTTACAGTAATCGAAAATAAAATTGGCGGTTTCCTGGTCATTGATGCAATCAAAGAATCCCAATCCTCCGGTAGGTTGTTTTTGCTGATAATTAGGACTGATAAAAACGGCAACTTTTCCTACTGTTTTGTTATTGTTTTTGAATAGAAATCTTTTGCATGCTCCTTCTCTGAAAAATTTATTTTTTTCCGGATCAAAAATATCCTCAATATCGCGGTCTAGGGGGCGTATATAGTTTTTGTCGTTTTGATAAAGTTGTGCCGGAAATTCCAGAAATTCCCTTTTTTGGTCTTTGCTTTGTACTTCTTCGACAATAATCATAGGCTTTCTTAATCAGAGTAGGTTATAAAAGATAATGTTTTCGTCCCAATTGAATACAGAGGAACAGATATTATCCGTATTTTTGCTGCAAATTAAATAAAAATGGTTGATTTTACTGATAACGACGATGATATTTTCACAGGAAAAGAACATACGCCTATAAGGGAAGATGCTTTTGATAAATCGCCACAGGAAAAAATAGAAAAGATTACCGAGCTTTTCGGAGAGATTATGGAAACCCTGGGATTAGATATGACAGATGATTCTTTGAAAGATTCTCCAAAACGGGTAGCCAAAATGTATGTCAATGAAATTTTTGGAGGGCTTCTTCCTGAAAACAAACCGGGGATATCTACTTTTTCCAATAAATATAAATATCGTCAGATGTTGGTGGAGAAGGATATCACTGTATATTCTTTCTGCGAACACCACTTTTTGCCCATTATAGGAAGGGCCCATGTTGCCTATATTTCAAATGGCGAAGTTATTGGTTTATCTAAAATCAATAGGATTGTTGACTATTACGCGAAAAGACCCCAGGTTCAGGAAAGATTGACAATGCAGATAGTAGCCGCTTTAAAAGAAGCATTGGGTACAAAAGATGTGGCATGTATTATTGACGCCAAGCACCTTTGCGTAAACTGTAGAGGAATAAAAGATACAGCAAGCTCTACGATTACAGCAGAATTAAGTGGTATCTTCAGAACGAACCCAATTACAAGGCAGGAATTTTTACATTATGTAGGAAGCCATGCAAAACTAGACTAGTCCATGAACTACCAGATCCTTAAAAATATTATAGATGCAGAACTTCAGAGATTCCAGACGATTTCTGAAGAAGAATGGGAGTATAAAGCCGGCCCTGAAAAATGGTCTAAAAAAGAAATTATAGGCCACCTTTGTGACAGTGCTTTTACAAATATCCGTAGATTTGTAGTCACTCAATATAAAGAGAACGAGAATATCGTATATGATCAGAATATTTGGGTAAAGGCCCAGAACTATCAGAACATTCCCATTTCCGAATTGATTAATCTTTGGAAAGCGTTGAATGATCAGATTGTTCATGTTGTAGAAAATATTCCCGATGAAGCACTGCAAAGAACCTGCGATACTACCAAAACAGAACTTCAAAGGTTTACCCTGGAGTTTATCATTAAGGATTATGTAGATCATTTGCAGCATCACTTAAAAGCGATTTAATGATGATAAAATTTAAAAAAGTTTCATATAAAATTTTTATCACGACAATTATTTGTTGTGTCGGATTTTTATTTTAACTAATTTTTGAATCTTAAAACTATTGAATCTTTTAATAAAAAATAAATGCAACTAAAAATATATAACTCGCTTACAGCGGAAAAAGAAATATTCAAACCGATCTTGGAAGGAAACGTAGGAATGTACGTCTGCGGACCTACTGTGTATAGTAATGTGCATCTGGGGAACGTTAGGACCTTTCTTTCCTTCGATTTTATCTACCGTACCTTAATGCATTTAGGATACAAAGTAAGATACGTAAGAAACATCACCGATGCCGGACACCTTACTGATGACGGAAATGTAGATAACGACAGATTCGTAAAACAAACCAGACTGGAAAAGCTGGAACCTATGGAAATTGTTCAGAAATATACAGTAGATTTCCATAAGGTCTTAGATATGTTCAATTTGCTTCCTCCAAATATTGAGCCTACAGCAACAGGACATATCGTAGAACAGATTGAGCTGACCCAAAAATTAATAGACACAGGTTTCGCTTACGAAAGCAATGGTTCCGTATACTTCGATGTATTGGAATACAATAAAAGAGGGTTAAACTATGGTGAACTTTCAAAACGCAATATTGAAGAGCTTTTTGCCAATACCCGTGATCTTGACGGACAAGGAGAGAAGAAGAATCCACAGGATTTTGCCCTTTGGAAAAAAGCATCTCCAGCCCACATTATGAGATGGAACTCGCCTTGGGGAGAAGGTTTTCCGGGATGGCACCTTGAATGTACTGCAATGAGTACAAAATATCTGGGTGAAACTTTCGATATCCATGGTGGAGGGATGGACCTGAAGTTCCCACATCATGAATGTGAAATTGCCCAGGGGAAAGCTTGCAATGGTGCTGCTCCGGTGCATTATTGGATGCATGCCAATATGCTGACGATGAATTCCCAGCGTATGAGTAAATCTACAGGAAACTATATTCTTCCGATGCAGTTGGTAACAGGAGAAAATGACTTTTTTGAAAAGCCTTTCCATCCGTCAATTGTACGTTTTTGCTTCCTGCAGGCCCATTACAGAAGTGTTTTAGACATTTCCAATGATGCAATGATCGCCAGCGAAAAAGGATTTATCAGATTGATGGAAGCTGTGAAAGTATTGAACTCCATTATCCCTGACGAAAGCAAACAATCAGGGTTCAGCCTTACAGAATGGAAGAAAAAATGTTATGACGCATTAACAGATGATTTCAACTCTCCAATCCTGATCGCTCATTTATTTGAAGCCGTAAAATATATTTTCGCTTTAAATGATGGCAAAGAAACGATTTCAACAACAGATCTTGAAGATCTAAAGTCAACATTGAATGCCTTTATCTTCGATGTTCTGGGATTACAAACTGTAGAGGAAAACAATAACGAAAAATTGGATCAAACCTTAAAAGTTTTAATTGAGCTAAGAAATCAGGCAAGAAAATCCAAAAACTTCGAACTTTCAGACCAGATCAGAGACAAGTTGCTTGCTGAAGGGATAGAATTAAAAGATGGTAGAGATGGAACATCCTATGTTCTGAATTAAAAATAAACGTTTTAGTTTTATAAAAATTCCGTAAGAGTCTGTGATTTAGGATTCTTACGGAATTTTTTTATTCTATTTAGAATTTAACCTTACTCAATAAGAAATTCAGGCTCTCTCGACTCAAATTTGCATCTTTATTCCTATTTCCTTATAGTATCTCCATATAAATAAGTGTGGAAAATCAAGCAATACATGTATGATATTACTAACTGTAATGCTGAACTTGATAAATATGTTTTTAAGATAAATAATTAAAATATTGCTTTTTTTTAAATTCCCGTTGATTTTGCAGATCTAATATCCTTGTCAAGGTTTTAAACCTTGACAAGGATATTTTATTCTTTTATTTCTGAATTTATTCTTATCACAGATCTATTTCTTTGTTATTATTTATCTTCTTATTGCAGGCCATTGCTCCACTATCATCTTAATGAGCTAGCATTCTACTTCGTATTTATAAAAATTAGGCCTATCTAATGAATTGAGTGGACCTTAGCCGCTAAATATATAACTCGTTTAGTTTTCTTTCCTCAATTCAACTCTCCACATTCCTCTGTGTCAATCCGTGTAATCTATGGTGAAATAAAATAGGAATTCTTTTTTTCATTACGATATCACTAGCTTTATTAATCACAGGCTTTAGCTGACCATGCATCTGACTCCCTTTCCCTTGTCTTTAGCCAAACTTAAACACACTTACCTTGTTATTCAGTGTATAAATAAAAATGAGTCATGTATGGGTATTATTATATATATGTTTTGGCTAAAGCCGGTGGAATCTTATGGTTTTTATTGATCCCGGGCTAAAGCCCGTGCCTATTGAATAGGTGTATTTATAATATTCTCAAAGCTTAAAAACAATGATTAATTTACCATCCAGCCGTCATTGATAAAAAAAAATACTCCAACTTTTAATTTTCCAATTGCCCCCTTAAACATTTGTTTATAATTTTTATCGCTAATTGCCAGCCTTTTAGCTTAAAATAGGAATGGAAAATGAATTTTATGTTAACTAGACTTGTTTTGCGTTGTATAAAGTTGTTATCTTTGCCCCACTGAAAACGAGAGAGAGTCAGTAAGCGCAGAAGAGCTTTTAGGTAAGCAAGAACATTATAATACTTCAAAAAGAGACGGACGAAAAAAAACTTAAAAACTTTTTGACAAAAAGAGTTGTGGTTTTAAAAAGAGTTTGTATCTTTGCAGTCCGAATAAATCGGAGCGCAGGAGTAGGGGTGATTGAGGTTTTGAGAAGGATTAAGGTTACTTAAAAAACTTTAAAATTTTCTTTAGGAACATTTGGTCATTACAAAATAAAGTTTTACTTTTGCACTCGCAAATACGGAGCGGATATAGACAGAAAGATTGCTTCGTTAAAAAGCGGAAGATATAAAGATCATTGACATACAATATAACAACCAAGTAAGGAAAAACTAAAGCGTTAAAAACTTTGAGTGAGTCAGACAAACATACAATGGAGAGTTTGATCCTGGCTCAGGATGAACGCTAGCGGGAGGCCTAACACATGCAAGCCGAGCGGTAGATTGCTTTCGGGCAATTGAGAGCGGCGTACGGGTGCGGAACACGTGTGCAACCTGCCTTTATCTGGGG
>NZ_JPEQ01000006.1:0-81367 GCF_000738495.1 Chryseobacterium sp. P1-3
TTCTTCTTTTCCTCTTCCTGTTTCTGCTCTGCTGTTTTTTGTTCTTCTTCGGGATCAGGAGGTGGTGTTTCACCATTAAGGGCGTAAACCTCGTCAGGCGGAGGGGTCATCAGGGAAAACCCTGTATAGGGAGTATTGCCAACCTTCGTTCCGGAATTGGCATTATGATAATCTTTGAGTTTCGTCCAGTCTTTGATACCCAGTTTCCTGGCGATATCCTGCAGCGTTTCTCCGCTCTGAACCGTATATGGGATGGGTGCTGACATATTCTTATTTTGTTTCTATGGTGATTGTTTGCAGGTAATAAAATTTATCCTCTGCTTCTATACAGACACTGACTTCTGCTTCTTTTATTCTTCCGGTTTTACCCGTGTAATTGATGGTGTTCTGAAAATCTGCATAGAGTGGAAGGCTTTCTTCGTCAAAACTGACGTAATAATCATGTTTATGGATGTATCGGATAATATCATTCATGATATCCTGGGCATTGTCGATTTTAGGCTCAAAAGACAATATATTTTTATCTTTTTGATATTGAATATTTCCTTTCCATTCTGTAGTTCCGACAGGCAGGACTTTCCAGGATGTTTCATACTGTTTTTTAGGATTGAATTTTTGCAATCCATATTCCAGGACCTTCATAAAATGGAGTTGCCTGATGAAAGAAGTAAGCTTTTCATCAGTCTGGGTTGCAGTAAAGAAATGAGTACTGATGTGGTCTATTGCTTCCCCGTTATAGAGATCATGAATAGCAACATCGGCTTTCCGGATACGGTTTCTGATCTCCTCAATGTTTTCTATAGAAAATTGATATTTGTTTATTTTACAGACTAAAGGAAAAAGGGCTTCCATATAATTATTGGATACTTCAAGAAATTTGGTGTCTATTTTTTGATTGTTCACTTTTAAATTGGACCTGTTGATCAAAATTTCACCGGTATCCTTTTTCCCCGGTTCTACATACAGGGTATAAGAGAGCTGTGCCTGATGCTGCTCCTGGCCGAACTTTACCGTACATTTATCCTGTACGGTGTAGGTAGATGTTGGGAATATGTCGGAAACTGAAGAGGTCATATTAATTAGTTTATGGCTTTAATGGCTTGAGAATTATGAATGGTAAATAATGCAAAAACTGAGATTATACTTAATATATATAAAAATAACAGCAGGATTAATTTTTTTATTTTACCAGTTTCCTTTTCACCGCGAATTCCAATTAATTGTAAAATGAAAAGAATGGGGTAGATGACTACGATAATAATAAAAAATATAAAAAGGTAGGTCATTATCAGAGAAAATAGACTCTGAACATTCAATATATACGGAGTTTTGTTGAAATACTGGTGTGCTGGTTTATCCCAATAATAAATAAAGGTTAGGAGGATAAAAGTTATAAAAATTATAAACTGAATATTAAAAATGCTTTTCCAGTTTCTAATTATAAAATTCTTTAGCATAGTTTTAAAGTTATTTGTTAATTATTTTCCGGCTACAAATCCAAAATATCCATCTTCGAAAGGATCATATAAGACAGTCCATACTTTATTAATATCCCCCCAAGTGAACAAAGTAAGTATTATTTTACCTCCTTGCTCATCAATTGTAATTGTTTTAAGCCCTACCCAGTGATTAGGAATTGAGAATGTTGCCTTATTATTATGCTGAAAATTTTCAGCAGTAATAAGTAAGCCTATACTATACCCGTCTGCCAAGAGTTGAGAAAGTTCATTAGCCGAATCTTTTGCATTCGCCCATTTACTGGTGATGAGGTTAGTCTCGTTTTTCACATCTTTATACCCCAGAATATTTTTCATCATTTTTTCCACTTCGTTAGGGAACGTAAGACCTGTACCTCCTTCTACAAACCCTCCGGCACCAGGACCATCAGGATCATAATCGAAGATTCCGTTCAAAAAATCTTTGATTGAGAATAAATAGATGTAGTCGGCATATGACATTTTACCTCCATAGCTATTCTTAGGATATTTGACATCCGAATCTTTCATTTCTATCAAATGATCATCACTATCCAGTTTAATTTTGTATTGGGTAGAAGTAATGATGGCTTCCCCTTTACGATGTAAATCAAGAATAACTTTCTCATATTCTGTAGGATTCTGAATAGCCATAAAGTGTCCGATCAAGGCTATAGCACACATTGAACTTTGTCCCTGATCTATATCTTTACCAGTATTTATCCTTTGTTGAATTTCAGTTTTTAGCGTCTTTCTATCAAAAAATCTGAATCTGTTATGCTTAAAAACAGTGAGTTTACCTTCATTGTCAACATCATTAATATAAGCCTTGATTTCCAGATTATTTCCGCAACCATTGGCATCATTAAATGTGATGTTGATTTCATCTCCAGTAGAGACATCTTTCAGGACGTTCTCATACAGTTTTCCAGTTTCTCTATCTGTGTAACTTACAGCCCATTTTACCAGGTTTACGTCCTTTGGATCTCCATTAGTATATGATTCTACTTTGAAAGTATAAGTTTTACCGAACACAATACCACTTTTTTCCTTAATGGTTCTGGTACTATCATTAGCTGCACCATCATCCAGATCGGAAATCAGTTTGATACTTTTAACTTGTGTGGGCTCTATTCCTTTTCTCGAAATAGGGGTCTTTGTGCCGAATTCTACTCCTGGAGCTGCCATGTTGTTATTGTTTTTTTATTGATCAAATTCAAAATTTTCTTCTTTTCCGGAAAGCATATCATAGATCACATTGCCGTTTTCGGTGATATAAAAAATATCAGGTTTTCCTCCGCTGTATCTTACATAAGCGAGAAGATCTGCGTTGTGTCCGTCTAAACCTTCCTTTCCGCCTTTATACTGTTTATTGATAACATCAGTTTGTTTATATACGTATATTGAATACAAATGATAACCTTTTATAGGTACAGATGCTGTTTTGTCATCAATTGCCTTTTTCAGTTTTTCATACATCGCTGTGTTGTATGATAAATTTCCTTCTGCATAAAAATAGTCGATCCTATTTTTATTTTCTCCAGCCTTAAACTCATAGGTCACCGGAGATAAAGCTGTCAATTGAAAGTCTTCCGACTTGTTTTGAATACATGCCACGAATATTGTAAATAAAATTATTAAATTTTTCATAATCTTTAATCCTTATCGGAGGTTCTCCAATAATCAAACTTTCGGGACAACACTTGTATGAATTTATTCAATATTCTTTGGTGACTCTATAATGATTATATTCTGAGAAAGGAAAAGAGTATCTCCGCTTTTACGTAAAATGTCGTGTGTTTCATTAAATAATTTTATTTTATTATTGTTTATTTTTTCTAATTCAAGTTTTTTTATACGGTTCTGTTTCGTTGCTATTTCCATTTTTTTTAATATTATCAATTAAAATACTCTCAGTTTGAGGAGTGATATATTTTTCTAGCACATTATTCTTATATAAAAAACCTTCTCTAATCAATATTTCCTGATTAAAATTTTTTATATAACAATCCGGAGCATATACTTTAGATGTCGAACTATCTATAGGTTCTCCTCTAACTATTAAAACCTTTTTCTGTGTACAACTTACCAGTGCTAAAAAGCTGCTAATAAGGAAGGATAACTTTTTTAATTCTTTCAACATCTTTTCTTTTTTCAATGATTATTTTAACTTTTGAGTATCCAAATATTTTATCATCATCTGACTTTTCTCTAATTTTATTAATAATATTTTTAGTCTCATTATCAGATGGACTTTTAGATGAATTGTCTTTGTTTGTAATTCCAAAACATCCCAATGACCCTCCTGCTCTTATACGTGGTTTATTATCATAAGTTGGATCTTTTTCATTATGATAGAAGCCGCCTACATGTATCATTATACTCTTTGCAGAAAAAAACTTTTTTCTTTTCTGTCATTAAATCGTTCTTCAGAGTGAAGAGTCTCAGAATTATTTTGTTCCAATTTATACGCTGCAGTATCATTATGATGAGGGTATACATCAATAAAGACTCCCTCATATTCATTATTGTCTTTAGGCTCAAATGCACAATTATATATTTCTGCATATTTCCCTTCAATTCTGTTTACAATCCAAGAGTCCCTTGATACCATGGTTTCTAATTTAAATGTTTTATCAGTTGAGTGTGTAACTAACATTTTGTATAAGGGTATTCCTATGGTTATATAATTTCCTTTTAATTTTCTATCGTCTGCTCCAATTAATTTAATGTAGCCCCATCCTACTTTTTGATTTGTTATTGTTATGATTGGTCCTTCATCTTTTGAACTCTCATCGGCATTATCATCATTGCTTATTGCTCCTTCTCTCCCAAATCCCTGCATAATGGCCCTCTTCTGGCTGGAGAGCTCAAGATTTTGCTTAGTCGCCTCAATGATCACTTCTTCAGATTCCTCATGAGAAATCTTGCTGAGTGAGGTATAATGGTTGGCAACCTGTATGTTGATATTTTTTGCGTCTTTTATAATAGCCATGATGTTTTTTTTTCTAATCTGAGTTGTTTTTTAATCATAATAATATTGTCTATCTTTTCCCAGCTGCATCATGCTTTATAACAATGTCATTATTTGTTCTACTGTAATAAAAAGATTACTTTTTTACTGTT
Source organism: Chryseobacterium sp. P1-3 (assembly GCF_000738495.1). Classification (NCBI taxonomy): domain Bacteria; kingdom Pseudomonadati; phylum Bacteroidota; class Flavobacteriia; order Flavobacteriales; family Weeksellaceae; genus Chryseobacterium; species Chryseobacterium sp. P1-3. The sequence continues at coordinate 4,602 of NZ_JPEQ01000006.1, forward strand.
TTTCATTCCAGTAAGTTTTTTTTTATATAAGCATCTAATTCTTTGGATTCATAAAAATCCATACAATACCAAAAAATATAATTGGCTTTACTATCCTCGATATTTTCCGTAATTCCCATTTTATAATAATCAGAAGTTGTTTTCTCTATAAGCTTATCTAATAAATTTTAATTATTTTTCCGGCTGCATCAGTATTATTCCTTCCTGAACAATATCGTTTTTAATTGGGATGTTTCTTCCTTCACTAATCCAAATTGAAAATGGCTTTGCATCCTAGAATAAGTGTTTTTGTTAACATCAAAAGTTATTTCGTCATTATCTTCATATCTGCTTTCAACATTATTGTGAACTTTAAATTTATATTCTGTATTTTTTTTCGATAATAATTTTTTTTTCAAAAGAAATCTCCCCATCAGTCGAAGTTTTTGCAACAGATTGGAGAATATTGCTTTTATCATACTTATAAATTACATTCCATGTGTCTTGTTCATCAGATTGTGTTCTGCTCGTTTTTACCGTGGCTTTTATTATTTTAAAATCCTGATTTTTATATTTTTTTATAAGAAGAAATCCTGTTTAAATATCTCAATTGATACGGATAATCTCCTAAGTTGTCATCTAATAAATCCGTTAAGTCTAATATATTCTTGTTAATATAGATACTATTTTTAAGTTCAGAATAATAAATCGGATTCAGTTGATAATTGTCATTTTGATTGATGCTAATCATTTGAAATTGATCTGTAAACTTAATGATCATACTGTCCGAGTCTTTTTCTTCTTCATTAATAAGCAGAATTAGATTATCATTTTTTTTATCATTTTTTAAGATAAAGGTTATTGGGATTGTTTTATCTATTGGAGTATAAGTATCATTATAATATTTAACAGTATCTTTTCCTGCGCTGATCTTATAAACATATGAAAGGACTTCCTTTTTACGATCATTTTTTACAATTTTATCATTTTCATATGTTTTTAAAGGGGTGTATTCCTCTTTAATGCTTATTGTTTCATGTTTTTCTTGAGAAAAACAATAATTAAAAAGAATAATCAAAAAGAGAATACCAGATTGTTTCATTGTCGTTTATACTCTTCTATTTCTAAGCTGCTTTTTTTATTTGCTTTTAAATTAATTTATCTTAACTTTAGGATAAGGGTAATTTAATGTTTTAGTGTTCGATTTACTGGTGTCAGCCATATTTTCATAGTTAAAAACTGCTTTCATAACTCGGCTATTTTTATTTCTAAAATGCTTGCCTGTCAATATATATTTTTCATTTGAAGGATAATATTTGAAGGTATATTGATTGTACTTAGCAGTTGGATTTGTTAATTTTTCACTATAAAATTCAAATAAGCTTCCTTCAGCATCTCTATAATAATTAATCTTATCCAGGGTATCTCCTTTGTATTGATATACTCCTCTCATTGTTACTTTTTTTTCATTTAATTCTTCAATAGAAAATATTTTAAACTTTGTAGAATACATATCCTGATCCCAGTCTTTTATAAAAATGTCATGGTTGAAGTATAAACAACAATCATCATAAAATCTGTTGACGGGATAAAATAGTAACCCTAACTTTTGAATTTCATTTTTATTTAAAATACTTTCTTTTTAAATATTTATAAAGATCCGAATTCGTTTCAATCAAGAGATTAAAAGGTAATATCTTAATTATATTTTCCTTTTCGAAAGAAATAGAAAAGGAGAAGCTATCATTGTTAACTTTCAATGTTTCAGGATTTTGTTTTTCCACAGTGTAGATGACAGCTCTATCTTTATTATTGAATTTTATCTCTTTATTAGTAATGGATAACTGATTTAATTCCTTCCCATCATAGAGAGAGTATGTTCTATTCTGCGTATTAAATAAATGAGAGAATAACATAATTACGAAAAGAATTAAATTATTTTTCATTGTGATTTTTAACTATAAACAGTTCTATTTTAGTTTATCTTTTTCCTGTTATTTATCCCAATAACTTTCTTTATAAATGAGTCTAATTCTTTCGATTCATAAAAAATAAAACAATCGTACGTAATGGTATTTTTTTCACCCGACTCAAAATGAAGGTTATTCTTTTTTGAATAATAGCCTTTTGTTTTTGCAATTACATAATCATTGATTTTATTTTTCAAATCTTCATTCTCGATAAATTTACCATTAACTGAATATTGTACTCCTGAAGCATCTTTATAAACATCATAAAATGTTGAGTCCATTTTTGAATAGTTATATTGAAGGCACCTGTTAAATGCATACTTTTTTATTTCAGTTATTTTATACTGTGCTGATAAATTTATCGAAAACAATAATACTAATATCAATGACAATCTTAATATATCTATTTTAGCTCCCATACTTTTATTTCATCTGTTTGTATTACCTTGCCGTTTTGTTCATATTTCATATGAAAATAATAATATTCACTATTAGGATCGTCGTGCACACTTTCGCCTGGATATATTAAATTTTTACCATCCCATAAAGTGAAATGGCCCGAGGCGTTTTCCCCATCCTGATACTTTAAACATAATAATACCTTTGATTTTATACAAACTGTCCCATTTATCTTTTGATAAGCCTATTTTAATTTGTCCTAATCCTACTTTTTTTAATTTTTCGTCAAATTCAGGAGTACCTAAATGCTCTTCAAGATATTTTCCTAGTTCTTTTACTCTATACCAATAATTGAGCTTATCTTTTCCAATATGTACACCTCCTTTTGCTCCTTTAGCTCTATACTTAGCATTATTATAAGGTAATTTAAAGCCACTATAATTTAGCCCCTTGCTCATTCTAAATGAACAAGTATTTTCCCAATCATCAGGTGCTTTATTAAATAAATCTGTAAGTCCGTTTCCAATCTCATTATATAAGGGGATAGTTTTCACAGAAGTATTGGGATAGTTTTTAATCATATCCGCCCAACTTGGTCTCTTCACCTGTACAGGTTTTGTTGTCTGGCTACCAGACTGTGCAACAAAACTTCTTCGCTGTTCTAATATAATAGGAATCAATTTTTCTATATTCATAGTCTGTATTTTAAGAGTCTTCTTTATCATCCATTATCGTTAAAGTATAAGCCTTTAGCGGTTCTTTGAATATAACCTGTCCTTTTTCTACAGTTCCGGTAAGGGTAAGTTCATCAATACCTTCTGCTATTGGCTCCCCATCTTCAGCTTTAATGGCTACTTCTACGGTTTCTCCGTCTTTGTAACCTTCAGTTTCTACAATAAGGTTCATATCCACATAAAACTTAGAAGAATCTGTTAAAGGAGTTTTTTTATCGCCATATGTCCAATACATTTTTGTTATTTTTCCATCGGACTCATCATCTGTTAAAGCTTCTCCTTTCCCAAACCCCTGCATTATTGTCCTTTTCTGGCTGGAAAGCTCAAGGTTTTGCTTGGTCGCTTCAATAATCACCTGCTGAGCTTCCTCATGAGAGATCTTGCTGAGTGAGGTATAATGGTTGGCAACCTGTATGTTGATATTTTTTGCGTTTTTTTATAATAGCCATGACTGTAATTTTATAAGTTGTTACCTTAAAGGTCTGTCAAATGGATATTTATTCTTTTTTCTTTGTTTCAATGCTTTTACCGATACAAGAAAAGCTACAACTGCAGATATAAAACCACAGATGATCGATTTCATTAGATTTCCCACCGGCATATACCGGTGTTTGTCTTCCGTGACCGGGGGGCTGATATAATCCGCAATATTGTAAGATGCCAAAGTAAAGAATACCATAACAACAAGGTTTCTCATGATTTTTTAATGGGAATTCCCTTGTTCTCCGCTTTGAGATTTTACGGTTTTTTCACTTTGTAAAACCATATTCTCTTTGGTGCTTACTACTGTCACTTTTTCGGCATATGAATCACTTTTCTTAGCCTGGATGTTTCTTTCATTTTCAGAAATTTCCGTCCGCATATCAGAGGATTCATGGATATTTCCGGTGGCACTTTGCATAAGGTCTTTCCCTGCGGTGTCTATCATATTTACCCCGGCATTGGAAACGATATTCACATTGGCGGTCGAGTACATACTGTTTCCGGCGATGGAGGTGATATCGCGGCCTGCTGTCATTTTAATATTATTACCTGCCGTAAACGTCATGTCTTTCGGAGCATTGACGGTAATATTTCCTTTTCCATCCATGAAGTAGGTATTTCCACTCGGATCTTCAATATAAATACTGCCTTCAGCATCATTGAAGATTACTTTATTTCCGCTTCGGGTCTGGATAGACTTGATATGGTTATTAACACCACCACCTAAAGCTACCGCTCCATGGAACATTCCTCCCATGGCAAAAGGAAAATCAGGGTGATGATATTCAAAACCTACCATGACCTGGTCACCTACTTCCGGAATAGCAACAAACCCCCTGTTCTGGGTAATGGCATCAGTACCTCCTGCATCAGGGCTCATCACCCTTATAAAATGAGTGGTATCATGCAGCTGCCAGTCAAATTGTACCTGTATACGTCCCTGGTTTAAAGGATCGGTATTGGAAATTACTGTTGCGATCTGAGGCTCAGCCTGAGGAGCTACAAATTCAGGGGTAGGAATATATCCCGTTCCTTCTGCAATGGCTTCAAATGATCCGGTATAATATCCGCGGGTATTCACTTCATGGGAGACTTCCGTAATCATAAGCTTGGTGAAATAAGATGTCTGGTTACTGTTGGGCTTTCTCATTTCAATGTCTGCAATACAGCCGGGATGAAGAAAAGGAACTGTTGTATTTCCTGAAACCGTAAAAACTTCTACGGCAGCACTTCCTGCAGCACTTTTCTGGGCATCATCTACATTTAAAGACATGTTGGCATTCACAGGAGATGGGTTTAAAGCTCTGGTTTTATAAATACCGTCATTCAGCTCATATGCTTTTGAAGCAAGCTGGCCGAGATGTTTAATATTGGCGGTAGAGCTTAATAACTTTTCATTTTTACTGCTGTTGTACCCAAAAAACTCGGGTTTGGTATGAACAGCCTTGAGCTCAATACAAATATCACTTACATTACTCCCATAGGTAAGCCGGATAGGCTGTTCTCCCGGCGGAAGCTTTCCAAAATGAAGAACTTCACCATCATAATAAAATTGCTCTCCATAGGTTTCAGCCAATCTGGCAAGATAATTATAATGAGTTTCTTTGTATTGGGCGCTATAGTTGATATAACTTGCATTTTTAGTATCTACTTTATAATCGTATTTACCTGAGCCCAGGGTTTCTTTAATGACCCTATCTGCAATAATGGAAGTATTAACTGCCTGGCTGCCTCCGAAACTTTGGGTATGCGGTGCTGAATCCATCAGAATTGTTGGGCTTTTCCCTTTCAATACAATATTCCCCAGACTGGCCTTTTCCTGGCTGAAGGCTACCTGTGTGATAAAGCCCACAAACGTCCTTTCAGGGCTTTCATTTTCGGCATCCTTATATTTGAAAACAACAGTTAAGCGTTTTCCTAAAAACTGTTGTGCCTCTTCCAGATTATGATCCTGTGTGTCCCCAAGACTGTCATGGGCCAGGGTAAGTTCGAAATTATGGTGTGTCCGTATGCTTTGTTGTAAACGGAAATGTTTGAAGTGCTTGATGATTTTACCTTCAATAACAATATCCAGCTTTACCACACGCTGGATACCTGCAATATGGTTTTCAGCAATTTTATCTGCATTGGTCGTCTTATTTTTCATCGCATTTTTTTTGTGGTTAAGTCACTAAAATTAGAAATGTTTTGGATTATTTGTCTATATAAACTGTTAAATTTTAAAAATTGTAGTAGAAGTACGACTTTCTGTATCTGGAAATATGGTACATGTCATAGAACGAACTTTTTATTTACAGGATAATAAAGAGACAAAAAGACCATCCTTAAAAATAAGGATGATCATGTTTATTTTTTTGATAGACAAGATTAAGGAGTAGGCCACAGACCGTTATACTCGGAGCCTCCGTAACGGATAATTTCTGCACTCACAATGAATGTGATCAGCATACTATTACTGTCAACAGCATCGAAATCTACTTCATGCTGAATGACATATCCGTTTTCCCAGCTTAAAGTAATCAGTGTTCCTTCTTCATGGGATTTGTTAAAGGTAACCTCTCCTGTGGTAGGTTTGTATTTCCCGTTTAATAAGCTTTCCAAAATATCAGCTTTTTCAGTAGCTTCCACGGTTATTTTAATCAATGCATTAGATGGATCCGATGCTACACGTCCGGATACATCGGTAGATCTTGATACACTGTAATGAAGGTTTAACAGTTTTTGACCTTCACCTCCGTTGAATTTTAAAATTCCTCTTGAGTTTCCTGCCATGATTGTAAATTTTATGGTTAATTAATATAATATGCTTTAGTAATTGTATTACAAATGTATATTTCTTTACTTAACTGTAAAAATTTTTAAAGGTAACTTTCAATTTTTGTCGTAGTTTTACGATTTGATGTCGTAATTCTACGACAATCCTACAGGATTAAAGGTAAATAATCTGGGTTTTAAGGACCTTTCTTCCCAAACTTTCCAGGATGTTTTTATATCCTTCGATCTGGGCTTCGTCCCTGGTTTTCTGCTCCCCTGTTTTAAAATCAACAATGATATATCCGTCTTCACTTTTTAAAATACGGTCGGGTCTGGAAATATGACTCTCTCCATTCATTGAGATCATAATATCCCGCTCATTGATCACTTCCCATTTTTCATCAAAAAACTCAGCGTAGGTCCGTACAATTTCCTGTAAAGTTCCCTGAATCTCATCTTTTTCTTCCAGGGTGATCTGACCTTCCAGAACATAGCCTTCCAAAACCCTGGCAATATCTTTTTCTGTATTGATTTTGGATAAAAGCTCATGGACGAAAAGCCCGATTCTTACTTTTTCGTTCCGGACCTGGTAATTTTTAGATGGCGTGGCAATCTTTATTGAAGTACTCTTTTCGTTGATATTTTTGAGATTGTGGATATTTTGTGTTTGAAAAGGTGAATTTTTATTTTTTGAATGTTTTTTCAGTATTTCCGGACGTACTTCATACAAGTCAAACTCATCTGCATCATTTGTATTCCTGGTTTTTAAAAAATCAAGCAGTTCAAGATTATTAGAAGTTTTGTTAGGTTTTTGGAGGTAGAAAAATAACTGTTCAACAGGCCTTGTGGTGGCAACATACTGAAGACATAGCCTGTCGATCAGGTTTTTATAGGCGTTTTTCTTGTTGAATGCCTGTATTTCTTCATCATAAGCCTCAAGATTTTTACTGAACTGGTTAATATTCACAGATTTTAATGCCTCATTTTCATGAGTATCAAACCAGTTGGTAAACTCATTGTCCCGGTTTTTGTTCATCATGGGAATAAAAACGATTGGGAACTCCAGTCCTTTAGACTTATGAATAGTCATAATCTGGATAGCATCAATATTTTCCGATGCCTGGATCGTATAGGACGACGCTTCCTCATCCCAGTATTTCAGGAATTCTTTTGTGCTTGCGCCTGCATTTTGGGTAAAATTAAAAAGCATTTCCAGGAAGTTTAAAAGAAAATCGGTTTCCTTATTCTCTACAGAAAATTCATTGATATAATATTCTACAAAATTATAAAGATTGAATCTCGGGAAATTATCCTGCTTAAGCTGAAGCGAATATTTTTGTTCAATAAACTGAAGAGTTTCCTCATGCCCTTGAATATCTAAGATTTCCTTCATTTCCAGTGTAAAATCCGCCATATGAATTTTACCCAGTGCATTCAGATAATACATCATCATGATCAGGCACGGCTTGTTCTTAGGGTTAATTTCCCATCTCAGAAATTCAATAACTGCTTTTAAGGTATTGGAAAGTTCCAGGGTAAGTCCTTTATCAGAAATGGTTCTGATATTGGTTTCCTCTCCGCGGTAGGTCACTTTTAAGTTTCCCAGCTTTTGGGAATAACTGAAAATATCAAAAATTTCCGCGGCAAAGAATCGTAATGTCAGAGAACTTAAAGCCATTATCCAGGCATTCCTGAATATCTTTTCTCATTCTTTCCGATGTATCATCATAGAATTCTTCGTTGGTGAGATTTTCGATGAGGTTTATTTTTACTCTCCCTTCAATCCCTGATTTCGGATTTTGTTCAGCATCAGTTCCAAAAATATTCCGGTGCTCTTCTTCCAGTCCTTCAGAATGAAAACGGTAAAGTTCGTTATTGAATTGAACAATATTCCTGGCACTTCTCCAGTTGTCTTTCAACACAAGCAGATCAGCTTCTTTGGGAGAAAATTCTTTTTTATTGATAATATCCAGCATCAGCTTGCTTTCGCCTCCCCGGAATCTGTAAATACTTTGCTTAGGATCACCCACTAAAGTAAAGGAAGTATATTCTGTAGAGACACTGTGATCCCTTAAGGGAACAAAATTCTGCCACTGCAATTCCGAAGTATCCTGGAACTCATCGAAGAAGTAATGCAGGAATTGCGCTCCTACTTTTTCGTAGATAAATGCAGAAGGCTCATTTTTAAGGTTTTCATTAATCAGGATATTAAACTTTGAAAGAAGAACCAGGTCATTCTCTATCTCAATTTTTTTGAGTTCGTCCTGAATGTCTTTGTTTACCTTCAGTGGAAGTAGGGCAGATAAAACTTTTTCTTTTTTTTGCGTTTCAATATGCCAGAGAATCAGCTGCATCCTGTTCTCCAGAAGCTGGTCCAGAATTTCCAGAATTTCAGACTCTTTATGTTTTGATTTTGAAGACGCGCCTTTTTTGTAATTATTAACTACGGATTCTTCCTGGGTAGTAGGGAAGGGGAAAGCGGGCCTCTTTTGCTGGTAAAAATCAATAACTTTGATGAAGAAGCCTCCGATCCCGTTTTTTCCCTGGGCAAAATCTTCAATCTCAATATTTCTGGATTTGAATAGATCTACAGATTTTACAGCAAGTTCTGCAGACTGTTTCTTATGGAGAATAATCTCTTTACGGAGAGTATTTTTTATATTTTCATAATGGGTATCATCAAAACTATTGTTGTTTTTCAGATGTTCATAATGAATATCTTTTACAAATTCCTTTGCAGAATCATAAAGGTTTTTGTTGAGGTTAATCCTTTCATTGTTTTCAAGGCTATAATCTACATAGTCCATGAAAGAATTGGAAATGGTTTCGTTCTCACCAATCTGGTCCAGCATTTTATCCACAGCCTCTATCAGAAACGGTTCAGCTTCTATTTCAAGATTAAAATTTTTGGCTAGGCCCAATTCATAGGAAAAGCTTCTTACCAATCTTGAATTAAAACGGTCAATGGTTCCGATGTTCAAGGTGGAATAATTATGGAGAATATAATCCAGCAGCTTTTTAGAACGAATGTGAAGCTCGTCAATGGTGATTTTCAAACCCTGATCTTCAAACGCTTTCTGAATATTTTTAAGATCTGCATTTTCTGCAAAATTATTAGCAGAGAAATTCCCCAGCCAGGACAAAATTCTTTCCTTCATCTCATTGGCTGCTTTATTGGTAAAAGTCAGGGCGAGAATATTCCTGATCGACTGTTGCTGATTAGGATACCGGAGACAGATCATCAGAAGTCTCTGAACCAGGGCATAAGTTTTTCCTGATCCTGCGGATGCGTTGATGACTGTATAAGAATTTTGCATTGTTAAAAGTGGAATTGAGACTGCAAGTTAGCTAAAATTTAAAAGAAAATTTAACAATTATATCCGGCTATTTAACAGTTTTCAATGCAAAAATCAAAAAGAAATACTAAAAGGCGTTAACTGTGGTTAAACTTCTGGTGAACATTAAAAATAATTTTAGCTTTGTTTTATAAAAAATAACCTGTGAAACTTAAACTATTCTTTTTTTTATTCCTTATTTTTTGTACATCAGCCCAAGCCCAAAGTTATATTTTTGGTAAGGTAACTTCCGAAGACGGAGCCGAAATGCAGGATGTTACCGTGATCAATATCAGAACCGACGAAATGACAATGTCCAACAGGGATGGCCATTTTATGATTTCCGGCAGGGCAGGAGATGAACTCCGTTTTGTAAAAGCAGGTTATGACCGTTTGATGAAAAAAGTTACCCCGGAAAACGTACAATCTCCATTGAATATAACCCTTGTAAGAGGAACTATTCAGATTCCTGAAGTTGCAGTAAAACAAGGAATTACTGGTAATTTAAAAATAGATTCCAGAAATTTCGGGCCCTCCAGAAAAGTGGAAAAGCTTACTAAAGAAATCGACCGGTATATTGTACAAAAAACAGATCCCCGGGTACTGGCAGCAAGACCAGGAGAATTTGTACAGCCGAAAGGACAAGGATTTTCTATTGGAAAAGTGAAAGATAAATGGGATGATGTAGACCTGATGAAATATTTGCGGGCAAGCCTGGGGGATGAATATTTTACCGATCTTAAAATAGAAAAGCCACAGATTGATCACTTTATTTATTACGTTTTTGCCGGCGGATTTGAAAGAAAAAAAATATTGAAATATGGATTTTGCAGCGATGCGGATCTGAATAGATTTCAGCGTTTTGTACTGACAAGAATCTCTTCTTACAGGGCTCCTCAGACTCAAAGATAAGCGGAATGAAAACGTATAGTAAACAAAGCTTATGTACTGCTGTATTCCTAATATCGACTGCAGTATTTTCACAGCAAAAAATAACGGGAATCATTACCGATAACAGCAATATCAATATCAATCCTGTCTTGGTCCTAAATGTTTCCAAACAGCAAAGCGTATTTAGTGATGCTTCCGGAAAGTTTATTATAGATGCGGAAGAGAAAGATGAAATACGATTTGTAAAAGAAGGTTATTATCGCTCAGACAAGAAGATTTCGAAAGAAGATTTCAATACACCCTTACTTATTATTCTTAAAAAAAACGAAATAGAAATCCCGGAAGTGAAAATTGCCTATAAACCCACGGGAAACCTGGAAAGGGATAGCAGGAACCTTAATGGATCAAGGAAGATTTCCGGCCTTAAATCAGACCTGGAGATATATATGAAAAGCCCGTTGAATGCCCCATTGCCCGATCGATCGATCTCGAAAACTTTTAGGGGGCTTGATTTCAATGCGGGGCAGGTAGATGTTATGGGTGTATTAAGCGCAGCGGCGGGATTATTTAAAAAAAGCTACAAAACCTAAAATTACAAAACCTACTTATAATGAAACACGGATCTTTTATGACAAGGATAAGAAAAGAAATTAATTTTGATTTTCTAAGGAAGTACGGAATGGGAGAGGATGAGATTGATGCATTTCTGATGTATGCTGACGATACAAAGCAGCTGGCCAGAAAATACAGAAAAGATTTTAATAAATCCGTTGTAGAAGCTGAAATTAAAGAAGCCTTCGCTGAATATCGTAAAACCAATAAGATTGGAATGTAATTGGGTATATTAAAACTTTAATTAAGAAAGCCGGACGTGATCAAAAATATCAGAAATGCATATGAAGGGAAAATGTTTTTTTTCCTGGTTTTTATTTGCAATTGTTTATTTTCCCAGCAAATAGTTACGGGGAGAACTATTGATGATAATGGAGAAAGTTTAAGTGCCGTAACAATTATCAATATGGCTACAGATAAAAAGGTATATTCCAACTCACAGGGTGAGTTTTCTATTGAAGCTTCCGCCAATGATGAATTGAGATTTGTAAAAGAAGATTTCAGAAGGGTCTCCCGCAGAGTCCTTACAGATGGAATTAATTCTCCATTATTGATTACTCTTTTCCAGATTCCCAAAGAAATCGGGGAAGTGAAAATTGTAAAAAAGCTAACCGGGGATTTGAATGAAGATTCCAGAATAGTTGCAAAAACAGATAAGGGAGAATTGGTAAGAAATGCAGTTGGGCTGCCACAACCTGTGGGAAAGATGAGAGAAAAGCCGGCAGAAGTAAAACAGGTCTTATTACCTATCCTTTTGGGAAACCTGAATGTACAGGGAGTATACGACCTTATCAGTGGAAAAGCCCGGCGGCAGAAGAGATTATACAGATATGATGATTTGCAGGAACATATCGCCTGGATCCGAAACAGGGTAGAAGACGAATATTTTACAAAAGCAGGAATTCCGGCCGACCGGATTTCGGAATTTATTGAATTTTCATTTGGAGCTAAGCCTCAGGTAAGAACTTATGTAAAAGCCAGGAATCTATCGGGCGTTTTGCTCAGGCTGGAAGAAACTATCCCGCTTTACCTTGATAGAATGGCCAAGGGAAGTAATGTTAAAAAATCTTAAAATTTTGGAATAGTAATTGATGCTTTACAATTGAAATCAATCAAATCCACAAATTCTATGAATAAAAATATTATTGCAGTAGCAATAGCAGCTTTAGGCTTTGTCATAGGTCTCGGTTTTTTGGGCAATGCTATCAAAAACAGGAATAAATCAGAAAATACAATTTCCGTTACAGGTTTAGGAACAAAACAGTTTACCTCGGATCTGATTACCTGGTCCGGAAGTTTTTCTAAAAATAATATTGACCTGAAATCAGCCTATGATGAGCTCGCATTAGATCGGAAAGTTATTAACGACTATCTGCTTTCCAAAAAGATAAAGCAAAATGAAATTGTATTTTCATCCGTAGATATTCAAAAGCAGTTCAGAAGCTATAATGATGCTAACGGCAATTACGTGCAGGGTGAATTTTCAGGATACAACCTTACCCAGAAAGTTTCTATTGAAAGTAAAGATGTTGCTTTAATCGAAAACCTTTCCCGGAATATTACCGAAATTATCAATCGGGGAATAGAATTTACTTCATCATCCCCTTCTTACTTTTATACTAAGCTGGCTACTGTAAAGCAGGAGATGATTGCCAGTGCTACGAAAGATGCAAAAGAGCGCGCAGAGAAAATTGCGCAAAACTCGGGAAGCAGCCTTGGAAACCTCAAAAAGGCAACAATGGGCGTGATCCAGATTACAGCACCCAATTCAAATGAAGACTATTCTTACGGAGGAACCTTCAATACTTCATCGAAAGAAAAAGAAGCCAGTATTACGATAAAACTGGAATATGAAGTAAACTAAGAAGTTAAAAAAAAGTCATTGTATATCAATAGAAACGGGCTTTAGCCCGTTTATTAAAAAAGAATCCTTCTGGCTTTAGCCAAAACTTAAAAAAATATAAAACACCGGAATTCCTCCGGCATTTTTAAGGATAAACAATATTATAAATCTCATTTTTAATCTCCTCCACATTTTCAGGAGAATAATTGGCAAGAAGCCATAAAGGTAAAGATTTCTTTCCCTCTCCATAGCTTGGCTGTACATAAGTGTTGTCAATCAGGCTAAAGCTGTTTCTCTGATAGAAAGAATAGCGTCTCTCAGCATTTTCGTTAAGATTTGCAGGCTCAATTTCCAGGATAATGTTTGGATAGCTTTCCAATAAATGTCCCATAATATGTGAACCTAATTTTTTGCTCCTGAAAGCCTCAAACACTTCAAAATGTTCTACAAAAACAAAAGAACTGAGCTCCCATAAAATGAGATAACCTACCGGTTGAGACTCATGAAGGACAGACATTACTTTTGCCTGGGCATTTGAAAATAAGGTCAAAAACAGTTCTTTGCTTCTTTGCTCGTCAATAGGAAATGTGTTGATATAAGACGCATAGATTTCCTGGACTCTATGGTCCGCTGCAGAAGTAATAGGTGAAAATTCCATAATTATAAATCAAAAACGCTTGGCCTTCTGGTAATAAAAATATCTTTAATCCAAAGTGTGAATGCCAGACCCAAGTAAATTAAAAAGAAAAAGCCTGCTGTGGCAAAAGTGGAATAGATGAAGAAGACTCTCAGTTTAGAAACGGGAATCCCTAGTTTAGCCCCCATTCTTGTCAGTACACCAAACCATTCTCTCTCCATTTTATGACGGATGTTATCAAACATTTCAATTTTCGTTTAAAAGTTTAAATCCAATACTGCAAGTTAAGCAATTTTTTTTCTTCACAGGCATTTTTATGATGATAAATCAGGCTCTGACTTTCTAAAGCGTTATTTACATGTATTCCCAGATTTTTCCAGCCTGTGACGACTGAATTTTTTTTCTGCAGAAATTTGCTCATAAAATTCCATGATCTCGTCAGTAATTTCTTCACGATGATATCTGTGGTAAGCATATTTTAAAGGAAGAACTGTGTTTAAAATCAGAAGATCAATAAAATCCCGGCTTAATATTTTAGGCTGAGCTTTTGACAGGGTCCCGAAATTAAAATGATAATCCCAATACTCCGAAGCTTTTACAGACTTAAAAATGCTATACCATTCATCGGTATGATGTGCATGGATTATTTTTGAAAATAAATTTTGGTGCCGGCTATAAAGGTCAGCCAGTTGAGATAGACGAATTGTTGGAAAATTAGGCGGTCTTAACCTTAAAAATTTAGGATAAAACTGAAGGTCTGCAATATTGAATTTTGCCTTAATAAATTCAAATTCCCTCTTCCATATTTTCATTTGCCCGTCCTGAGGAATATTCAGCCATCCGGCAATACCGAAAAATAACGCTTCCAGTTGTAAAGGGTTCAGCCGGATTTTATTGATGATACTGTAATCGACACTTTCTGCGATCTGTCTGAAAATAAAGGCATTTACTTTTAAGCCGAAAGAGTAGGCAAAACTGTGAAATAAAACGGCTTCAAAATTATTTTTATGCACAATGAGCTGCTCTTCAAGCTCCAACGATTTTTCATCCAGCTTTTTCAGAATATTCTCTTCATGGAAATTGATAGGGATTTTTGTATTATCAAAAATATTTTCGCAGGCAATGAACTGATTTTGCGGTAAAAGCTTTTCATACTTCCACAGTATGCTTTCATCAATATAATTTTTCAGTTCAAGAGCAGGAACATTCCTGCCGGTAAGTTCGTTGATTTCCAAATCATGTTCGAAAACAACATGCAGAATAATATTCTGGTAATTTGGATCCCGGGAATGGTTATGGAAAATCCAGTCGGAAGACCGCACGTGCAGCTCTATATTTCCGGCAAGGATAAGGCCATTGAATTTGATTTTGGCATCCAGAAAATCCGGTCCTGCATTTTTATTCCATTTTCCGAAATGGATGATCTCAACAGAATTGCCTTCAATATCCTTGAAGTCAAAATGTTTGAAAACCTTATAGTTCCAAAGATATTGAAGCAATTTTTCCGTCATAAGTGTGACGGTAAATATAAAGAAATATTATACTTTCGTCAGCTCTTTCTTAAAATTTTCTATCGTTGTCCTATACATTTTTTCATAGATAGGAAGAATGTTTTTCAAATCGAATTTTACCGCCTGATCTTTCGCGTTTTGCTTCATTTTGGTTAAAAGCTCTTCGTTGCTCAACAATTTAATGGTGTAGTTACTCATAGCTTCCACATTTCCGATTTCTGCTAAAAATCCTGTTTCCCCCTGTATATTTACTTCCGGAATCCCGCCTGCATTGGAGCTGATGACCGGAGTATAGGCCGCCATAGCTTCAAGGGCTGCCAAACCGAAACTTTCCTGCTCTGAAGGAAGCAGAAATACATCCGAAAGCTGAAGAATCTTATAAAGATCATTTACTTTTCCTAAAAGACGGATTTTGGAAATAAGATCCGGATTTTCTTCCAGGAACTGATTCACCTTTTCCATATCAGGACCCTCTCCGATGATAATCAGTTTTGATTTTACTTTCTTCTCTACGTTTTTAAAAATCTGCAGAACTTCGTCCACTCGTTTTACAGGACGGAGATTAGACACATGGATCAATATTTTCTCATCAGGATTCGCAAACTGGGTTCTCTGGCATTCAGAGCAGTCATCAAATTCAGAATTGTCAATAAAATTGGTAATCACCTGGATTTCCTTTTTGATATTGAAAAACTGAAGAGTATCTTTTTTCAGACTTTCAGAAACTGAGGTGATAGCATCCGATTTGTTGATGGAAAACTCTACTGCATGCTTATAACTCGGATGTTGCCCCACAAGGGTAATATCTGTTCCATGAAGGGTGGTTACAAGCGGTATGTCATTATGATCCTCCTGAAGCATCTGTTTAGCTGTAAATGCTGCATATGCATAAGGGATAGCATAATGGGCATGAAGCAGATCCAGTTTATAAAGGTTGACAACCCGGTATATCATTGAGCTTAACGCAATATCATAAGGTTGATACTGGAAAAGCGGATAAGTCTGAACATTCACCCGGTGAAAGAAAATATTAGGATTCGTAATGTCTAATCTTGCAGGAAGTGCAGAGCTTATAAAGTGTACTTCATATCCTTTATTGGCAAGGGACATTCCCAGCTCTGTTGCTACAATTCCGCTTCCTCCGTAGGTAGGATAGCAAAGTATGCCTATTTTCATTAGATTATTGTTGTTTTGATGTTGTTATAAGGCAGGGGTAAAATCTATTCCCATACCTGCTTTTAACTGGTCGTTTACCAGTACAGGAAGCTTACCCCATATTTTTGTTTTTCCGTTTAATGCATCAGCTGTGGCGTTCATTGAATCATCATTGTTTTCATAGGCTACAAGCACTGTTGAAACATTTGAAATATCAATATCCTTTAAAGCATAAGCGCTTCCAAACACAGTAAGAATCACATTTTGATTTTTAGTAAGATCAGCAAGGACTTTTTTTGACTCCGTTGATATCTTATAAGGCTTGTAAGCCGTTGAATTATCCTTATGGAAACCAACAATCACGGTAGATCCTGCGGGAATTGTATTGATCTCAGCGGCTTTTTTAATGATGACGTTGGTACCCAATCTATTGGCAAAAGTCTGGTACGGAGCTTCCTCCAAAGGAATATAGTATACCTGTTTTCCGGTGATGGGAAGCAGTTTTTTATCATCCTTTAATAAAGTTAAGGCGTTGGAATATAAATTTTGAACTAATGCCTTATGAGAATCATTATTAAGGTCGGCATTGATATTTTCCGGATTTTTCGGGGTGTACTGGGTAAGCCCCAGAAAATATTTGGTTAAAAGTATTTTCTTGACACTTTCCTCCACTCTGGATTGAGGAATTTCTCCCTTGTCAATTGCTTTTTGAATTAATTTTTTTCCTTCGGAAACCCCTTGTGAGAACAGCATAATATCATTTCCTGCTTTAAATGCCATTGCATCCAGCTCACCCGGTTTATACTTATTGGCTACGGCTCCCATATTCAATGCATCCGTAATAATTAAACCCTTATATCCCAATTTATCTTTCAATACTCCTGTAATGATGTTTTTAGAAACAGAAGCCGGAATTCCTTTTCCTGATTCTAAACTTGGTACATATAAATGCGCCACCATTACACCTCCGATTCCCTTATCCATTAATTCCTTAAAAGGAGCAAGTTCTACTGCTTCAAGCCTGTCCAGAGAATGAGAAACTACCGGAAGATCAAGGTGAGAATCCGTACTGGTATCACCATGACCGGGAAAATGTTTAATAGCCGCCAGTATATTGTTGTCCTGAAGGCCATTAGAATAGGAGAGGGCAGAGCTGATGACGTTGGATACCTCAGATCCAAAACTTCTGTTCCCGATAATAGGATTATTCGGATTGGTATTCACATCAACTACCGGAGCGAAATCCCAATTGATTCCCATTCTGTGGCAGTCTTCTGCAATTTTTGCAGACATCTGATAAACCAGGTTTTTATCCTGGATAGCTCCCAATGTCATGGCCCATGGAAATTTATGGGCGGTTGCAATCCTCTGATATAATCCCCATTCCGCATCCATTCCGATCATTAAAGGGACTTTGGACTTTTGCTGGAATTCATTAACCAGATTGATCTCCCTTGCCGCATCATCCTGCATCAGGATTAAACCACCGATTTTATCCTGTGTCACAATATTTCTGACCTGATTGATATAGTCTCCACCCTTGTTGGTATACAACGCCACGATAAAGAGCTGGCCCAGTTTTTCATCCTGAGAAAGATTTTTGTACGTTTTATCCACCCATTGCTGAGCTTTTTTCAAATCTTCTTTAGTTGCATTTTTAGGTTGGTACTGAGCCTTAACCTTAGGACTTACCAATGCTGCAATAAAGAGTGAAGTATATATTAGTTTCCTCATGACTTTTTGAATAAGAACAAAAATACGATTAAAAAAAATGACGAAAACAACGTTTTTGAAATTTTTGGTATATGATTTGAATACGCAATATAAATAATAACTAAACTTTATAAAAATGAAAAAAATTCTTCCATTTATATTACTAGCAGGTATTGGTTTTTTTATCTTATAGCTGTGATAATAGTGATGATAATGTAGTGGTACAGGATAATCCTTCTCCAATGAGAGACATTACAGGAACTTTCACCGGAGCCAATAATGCTGACTGGACTATCCATCAGGGTATTGATGCGTCATCTAGCCAGGTAGTTCTTGTATATAGAAACGAAAATTCAAATTCAAACCTTTCTGCAAAATGGCAGCTTATTCCAAAAACTTACTTCCTGACTAATGGCAGAGAATTGGATTATAACTATACTTTCAATGCAGGAAATATAGATATTACAACCCGTGCGAATTTTGATCAGAATACAATGACGAATGTGGAAGCAAATACCTATTTGAATAATCAGACATTCAGAATTGTACTTATTAAGACCGCTGCAGCTAAAAGTGCAACAGCTCCTGTTGATTACAACGACTATAATGCCGTGGTGAAATATTATAATCTTAATGATTCTAATGTTCCTTCGACAAAAGTAAAGTAAGAAATATCTTTTCAGTTTTTTATAATTAAAAAAAGCTCCGGGAGAATTCTTCCGGGGCTTTTGATTGGTAGACAAAAAATGGAATAACAGACAACAGGATTTGAATGATTCCTTGCGTAACCAATATCTGATAAAAGAATGTATCCATTGCCGGATAACTTTTTTAAATAAAAAAGCTTCAGTTTTATCTGAAGCTTTTATTTATTTAATTGTCATTGTCATCCAGGAGATGTCCAAAGAAATCTTTTTTGGTTTGCAGGTAGCCTTTACTTATTTCATTCGCAGGAATCTGTAATGGTATTCTTGAATTAAGATGAACATTACTGTCCACCACATACTTTACCTTTTCAGGGTTATTAGTCAAAAGGTTAATATCTTTCACTTCCAGTACGTTGAGGATTTCAATCGCTACGCCAAAGTTTCTGTCATCGGCGGGAAGTCCTAATTCAAGGTTGGCCTGTACGGTGTCCAGTCCTTTTTCCTGTAGCGAGTATGCTTTTAGCTTATTGATGATTCCGATATTCCTACCTTCCTGGCGAAGGTAGATAATGATCCCTCCGTTTTCATGAATGTATTTCATTGCAGCATCTAATTGCTGGCCACATTCACATTTTTTTGAATGGAAAACTTCTCCTGTAATGCATTCCGAATGAAAACGGACATTGACTGGTTTTGAGAAATCTGTATTTTCTGCCACGATAGCCATGTGGGGCATCCAGTCGTTTTCATTTTCGGAGAAAGCGATCATTCGGAATGTGCCGTGTTCTGTAGGAACATTGGCTTCCGCCTGAATTTTAATCATTGATAGTTGAATTAGTTTTTAACTTCCTGGTAAAGCATCTTCAATAACAGAAACATTGGTTTTTAAACGAACCAGGTATCTGTTGAGAACTTCGTCATCATCTTTGTCCAGTTTCTGTCTTGATTTCTGAATTTTTTTATAAGATTTTTCGAAGCTTTTAAGGGCTCTGCTTTTGCCTGTAGAATTATTGGCATCGATAGCATATAAATAATTCTGAAGGCTGTATTTCAAACTGGTTATCTCTTCGTTTAGTCCGTCATTCTTGAATTTTGGAAAAGTTGAAATCAGATTTGAAATTTCAGAAGCGTTTACATTTTCTTTAATGTTAATGTTAAAACTCTTCTTTGAGCCTCTGTCAGAATCAGAGCCTTTTGTTTCACTATAAAAATTATTAGACAGCGGGGAAAGGTTAAACTTCTCCGTTGCGCAGGAAGATGTTAATAGTATCAGTACTCCAAAAAAAACTAGTCTTTTCATTTCTGTTGCCCTTTTTGATAAAGGATTGGGTTAAGACTTTCATCGTTATACATTTTCATTTGTTTGTATACTTTCATCTTAACGTCACCGTTTTCAATATCAGTAAGCAACTGATCTATAGAAGTTGATAGGTCCTCTTTCTGAGCAAGCAATACATCCAGTTTTGCCTGGCAATTGTTTCGGTGCTCTTCAGATGCGGATTCTCTATTGGCTTCTAATGACATATGATAAACCTTCAATGCAAGAATAGATAGTCTGTCTACAGCCCAGGCGGGAGTTTCGGTATTTATTTTTGCGTCAGATTTCGGAGTTATATTTTCAAACTTATTAAGGAACCAGCTGTCTATATATTCTACCAGATCAGTTCTTTTCTGATTGGAAGCATCTATAGTTCTCTTCAGTTGAAGAGCCTCAACCGGATCAATATTTTCATCTCTAATAATATCTTCCAGATGCCATTGAACGGTATCAATCCAGTTCTTTGCATACAAAATCCGTTCCAAAGTATCTTTTTCGAACGGGTTATTAATTAGAGCGTTAACGTCATCAGACACGTGATAGTCTTCAATACATTGATTGAAGACTTTCCATGCAGTCTCAGTGAAATTCATTAATTCTAAGGAATTTAGTTACCGGAAGGGTTGTTGTTATTCGTAGAAGACGTTTTTATTCTCGGAACCTGGTTTGTCTTCTTCCTTTACCGCATCTTTAAATTCTTTAATTCCTGAACCTACCCCTCTCATAAGTTCCGGAATTTTCTTTCCTCCAAATAGTAATACCAAAAGTATGGCTACGATCAGGATATGCTGCCAAGATAAGGCAAGTATTGTTAGTGTATTCATCTCTTAAAATTTTTGCAAAGTTACGCTTTTTTTAATATGAAATCCAACCTAATGGATCAACTGGTGTACTTCCGTTCCATACTTGGAAATCAAGCGTATAAGCACCGTCGAAATCCTGTGCAACAGTTCCTACCGGAGTGCCTGAAGAAACCTGTTGCCCTTTGGAAACGCTCACACTTCCTAAGTTGGAATAGATCGTAAAATAGCTTCCGTGTTTAATGATAACGGTTTTCGTTCCATCATTATTTGCCAATACGGAAGATACAGACCCGGGATATACCGATTTTGCACGTGTTCCTGAAGGTACGGAAATTTTAATACCGTTATTTTCCTCTGTGATATTTTTGAACACAGGGTGTGGCTGTCTTCCGAAGCGGTGGGTAATTTGCCCGGCCCTGTCTGCAGGATAACCAAGTCTTCCTCTGTTTTCTGCAAAGCTGCTTCCTGATGCTGTAGAAACACCATAGTTGGTCATCGCTTTAGATTCCGCCGCTTTTTTGTCTTCTTCTTTTCTCTTGGCCAGCGCCAGTTCAGCAGCTCTTGCCGCCTCTAACTTGTTAGCTGCTTCTTTAGCTTTTGCGGCAGCCTCATCGGATGCTTTTTTAGCAGCTAATTTTCTGGCTTCATCTCTTGCGTTGGCTTCTGTTCTTGCTGCTTCTTCATTACGCTTTCTTTCTTCTTCAGCTCTTTTAGCAGCCAGCTCGGCGGCTCTTTTAGCTTCTGCCTCAGCTATTCTTCTTTCTCTTTCCAATGCCTCTGCTCTTGCTTTAGCTTCTGCCTCAATTCTTGCCTTTTCCCTTTCGGCAGCAAGTTTTGCTAAACGTATTTTCTCCGCCTCAGCCTTTTTTCTAGCTTCTTCTTCAGCTTTTGCTATCCTGATTTCTTCAGCAATAATGGCCCTGATCTGCCCTTCGAGAGCTTTGGATTGTACCTGTTTCTGCTTTAATTCGGCAGTCAGCTTGGATTCGTTCTTTTTGAATTCGGCGACAAGCTGTTCTTTCTGCGCTCTTTCTGCATTGATTGTTGCCAGGTCTTTCTGCTGGGTCAACAAAAGATTTTCTTTCTCTTTTACAGAATTCTGTCTTTGAGCAATTGTTTTTTTGATCTGGTTGGCGGCATTTGTGATTTCAGCTGCTTTTTTATCCTGATAGTCAGCATATTGTTTTAAATACTGTACTCTCCGGATAGCTTCCCCCAGATTTTTAGAAGAAAGAATGAAAGTCACTTTATTCTGAACGCCTTTATTTTTATAAGCATTTACCAGTACTTCAGCATAATTTTTTCTGAGAACAGCCAGTTCCTTATTTTGCCGGTTGATCTCAAGCTGACGTAAGTAGATGTCATCTTCAATAAATCTCTTTTCTTTTTGAGTATTATTATAGACCTTTTCTCTCAAAATTAATTTTTGATTGACGCTGGTAAGGTAGGCTATAGAAAGTTTAGATTCGCTTCTGGTTTTAGCTAAATCCGTATTTATTTGTGCAATTTGTTTTTTAAGTTCGGCATTCTGCTTCTGCAACTGTTCTTTTTTCTGTTGCCCCTGATGGAGTCCGAATATAAGAACACCTATTAAAAAGCTAAATTTTTTAATCATTTAATCTCAATTTTCTTATAACTGGATGGTACAGAATAAGGTGTTTCCATCCTCGAAAAGTCAAATTTCGTATTTTCCAGTAAGATTTGACTCGATTTTGAGCCTTTTATAATTATTTTAACATTTTTCGGAAGCCGGATTCCGTTATATTCATTCCAGTCACTATAAGAGATTTCCAACTCATCTGCAGACAAAACATCCTTCAAATTGACAGTTAATAAGTCATAATTAGTGTCATACTGTAAGGCAATTTTATACTCCCTGGTTTTTTCATCAGTAACGATTTTCTGGCTGGTATTGGAAACCATTTTATATCCCTGGGCATTTTGAGTTAATGTAAATTGTGAATCGTTGATCTTTACAAAAGTTCTTCCGAGCAGAATGTTCTCCAGTGATTTGTAATCAATAAAGTTAACGTTCAACAGATTATTAAGGTAATCAAAGTCCGAGTCAATATATGTTTTATTTACCTTATCCTGACCTTTGATCCCTTCAGGAGTTGCAATTCCCCTGGCAGCATTGATGAATAAAGCCCTTAGGTTCATCCATACCTTTTTATCATTTTCAATATAGATGGTAGCGTCCAGAGTAGGTACATAGCTGCCTGTTTCGACCCGTACTTTACTATCGATCTTAATCTGGTCAAACTTAGGCTTGATCAATACATGCTCGTAAAAAGTAAGTTTATTTCTTACCGGTTCGTTTACATCTTTGGGATTTCTGTTATCTTCTGTAGTGATGCTGTCCCGTGTATTTGCCGATTCATTTTTAACGGCATTACGGGTCTTACATGACGAAAGGGCAAGAAGCAATAAAAGGAATGGAATCCAGTTTTTCATGTATTTATCTTTTTAAAAATACGTTGCAATATTAACGCCAAACCACACAAAAGATTTTGTGTGGTTTGATTATATCTTGTTTAAGTTAATTAATTTCTAAATTTATTTATTTGGATAGAAAATCTAAAACTGAATAGTCTCCCAAAGAAATTTCCCTTGCTACTCCAAAGTATTGTGCAGAATTACCAATCATTGAGTTGGAAAGATTTCCGTGATTGATCCTTGTATTTTCCTGAATCAAAGAGTTCTCTATATTGGAATTTACAATCACCGTGTTATTTCCTAATGAAACTCCGGGACCTACTTTTGAATTAGAGATTTTCACATTTTCTCCAATAAAACACGGTGGAATGATTAACGAGTTTTCAATCACAGCTGAAGCAGGATATTGTCCCATCTCTTCTTGTTCATAGGCAAGGATTTTACTATTGGTTTCCACTGTGGCATTTTTATTACCACAATCCATCCAGTCGTTTACTTTTCCAAGAGTAAATTTAGCTCCTTTTGTCCGAAGATTTTCTAAAGCTGTTGTCAATTGGTATTCACCTCCGTTTTTAATATCATTTTCCATGATATAATTGATTTCCTCCATCAGCTTTTCGGCACTGTTGAAATAATAAATACCAATGATGGCAAGGTCTGAAACAAAAGTTTTAGGTTTTTCAACAAAATCTGTAATGAAGCCGTAGTTGTCTAATTTTACTACTCCAAAAGCAGAGGGATCCTCCACACTTTTTACCCAGATAACACCATCTGAATTTTTGTCCAGCTGGAAGTCAGCGCGGAAAAGTGTATCAGCAAAGGCTATTACAACATCCCCTTTCATAGATTCTTCAGCACATTTTATGGCGTGGGCAGTTCCCAAAGGATCATTCTGATAATAAATACTTCCTTTTGCTCCCAGTTTCTCAGCAATCTGAATAAGGGATTTTTCGATCTCAGGGCCAAAGTCTCCGATGATAAAAGCTACTTCTTCAATTTTTTCCCCTGCCACTTTCGCTATATCTTCCACCAGTCTTTGTACGATAGGTTTTCCGGCAATTGGGATAAGAGGTTTTGGAACGGTCAGAGTATGTGGACGTAATCTGGAGCCGCGTCCAGCCATCGGAACAATAATTTTCATAGATGATGTATAAGTAGTTTTTGTTTAAATGTTATTTATATTTTTGTTAAAGATACTCATTAAAATATTTTTAAGGTTTGTCTTTAACAAATCTGTTATATTGTAAGCTTAGTTATCAAAATAGAGACCAAAGTTAACTTTTTCTCACTTTTGATAATAACATATCTTTTTCCGTATAAATGAGAGTCCCGGCATACAGGATAAACAGCAGGTTCCCGATCCAGAAATTATAGTCAAAGAAATAAACGATGGCAAAACTGAAAGCCATCAAAAGTCCCAGGAATATTGTCATTTTTCTGATACGGTAAGGAATGGGGTAATATTTCTGACCAAGCAGGTAAGAGGTGATCATCATAACAAAGTAGGCGATAAAAGTTACCCAGGCTGAAACCATAAACCCGTATTTTTTAAGAAATATGAGGTTTAAGGCAATCGTAAGTCCAGCCCCCAGCCAGGAAATTACCGTTCCTACTTTAGTCCTGTCAGTCACTTTATACCACGTTGAAAAATTATAATAAATACCAAAACAAAGATTGGCAATCACAATAATAGGGATGATATCAATAGCAGTCCAATAAGAACTGTTCGGGATCAGGATCTGTTTCAGCCAGGAAATATTGGCTATGATCCCCATTGCAACTGTAGAGGCAAAGAACGTGAAATATTCTGTTACTTTTGCATAGGTGTTTTTAGCATTGTCATTATTCATCTGTTTGAAGAAAAACGGCTCAATACCCATTCTGTATGCTGTAACAAATAAAGTCATTAAAACGGCCAATTTATAACATCCGCCATAAGCTCCGGCATCTTCTCCCGGAATATAATAAATCTGGATAGCCTTGTCAAAATTTTCATTAAACATAAAAGCCAGACCGGCAATCATAACCGGCCATGAATATCTGATCATTTTCCTGAAAAGATCTGCCGAGAATTGAAACTGTACTTTGAAAACAACCGGCAGAAGCAAGACAAAACCCAAGAAGCTGGCTGCAAGGTTACTGTAAAAAGGAAATGAAACCTTCTCCTTCAAACCGAAGTCCTGTGATACACTGAAAGGAATATACAGGAATAAGGCAATTGTAATAATAGTTTGGAAAAAAGATTGTAAAACCCGTACCAGGGAATATTTTATAGGTTTATTGTTATATCTCAGCCATGCAAAAGGAATGACACATAGATTATCAAAGAAAGCAATCCATGCAAACCAACGGATGTATTCCGGATTGGAAGAATACTCCAGAGTATCGGCAATTGACTGGCTGAAAAGTAAACAACCTAATAAGAAAAAGGTAGACAGTCCGAACAAAAACCAAAAAGATGTGTTGAATGTTTTCTTTTCGTTTTCTTTTTCCGCTGAGAAACGGAAGAACGCTGTTTCAAATCCGAATGACAACATAATGTTGACAAAAGAAATCAGTGCATAAAGATTGGAAAATTTAGCAAATTCTGTATTTTCAATCTGGTTAATATATAAGGGGTTGAGTATGAATAAGATGACTCTTGGCATGATTGCCCCAATTCCATATATAATAGTCTCGTTGAGAAGTTTTTTCAAAATGTGAAATTTTATGCAAATGTAAATATTTAGAAATTGATTTTTCAGGAGTGACCATAAAATTCATTCATAAACCTTAATTTTGTTTTTTATAAAAACCGGATATTGATGGTTAGAAATGAGTATGTCATTTTAACTGTAAATTGGTAGCCGGCTTCCGTAATCTAAATCTAATTTCTACGTAAAAAATGAAAATCCTTATCAAAAATGTACATATCGTAAACGAAGGGCAGGTCTTTGAAAGCGATGTCTTAATAGAAAATGACCTGATTTCTAAAATAGGTTCCGGTATTTCTGAAGATGCTGATCAGATTATTGACGGTTCAGGAAAATATCTTCTTCCCGGTGTAATTGATGATCAGGTACATTTCCGTGAGCCGGGATTAACCCACAAGGGCGATATTGAAAGTGAATCACGAGCTGCCATTGCAGGAGGAATTACAAGTTTTATTGATCAGCCCAATACGGTACCTAATGCCGTTACTCAGGAATTATTGGCAGATAAATACGAAATTGCATCTCGGAAAGCTTATGCGAATTATGGCTTTATGATGGGAGGAACCAATGATAACCTGGAAGAGGTTTTAAAAACAAATCCAAGAAATGTTCCCGGCATAAAATTGTTTCTGGGCTCATCCACAGGAAATATGCTGGTAGATAACCCGGCAACGCTTGAAAATATCTTCAGCAATACCAAAATGCTGATTGCTGTGCATTGTGAGGATGAAGCCACTATTAAGGCTAATACCCAAAAGTACATCAATGAATATGGGGAAGATATTCCGGTTAAGTTTCATCATCTGATCCGAAGTGAAGAAGCGTGCTATAAGTCTTCATCAAAAGCTATAGAACTAGCAAAAAAAACAGGTGCAAGACTTCATGTATTCCACCTTTCTACAGCTAAGGAAATGGAACTTTTCAGAAATGATATTCCTTTACAAGATAAAAAAATTACGGCTGAAGTATGTGTACATCATCTGACTTTTACCAACGAAGATTATGAAACGAAAGGAGGCCTCATCAAATGGAACCCGGCAGTAAAAACCCAGAAAGACAAGGACAGCCTTTGGGAAGCGTTGCTGGATGACAGAATTGATGTAATTGCTACGGATCACGCTCCTCATACTGCGGAAGAGAAAAATAACGTTTATACAAAATGCCCGTCAGGAGCTCCTTTGGTACAGCACTCACTGGTCGTGATGCTGGAAAACTATAAAAACGGGAAAATTTCTCTTGAGAAAATTGTTGAAAAGATGTGCCATAATCCGGCTATCCTGTTCAGGGTGGAAAAAAGAGGCTTCGTAAGAGAAGGTTACAAGGCAGATCTTGTATTGGTAGACCTTAACGCTGATTGGACGGTAGCTAAAGATAATTTACTGTATAAATGCGGATGGAGCCCGTTGGAAGGAATGAATTTCCATTCTAAAGTAACCCATACCTTTGTAAACGGACATCTTGTGTATGATAATGGTAAAATTGCAGATGAAAAATTCGGTGAGCGTTTGCTTTTTGAAACAAGAGATTAAGAAAATATAAAATCAACAGAAGCGGGCTTTAGCCCGCTTTTTTAATGTGAAAATATTCATCGGCTTTAGCCAAAACCTGGCAATGGAAAGAAATAGATACTTTCCTCTGGTTGAAACAAATTTTTCAATCTAAAATCTTTTCGCTTTATTTCCCATGTAAAACGTTAGCTTCCCTCCATTCATAATCTCAGAATGTTTCAGTGTAAAACTTTTGATTGCTCTTCCATTCAAAAGAACCTTCTGAACATATACATTCTTTAGACCTTGATTGATCGCTTCGATTTCAAAGGTTTTTCCATTTTCTAAATTCAGAATAGCATAGTCTACAGCAGGACTGCCGATGGCGTATTGATCAGAACCCGGAGCAACAGGATAAAAACCAAGAGAGCTCAGAATATACCATGCGCTCATCTGACCCGTGTCATCATTTCCTCCCAATCCGTCCGGTGTAGCCTTATACTGCATCTCTAAAATATGACGTATCTGTGCCTGTGTTTTCCAGGGCTGCCCGGCCCAATTATAGAGATATGCTACGTGATGGGCCGGTTCGTTTCCGTGAACATATCCTCCGATAATTCCTTCTCTTGTAATATCTTCCGTATCTGCAAAGAATTCATCAGGGAGATGCATTGTAAATAATTCATCCAGTTTGGAAGCCAATTTTTTCTTTCCTCCCATCATTTTGATCAGTTCATCAGGGTTGTGGGGAACGAAGAAGCTGTAATTCCATGAATTTCCTTCAATAAAGCCCTGTCCATGGGTGCTTAGTACATCAAAATCTTTCTTGAAGCTTCCGTCAGATAAACGGGGCCTCATAAATCCGATTGACGGATCAAAATTATTTTTCCAGTTTTCAGAACGCCTGATAAATTGATTATAAATTTCAGTTTCTCCCAGATGTTTTGCCAATTGGGCAATCGCCCAGTCATCATAGGCATATTCCAGGGTATTGGAGACTGAAGTTCCATTTTTTTCAGCAGGGATATAGCCTAAATCAATATATTGCCCGATCCCTTCATAACTTCTTTTGTTTGCTGTTTCCACACAAGCTTTCAGCGCTTCTTTAGGGTCGCCGTTATAATTTCCTTTGATAATAGCATCTGCTACTACGCTTACACTATGATAACCACTCATGCACCAGTTATCGTTGGCATAATGAGACCAGATGGGCAGCATTTTCATGGAAAACTGATTGTAGTGAGCCATCATAGACTTTACCATATCATTGTTCCGTTGAGGCTGGATAATGTTAAAGAAGGGATGAAGAGCACGATAAGTATCCCACAATGAGAAAGTGGTATAATGGGTGAATCCCTCTGCTTTGTGAGTATTTTGATCTAAACCTTTGTATTCTCCATTCACATCCATGTAAATGGTAGGATTAATGAAGGTATGGTACATGGCTGTATAGAAATTGATTTTTTCAGTTTCTGATCCTTGGATCACAATTTTATTTAATTCTTTATTCCAGCTTTCCTGAGTTTTGGCCTTGATCTGATCAAAGGATAAATTTCCGGCTTCCTTTTCAAGGTTTTCCAATGCATTGGCCTGGCTTACGGGAGAAATGGCCAGTTTGATTTCGATGGTTTCATTTTCCTGAGTGTCGAAATCAAAATACATTTTCAGGTTCCTGCCTGCGATTTCAGGAAAGTTTTTAGTCTGATCGAATTTTCGCCAAAAACCCTTGTATACTTGTTTCTCATCATAGTTTTTTTGCCCGTATGATTTGAATGGTTTTGAGAATTTCATGGCAAAATAAACCGTTCTGGTTCTTGCCCAACCATTGGTCTGGCGGTATCCTGTAATGGTATTTTCATCTTCCACACGAGCGTAAGTCCATACATTTTTACCGTCATAATTATAAATTCCTGCCATCAGATCGAGGATAATATGAGATTGGTCAGACTTTGGGAAAGTATAACGATGGATTCCCACCCGTGGGGTTGCGGTGAGTTCTGCGAGGATATTATAATCATCCAGTTTTACTTTGTAATAGCCGGCTTCAGCCTTTTCGTTTTGATGGGAAAACCGGCTTCTGTATCCCTTTTCAGGATTTGAAGCAGTTCCGGGATTCAATTGAAGTGATCCGGTAGTGGGCATGATCAGAAAATCTCCCAGATCAGAGTGTCCCGTACCGCTGAAGTGTGTAGAGCTAAAACCTGTAATGGTTTTGTCTTCATAGCGGTAGCCTGCACAGTATTTATAAACTTCTCCATTATATTTGCCATTCAGTTCATAAGAAATGGTATCTGTTTCCGGGCTAAGCTGTACGGCCCCAAAAGGAGTAGTGGCTCCCGGATATGTATGCCCCATTTTCTCGGTTCCTATGAATGGATTTACATATTGGTAAAGTTTTTCGGATTTTTGTGCTTTCAAGGTCGGGGTAAAAAACACAAATGAAAGGAGAATAATAATTCCGGGATTTTTCATGAAAAGTAGATTATTAAATGATAAAATTAATTAAAAAATAAAATAATAATCCATTCTTGTTTCAATTTATGCAAACTATCGCTCGGAAAATCTGAAACCAATTCCATGCAGGTTTTCGATGACTATGTTTTCTTCATTCACAAAAACTTTTCTCAGCCTTGAAATGAAAACATCCAGGCTTCTTCCCATAAAATAATCGTCATCTCCCCAGATCGCTTTTAAAATATCCTGCCTTTTTACTACCGTATTTTTATGAAGGATAAAGTATAGAAGCAGTTCAGACTCTCTTTGGGTAAGGGTAATGGTGCCGGAAGAATCCTGTAAAGTATAATTCTGAGGGTCAAAGTCATATTTTCCGACTTTATATTGGGAAGGGTGGAGAATTGTTTTCTTTGAACGTTTTAAGAAAACTTCAATTTTCAGGATCAGCTCTTCGATGCTGAAAGGTTTTACCAGATAATCATCCGCACCAATCTTTAAGCCCTTGATCCTGTCTTCCTTCAAAGCCTTTGCAGAAATAAATATAATAGGGATTTCCGCATTTTTTTCCCGGATGTATTGTGCCAGTTCAAATCCGTTGATCTCTGGCATCATAATGTCCAGAAGACAAATGTCAAAGCTTTCGCTATTGAATGCTTCAAGGGCAGATTTGCCATCAGGATAGCAGAAAATTTCATAATAGCTTTCCAGGCTGTCCTGAATAAGGAAGGCTATTGTTTTGTCGTCTTCTGCATATAAGATTTTTGATTTCTCCATTACTAATTTAAACATTTAAAATGGTACAAACAGGCTAATGGTTATTCCCTTATCAGCGTTGTTTTCCACTGAAATTTTCCAGTTGTGCTGCTGAACTACCTTTTTTACATAAAACAGCCCTAATCCAAAGCCGTTTACCTCATCACTTTTTGTGGTAGGTACTCTGTAAAATTTATCAAAAATATGAGGAATATTTTTAGGAGGTATACCGATTCCGTTATCTTTAAACTTTAAATATAAGCCTTTTGAATCCTTAAAGGCGGAAATAATAATATGAGGTGCTGTATCACAGTATTTAATGGAATTATCCAGGATATTGTAAATGATATTGGTAAAATGAAATTCATCAGCAATGACAGAAACCGTGTCTCCGACTTCTATCCGGATCGTAAGATTTTCATTCTTATGCTTTATTGTGTCAGCAATTTCCGTAATGAATGGTAACAGAGTGATCTTTTGGAACTTTAATGAAAGTCCTGAAGCATCATTTTTAGCAATATTTAATATTTTTTCAATATGATGATTCAGTTTATAGCTTTGATCGGTAATAATGGATGTATAAGTCTGGAGTCTGGGATTCTCCTTTATTAGTTCCTGTTTTGTCAGGGCTTCCGAAGCCAAAAGAATGGAAGAAAGGGGAGTCTTGAATTCATGGGTCATATTATTGATAAAGTCCCGTTGAAGTTCTGAGAATTTTTTCTGCTGGATGATCGTATATATAGAGTACACATAGACAAGAAGAATAATGATCAGGGCGAATGTAAGCAAATACCAGAACCGTAATGAGCTTATCAGGTAGGTGGCTTTATCCGGGAAACGTATGGAAAAATAATAAACCAGATTTTTATGTTTGGGAAACTGAATGGTCTTATTACCTGAATTTTTCTGATGACTGGAAATATATTTCCCATAGATCATCCTGTCACTATGGCAATTATATAATGCATACACATAGTTGGTATTAATCTGAAAGCGGGTGAATTCTGTTTTCAGATAATGCTCAAGTACGGCAGGATGGAAATCATTATTAATATTGACAACATAATAGTCATTGGAAATATTCTGTACAGGACTTTCTGTAAAAGAAGTCTTACCTCCTGAAAGCTTTTCCGCTACTTCCAGCAAAGCAATATTAACGGTTTGGTTAAATTTCTTATCTTCCAGATTATAGGCCTGGCGGGTCCACAAAAGTTGTGCTATCAAAATTCCGATGATAGCGACAAATCCAAGCGTTATAATAATATTGAGTTTTTTAATCTCCATTTATAGAAGCAATATTATCCAAAATTATCTATTTATCTTTGGTCATTAACAACTTATTAACAAATGTTTGATAGCGGTTAACAAGCCGGATACGGAATCAATTTTATATTTGTTATATCAAAAAGATAATCATCATTTCCTTTTTTTAACTATTAACAAAAAAATTTGTACTCATGAAAAAATTAAAAAATTACAGCTCTTTTAGCAGTGTTAGCCTGTTCTTCTTTTTATGCCGGTGTATTTCCTGTTGAAAATACTTCTGTGGTAAAAATAATGGCGGATGCTATCAAATGGAAATCAGAATCTATTGATGTGGGAAATATTCCGCAAGGGAAACCTAAATTAATCAGATTTGAATTTACCAATACTTCTTCCAAACCAATTGTCATAGAAAATGTGTCACCGTCATGCGGATGTACAACAGCAGATTATACAAAAACCCCAATTCTTCCAGGGAAAAAAGGTTTCGTGGAAGCAAGCTATAATGCAGCAGCCAAAGGTCAGTTTATGAAAACAGTTAGTGTTACTACAAGTGACAGTAAAACACCTAAAACGCTTTCCTTCAAAGGAGTAGTCGTTTCCTGATTGTTATTTTTTTAAACAAATTAAAAACAGCCCGGTGACCAATCACCGGGCTGTTTTTGTGCAGCAGATATTATTTTCCCGCTGGCGTAAAGAATAATTATTTATAACATTATTTATCAGGGTATTTTAAAACTTTGCGTGGTAATATTTATTATTTTTTAAGAAAAAAATATTTTATGAGTCTATATACACAACCCATGCTGCGTGAAGGCGCGCTAAAAGATAAAGTGGCTATTGTAACGGGAGGCGGAAGCGGTCTTGGAAAAGCAATGACTAAATATTTTCTTGAATTGGGAGCTAATGTGGTGATCACTTCCAGGAATCTTGAAAAACTTCAGGCAACAGCAAAAGAGCTGGAAGATGAAACAGGAGGTAAAGTTCTTTGTGTTGCCTGCGATGTAAGAAACTGGGATGAGGTAGAAGCAATGAAAGATGCCACCCTAAAAGAGTTTGGTAAAATTGATATCCTTCTGAATAATGCTGCAGGGAACTTTATTTCCCCCACAGAAAAATTGACACATTCCGCGTTTGATTCTATCCTGGATATTGTATTAAAAGGAACTAAAAACTGTACACTGTCCATAGGTAAGCATTGGATAGAATCCAAAACCCCGGGAACTGTCCTCAATATTGTAACGACCTATTCCTGGACGGGTTCTGCTTATGTGGTCCCATCAGCATGTGCAAAAGCGGGAGTCCTGGCAATGACCAGGTCACTGGCTGTAGAATGGGCAAAATACGGAATCCGTTTTAATGCTATTGCTCCGGGGCCTTTCCCTACCAAAGGAGCCTGGGATAGGCTTCTTCCGGGGGATCTTCAGGAAAAATTCGATATGAAAAAGAAAGTTCCGCTAAGAAGGGTGGGAGAACATCAGGAACTGGCCAATTTAGCCGCTTATCTGGTTTCAGATTATTCCGCCTATATGAACGGTGAAGTAGTGACTATTGATGGAGGCGAATGGCTTCAGGGAGCAGGCGAATTTAACATGCTTGAGGCGATTCCAGGTGAAATGTGGGATGCTTTGGAAGCTATGATTAAGGCAAAGAAGTCAAATTAATTAAAATTTACAGAAAAAATCTCCCGGAATTGCCACAATTCCGGGAGATTTTTTTTACCTATGTATTGGATATTAATTTTTTTCAAATGAATTGTAAACTTCCCATCCTCATTTCTACTGTTGCATTGTTCTTTTTTTCAGAATCTGCTTATGCGCAGGAAATGCCGAAATATGATTATGTTGAGGCTTTTAAGCCATTTTTTTTATCCTCAGACAGGTACAGAAACCCGATCTGCGAGCGGACAGCCGGGGCATGCCTATTGGCAGAATTCGGCAGATTATCATTTGAATGTAAGCCTGGATGAAAATAAAAAAGAAATTGCAGGAACCGCTGAAATTACTTATACCAATAACAGTCCAGATAAGCTAAGCTTTCTATGGCTGCAATTGGATCAGAATTTATTTGCAAATGATTCCCGTGGAAATGCGGTTGTTCCACTTTCAGGAAGCCGGAACGGGGCGCATGGAGAACAACTTCAGGGAGGATATACGATAAAGTCTGTGAGACTTGACGGTAAAGAAGTGAAATACACTGTTACAGATACAAGAATGCAGATTGATCTTCCCAAAGAACTTAAAGCTAAAGGAGGTGTGGCAAAGATTGCTATTGAATATTCTTTTATTTCTCCTGAATATGGCTCAGACAGAATGGGAGTGCAGGAAACTAAAAATGGCAAAATTTTTACCATGGCACAATGGTATCCGAGAATGTGTGTCTATGATGATGTAATGGGATGGAACACTTTGCCTTATCTCGGAGCCTCTGAATTCTATCTGGAATATGGAAATATTACAGCCAATATTACGGTGCCAGCTAATCACTATGTAGTGGCATCGGGCGAGCTCCTGAATGAGAAAGAAGTATACAGCAAAGAAGAGATCAACAGGTGGAACCAGGCCAGAAACAGTGATAAAACAGTTGTCATACGCCCTGAGTCTGCAATAAATCAGAATAAAGCTTCCGGAACAAAAACATGGAAATTTAAAATTGTGCAGGCAAGGGATTTTGCATGGGCATCTTCTGCTGCATTTATACTAGACGCTGCAAGAATTAACCTGCCTAGCGGTAAGAAATCCTTGGCAATTTCTGCCTATCCTGCTGAAAGTGCCGGTGAAAAAGCATGGGGCAGATCTACAGAATATACCAAAGCAGCTATAGAGCATTATTCCCAAAAGTGGTATGAATATACTTATCCGGCAGCCACCAATGTGGCAGGAAATGAAGGTGGAATGGAATATCCGGGCATTGTTTTCTGCCATATGGATTCAAAAGGAGGCGACCTTTGGGGTGTTACAGATCATGAGTTCGGGCACAATTGGTTCCCTATGATTGTAGGATCCAATGAAAGGTTATTTGCCTGGATGGATGAAGGCTTTAATACCTTTATCAATGAAATTTCAACGGAAGCTTTTAATAAAGGGGAATATCATATCAAGAAAAATATGGCCCGGTCAGGAAGCTTTTTAATGAGTGATGATCTGGAGCCTATTATGGTAGGACCGGATAATATGAGAGAAAGAAATATTGCTTCTTTAGCCTACTATAAACCCGGCGCAGGATTATCCATTTTGAGGGAATCAATCCTTGGACCTGAAAAGTTTGATAAGGCTTTCAGGGCGTATATTAACCGTTGGGCTTTTAAACATCCTACTCCATGGGATTTTTTCCATACGATGGAAAACGTTTCAGGAGAAGAGTTGAATTGGTTCTGGAGAGGATGGTTTTTTAATAAATGGAAAATTGATCAGGGTATCAAAAACGTAAAATACATCAGTGGAGATTTTAAAAACGGGGCCCAGATTACCGTTGAAAACCTGGGACAGTTACCTATGCCAACTATAGTCAGTCTGAAATTTAAAGATGGAACATCCCAAACCGTAAAAATACCTGTTGAAGTATGGAAAAGAAATACGGAATGGACTTTTAAGGTAAATTCCAATAAAGAAATTGATGAGGTGAAACTGGATCCGGACTCTATGATTCCGGATATTAATGCGAAAAACAATACCTGGTCATCTTCCGGTGCTAAACCTATGGAAAAGATCAATGCAAAAGATTTTACAGGAACATATGGAGATAAAAAGATTTCACTCAGGATCAAATTTATTGAAAAAAGCGGTGAGCTCTTTGGAATGGTAGATGGGCAGCAGGAATTCCCTCTTGAATACCAGGGGAATAATAAATTTACTTTTGATCTGGCGGATATTGATATTGTATTCAGTAAAGACAAAAAAACAATTACCCTCACGGAAAACGGAAAGAATTTTACGTTTACAAAAGAGTAATAAATATCCTGACGGAATAATTAATAATATCATGATATTTCCAGGGCTTCTCTATAGTGGAGAAGCCTTATTTTTGTAGACAAGTTAAATAACCAGCATATGAATTTTAGATTTTCAATTGTATTCCTGATGCTATATGTATTAGGGTTTTCACAGGATTTTACTGTAATGAGTTTTAATATCAGGCTTAATGTTGCGTCAGACAAAGAAAACGCATGGCCGGAAAGAAAGCAGGAGGTTGCTGATTTATTGATGTATTACCATCCTGATTATTTTGGAGTACAGGAAGCACTTCCGGACCAGATGAAAGACATCAAAAGCGGATTGAAGAATTATGATTACATAGGAGTAGGCAGGGATGATGGTAAAGAAAAAGGTGAGTTTTCAGCCATTTTTTATGATATGAATAGACTTGAAGTGCTGAAATCAGGAACATTCTGGCTTTCTGAAACTCCAGAAAAACCTTCCAGAGGATGGGATGCTGCCCTGAACAGGATCTGTACGTATGCTGTTTTTAAAGATAAAAAGTCAAAAAAAGAATTCCTGGCCATGAATCTTCATTTTGATCATGTTGGGAATGTGGCAAGGGTTAAATCATCGGAACTTCTTCTGAAAAAGATAAAAGAGCTCAATCCGAAAAATCTTCCGGTAACGCTAAGCGGGGATTTTAATTTAACAGATGATACGGAGCCCATAAAAATTCTTTCCCGGGAAATGAAAGATACTTTCTATCATTCGGAAAAAAAACATTACGGGCCGGTTGGGACCTTTACGGCATTTAATGTAAATGAAGTACCTAAAGAAAGAATCGATTATATCTTTACCAAAGGCTTTACCATAAAATCCCACAGGCATATCAATGACAGGAGGGAAAACCTGCTTTATCCTTCCGATCATTTTCCTGTAATTGTAACTCTTTCCCTTTAAAAAAAATAATTGTTTGAAAAACAATTTCAGCCCAAGTCCTTTAAGGAGTGGATTGTTTACTTATAGTTGTTTCGTGTAAAATATTTTACGTGAAAAATCAATTTTTATAAAATGTTGTTAGGGTATAAATAACTGCTTTATGTTACATTTTCGTTATTTTTGATACCAATCTTAAAAAGATCGTTATTATGAAGAGAATTTTTTCCGGAATAATGTTGGTAGCTTCGCTATTGCATTTTTCTGCCCAGGAATTATATATGCCGAGAAACATCAAAAAAGCCTTTGAAAAAGGAACCCGTGATGCTTCGGGTGCTCCCGGCAAAAACTATTGGCAAAATAAAGGAGTATATAATGTTGAGGTAAAAGTGGATGCTGCTACAAAGATAGTCTCCGGAAAAGAAACAATCATATATACCAACAACAGTCCGGACGACCTTGATGAGTTGGCTATTCGTTTTGTGAATAATCTTCACAAGCCACAATCTCCAAGATCAGGCTTCGTTTCCAAAGATTTCCTTTCCTCCGGGCTGACCATCAAATCATTCATTGTCAATGGAGAGAAATACGATATCAATAGTGATGATTGGAGTACTGTAGAAAAAGTGAAGTTAAAATCAGTTATACAATCAAAAACCAAAACTGAAGTAAAAATAGAGTGGGAGTACCCGCTTTCTGTACAGAGTGGAAGGGAAGGGCAGATTGATCCTGAAACGTTTTATGTGGCTTACTCCTTCCCGAGGATTTCCGTTTATGATGACTACAACGGATGGGATATGCTGCCGCACTCAGACAGGCAGGAGTTTTATAATGACTTTAATGATTATAGTTTTGCCATTACGGCACCCAAAAACTATGTGGTCTGGGCAACGGGAGAATTTCTGAATCCTGAAGCTGTACTTCAGCTGGAATATTTAAAAAGATATAAAGCTTCATTGAAAAGTGATCAGGTAATGCATATTGCTTCGGAGCAGGAAATGAAATCCGGGAAAGTAACCCGGCAGAATAAATGGAATGTTTGGAAATTTAAGGCTAATCACATCACGGATTTCTGTTTTGCCCTGAGTAATCATTATGTGTGGGATGCGGCCAGTGTACAACTAAAAAGCAAAAGAGTCAGTGTACAGGCGGGATACAAGGCAGGAGCAAAAGACTTTGAACACTACGTGGATTGGATGCGCTACAATCTGGATTGGTTTTCCAAAAACTGGCCGGGGGTAGAGTATCCTTATAATGTAATGACGGCCATCCAGGGATTTGCAGATATGGAATATCCGATGATGATTAACGATAGCAGTATTCCGGACAACCTTCAGGATGCAAGACTGACGGCAGACCATGAGATTGCCCATACCTATTTCCCCTTCTACATGGGAATCAATGAAACGAGATATGCCTTCATGGACGAAGGCTGGGCAACTACTCTGGAGTATCTGATCGGAATTGATGAAAACGGAGAAGCGGCAGCAAAAGACTTTTATAAAAATTTCCGTGTTAAAAAATGGATCAGCAGCCCGGCTGCAGAACAGGACCAGCCATTGATTACCATGAGTACACAGGTAAGCGGAGCAGGCTACGGAAACAATTCCTATGTGAAAGCATCTCTTTCCTACCTTGCTTTAAAGGATTATCTTGGAGATGAACTGTTTAAAAAAGCCCTGCATCATTATATGGATAACTGGAACGGAAAGCATCCGGTTCCCTGGGATTATTTCAATTCTATGAATACTGGTTCCGGTAAAAACCTGAACTGGTTTTTCCAGAATTGGTTTTATACCAATAATTACATCGATTTAAAAGTGGGGGGAGCCTCTCAGATGAATGATCTGTTGACGGTAAATGTTGTGAATACAGGAGGTTTTGCCATTCCGTTTGATGCTATACTTTCCTATGAAGATGGAACTACCGAAAAGATCCATTTTTCACCTTCTGTTTGGGAAAAAGACCAGAAACTGACCGATCTGATGATTCCCATTAAGAAAAAGGTGAAGTCAGTGCAATTGGATGGAGATATTTTTATGGATTATACACCGGAAGATAACAGTAAAATGTTTTAACATAAACAAAGCCTTCAGATATATGAAGGCTTTCTTTTTTTAGAAATAAGCAGTTAATCTTAAACCCAAAGTGATATAATTGATTTTTTCTTTAGCAGTGATGTTGTTAAGTTCTTCATCCAGCTCTTCACTTTCTTTTATTTCATCACTGAAATGATACCGGATGGTAGATTTGATTTCATTGTAGTCGGTATATAAAGTAAGGCCTAATCCGGGATTGAATTTATACGTCAGGGAGGCTCCCGTATTCCAGCGGAAGGCTGGTTTAGGTTTATATGTGGCTATGGGAAGCTCGTGAGTAGGAGTGTCTATGCTGTCGCTTTTTATAAACACTTTTCCACTCGCTGTCGCTGAATATCCAGCTGTCGCTTTTAAAGTAAGCTGCCATTTATCTGAAAATTCATGAGAAAAATAAGGGCCTATCCCGGCTCCCAAAAAGCCCATAGACTGTGTAACAATACTATGTTCTCCAAAATCTTCTGCATCATCCAGGCTGATTCTTTGCGGTTTAATCGGGAAGCTGCTGAAACTGATGTCTCCACCGATACCCCATTTTTTTGAAAAGAAATAAGCGCCTTCCAGCCCGCCTTCGAAACCGTTCTGTTTTTTATCATCAAGCTCGGATTCTTTAAGGAAATTTGTAGTTCCCAATGCCGCTCCAAGCTTTATAGCAAGAAAAGAAGGGTAATCATTTCCCTGTATTCTGGATAAAACACTTAAATTATCTCCTTTGTTTTTATAAATTTTATCAATGAAGAAATAGCCCAGTTCTGTAGAAATGATCCCGATTCCTGCGCCAGCAAGAATGTCTGGTATCCAGTGCCTGTTGTTTAAGTTTCGCCCAAGGCCTGTAAGGGTGGCAGCGCTATATCCACCAATACTGTAGGCAGGGTTTACTATTCCATATTCTTTGTGCAAAAAGCTGGCATTGGCAAAGGCCATAGCGGTATGCCCTGATGGAAATGAATTGTTTTTTGAACCATCCGGGCGCTCAACTTTTGCGGTATATTTTATAGAATTGACAAGAATTCCCATGATAACCAGGCTGGTAGCATACGAGAGGGTTGCCCTGCCCAGATTGTTCCTACCTTTTACTCCGGCTAGTTTTAATCCATATACGGTAAGGGCAGGAGTATATTGAAGATAATCATCATATTTAGCCTTGAAGGTCGGAAGATACCGGTTACGAACTTCACGGATGTTTTCCTTTTCACCCCATGTAGCGGCTGCTGCGGTAAAAAGTATAGCCGGTGCCATTGATTTTTTTACCCAGTCCTTTTTGAAAAAAAGGAGTTTTTACCTCAATAGAAGAACCGGAAGAGAGGAGCGCTATGTCTTTTTGAAGATTTCGTGATTGTAATGTGTCTTGTGCATTATAGCAACATAAGTTGAATATTATTCCGGATGCTACCGCTATTTTTTTCATCTTGTGACTCCTTGTTTTTAAAGTTGCGTAAAAATAAAAAAAAAAATCTATCTCAGCTGATGAGATAGACTTTTTTAATGATTTAAGTGGTGTTTAAAAAATGATTAATAATATGGATGTAAAATTTAATAAAGCCTTAATCCTGACCTTGGGCCGGAGGCAGCTACTACAGCCTGCATTCTTTGTTTTTGATTGGCTGTAAACATACACATTGCCTTGTCGTCTACATAATCCATATAGTTCATGAAAATCTGAGAACGGCTTACTCCACCACATACACGGTTAAGAGGGTAAGTAGGCACTCCGTAATTTGGGCCTGGAGAAACAGGAGTATCATTAGAATAATCTGTCTGACAGCCTGTGTCGGTGGAGCCCCAAAGGTGTGGCAGATTCAGATAATGCCCCACCTCATGAGTAGCAGTTCTTCCCAGGTTATACGGAGCTGATGTTCCGGAGCCAGTTCCTACATAAGGGGCTGCCAGTACAACACCGTCCAAAGCTGCTGAAATTGTCCCAGGATAATAGGCATATCCCAGAGTACCTCCAGTCATATTATTAACAATCCAGATGTTCAGATAATTGTCAGGAGATGTAGCTGCAATACCGGTGGTGGCAGATTTCATTTTGTTTTCATCAGGATTCCATGAAGTGACTGAGCTTTGTTTTCTTACCGTTTTGGCAAGTCTGAAGCGGATTTTAGTGTCCCCGGCTTTTACCGGAACAAACTCTGCGGGGGTATTTCCGATATTACTGTTGGTACCAGCGTAATCCTGATTCAGGATATCAATCTGGGACTGTAACCTTGCATCCGATACGTTTTGGGTGCTTGTGTTGTAAATAACGTTGAAAACAACCGGAATTTCTACAGTACCATCTGCCAGTACCTTGCCCACTTTTATATCATTGAGATGCCTTTCGGTGTACTGTTCAATGGCTTCTACTCTTGCTCTAGCAGCGGGGTCAGAATTCAGGATTTTTTCCCTCATTACATCTGACGGGCAGGTTCTTTTGCCGGCTATTTGTTGTGTGTTTTCTGACTCTGCTGTCTGGTCATTGACAGAGCTCATGTCATTGTTACATGATGCCAGAAATATAATACTGGCTCCAAAAAGAAGTTTTTTCATAAGTAGTATTTTGTGGTTTGGGCTGTGAAATTAATTCAAATTACTGTGATGTGCAAATTTTTTTTTCAATTTATTTAATTATTCATAGGATTTAAGCTGTTTACTTGTGATAGTGATAATGAAATTTGAATTTATTGTTGTTTTAATCAATTTGGTTAGTTGTGTTTTTGTGTTTCGTTGAAATAATAGTTTTTATATTTTTATTTTAACTATATGTATGTTATTTGTGTAAATTTTTTAATTTGTTTTTTTTAAGCAAAATATTATTTTTCGATAATAACTTATACGGTCATTTTTATAGACAACTGATATTAAGAATCCATCTCGAAAGAGATTTTATGGATCAGTAGCAAAAGTTGGGACATAATAAATTGGTCTGAATATAAAAAATTCTGTTCATGATTGATTAGCGTCAAAATTACTGAGATCGTTTTTCACGCAAAGTTTAAAAAAAAATAATGTTCCATTTCAAGTAAGCAAAGAAGGTAGCATAGCTGCTGGCTAAGCGCATGCAAAGTCTTCGCTTCATCAGAATCGATTAAAAATCGATTCATTTCTTAGCTTACTTAAAATAAAGAGTAATCAGAAAGGAATCTTACGTGAATTTTAAAAATTATTGAGATCGTTTTTCACGCAAAGTTAAAAAAAAAATAATGTTCCATTTCAAGTAGGCAAAGAAGGCAGCATAGCTGCTGACTAAGCGCATGCAAAGTCTTCGCTTCATCAGAATCGATTAAAAATCGATTCATTTCTTAGCTTACTTAAAATAAAGAGTAATCAAAAAGAAAGCTTTGCGTGACTTTTAAAAATTAAATAGATCTAAATATTATAAGACCACAACTTTTACGCTTGATCCGATTTTATATTATGATTAGGTATTACTCAAATTTTTTTAACAAAAAAAAATCTGCCTCAGTTGTGAGACAGATTCTTAATATATTAAAATTATATCTTTTATAAAGTTCTTAAGCCGGATCTCAGACCTGTAGAAGCTACCACAGACTGCATTCTTGTTTTTTGTCCTGCAGAGAACATAAACATAGCGCCATCGTCTACATAATCCATATAATTCATAAACATTACTGACCTCTGTACACCACTACATGTGTTATAAAGAGGATAAGTAGGTTTTCCGTAATTGGCTGTTGTCTGAGTAGGGGTGTCGCTCACCAGATCGTTTCCACAATTGGCGTCTCCCCAGATGTGTCTTAGATTGAGATAATGTCCTACCTCATGCGTTGCAGTCCTTCCTAAATTGAAAGGAGAAGATGCTCCGGTTTTACCAAAATACGGTGCGCCAATTACAACGCCGTCATTCCATAATCCTGCAGACTCAGGGAATGTTGCATAACCAAGGATTGTTCGTCCCTGACTTGTCATTTTGCCTACTACCCAGATATTTAAATAATTGCTTGGGTTAGTTGCATCAATACCTCCTTTGGAGGCTTTTTTCATATCATCATTGGTAGACCAGCTTGTTTTTGTGGTAGATTTTCTCACTGTATTTACCAGCCTGAATTTTACTTTTGTATCTCCGGAGCTTACAGGAAGGAATTCGGAAGGAATTTTACTGGCATCACTATTGGTACCTGAATAATCAGCATTCAGTACAGCAATTTGTTCAGCAATTCTTGCATCAGAAACGTTTTTCTGCAGAGGTCTTATAAATTACATTCACAATGACAGGAATTTCTACACTGCCGTCTGCAAGGACTTTACCCAGCTTTAAGTCATTGGTAAATTTCTCAGTATTAGCTTCCAGCGTTGAATATCTTTGTCTGAGCTCTGCACTGTTACGTAAGGCTTCCTGTCTTATTTCTTCAGATGCACAGCCTCTTTTAACCAGATCAGCAGAAGCTGTTGAAGGATCAGAAGGCGTTTCATTTTGAGTACTAAGGCTGTCGCTGTTACAGGCAGACATTACGCCGAGCATAAGAGCTCCAAATAGTAGTTTTTTCATATCACAATTTTTTTTTAGTTGAGAATATGAAATTATATCATTTAAAATTAATGTGCAAATAATTTCGCTACATATTTATTGTTTTGTTATTTTTTTTATACAAATGATTGATTAATTTTCACTAAAATCAATTATGTATTGATTTTTAATCAATTTGAATACTTGGGTGAAATTGGTTTATTGCTAATTGATTTTTTAATTTAAATAATTAACATATTATGTGCTTTATTAGAATGATTTAAATTTATTAGGTTAATTGGCAAAACCATTTTTAATGGCAAAAACAGCCAGGCCTACACGGGTTTTTAAATCCAGCTTATCACAGAGCTGGTCGCGGTAGCTCTCTACTGTTCTCGGGCTGCAGCACATCCGGTCTGCAATTTCCTTATAGCTGAGCTCGGTGACTGTATATTTAAGGAACTCTTTTTCCCGTTCAGAAATTTTTACGGTATTTTCAGATTCCTGTTCTTTGTTCAGATTGGATAAAATAATTTTTGAAGCCCAATCCGGATAAAAGAAGCCATCGGAGTTTAATCCTGTGAGGGCAGTTTCCAGTTCTTTCGGATGTGTGTTTTTAAGAAGATATCCTTTTGCGCCGTTTTTGATCATTTTGATGACACTGCTGTCATCACCCTGCATACTCAGCGCCATAACCTTAATTCTCGGATGATTTTTTGCAAGCCATGAAGCTGTTTCGAAACCATCCATAATGGGCATACTGATATCTAAAAGAATAATGTCCGGAATTTTCTCGCCCTCTTCAAATTTCTGAATCAGGTCTTTTCCGTTTTCACATACATAAATGACTTCGAAATCATGAAAGTTATCAATGATTCCTTCCAGTGCTTTAGCGATAAGTACGTGATCGTCTACAATGACTATTGTTTTTTTCATGCTTGTTTTTTTAAAATAATATGGAGTGCCGTTCCGATGTTTTCCTTGCTCTCAAGTTTAAAATCGGCACCGATAATTTCGGCTCTGTTTTTCATATTGGTAAGACCTATTCCGCCGGATGTTATTTTATCCTCATCGAAACCGATCCCATCATCTTTAATTTTAAGTTCCCAAAGAATATCTTCAGAGGTATTCAGGGTAATGGAAATATTCCTGCATTGGGAATGTTTTATACTGTTCTGAATAAATTCCTGGGTAATTCTCAGGAGTACATTTTTATGGACAAAGTCAAGGTCCAACTGTTTAAAGTTATGTTCAAAACTTACTTTGCATTTTTTAAAAGAGTTGGTATTGTCTGCTTCCTCCTGGATTAAAGTTACAATTTCCTTTTGGTTGATATTATCATCCGTTAATGTTTTTGAAAGGCTTCTTAAATCCTGCAATGATTGGTTGATAATTTGAGAAACCTGATCTATTCTTTCATTTACTTCCGGTACTTTGTTTTCATAAAGCATTTGTTGAACGTAAAGGCTTACCAGTGTAAGCTTTTGGCCGATATTATCATGAAGTTCACGCCCGATCTGCTGCATGGTGGCCTGCTGGATTTCTAACTGGGTAGCCAGAAGCTCTCTTTGATGAATCTCATTTTTCATCTCGATTTCATTCAGGTATTCTTTTTTACGCTGCCTGTAGT
This sequence comes from Chryseobacterium sp. P1-3, assembly GCF_000738495.1. Taxonomy (NCBI): domain Bacteria; kingdom Pseudomonadati; phylum Bacteroidota; class Flavobacteriia; order Flavobacteriales; family Weeksellaceae; genus Chryseobacterium; species Chryseobacterium sp. P1-3. The sequence continues at coordinate 49,501 of NZ_JPEQ01000006.1, forward strand.
TTCTGATATAGATCACCACTGCAACGACAAACATTACAAAAAAAAATATTGAATAAAATAATAACGATTAAGAGCTCTGTTTTCCCCATATAAATGAACTTGCAAATAAAATATACATCACAATACCTGAAATCAGAAAATAGTCAAAATAGATATTCCAGATTTCCAAATGCTTTCTTAATGGAGAATAAAGTGCAAAAAAAGGAAGCGTTCCAATATAAGACAGCGTTACTCCCAGATTGATATAAAACATTCTGTTTCTGCCAAAATTAAGAATCTCCTGTGAAGTAATTTGTTTGTAATATTCCATCACAATAAGAAGCATTAAAATAAGGCAACCGAAGGTGTAATTAAAAGCAAAAACTATTTTACTACCCGAAAAATACAATTCGTTAGGGATGAAGGAAAGCAGGTAAATAGCTGATAAGATGAAAAAAAGTTTTGGCTTTTTTAAAGACTTTGCAGCATATAACCAGTAGAAAAAAATAAATTGGATAGGCATTACAAAGTAGTTGTAATATTGGGCTTTTGAAAAATAGGTGAAGTTTCCCCATCTGCCAAAAGCTTCACAAAGAAAAATAAGGATTAAATAAAACACAAAAAACTTCCAGTATTGTTTTTTGATACGATTATAATGAAAAAGGGCGATAAAGGCGGCTAGTCCTTCTACCCACAGCATGCTTCTGCTTATAAATTCCTGAAAATCAGTCATGTTTTATAGAGGTCATTGTTAAAATAGTTCAACTATGGAGTCTTGAGGAGGTATTAGTTGCCCACTATTTTCTCCGATACCAATATCGTCAGAATCGTCGAGGCCACGGGACTTTTGTGTCATAGCCATTACTTCTCCATTGCCGGATAACGGGTTGAAATCATAATGAAGGCTTTCACCTGTTTCGCTTGTTCTTTTTAATGTAGGTATCATCACTAACGTATGTTTTTCAGCATATTCTCTGTCAACAGGATGGGTAGCCATAATGTCCCAGTTCTCAGCTTTCGGATAGGCGGCATAGTAAAACCTGATCCCTAAGTCTTCTTCTGTAGTTTCGGGATTTATTTTGCCGGCTTCTTCTTCTATCATAGATATGAATCTCTTAAGTTTGGGCAGATCAAACCATATAGAATGGGCATCATCTATTCCCATGCTGTTTTTGATAGCGCTCATGTGGTTTTGACGGTAATTTCCGACAAGATTTCGGATAAGTGTATTGGACATGGTCCCCGGACGAAGAGGATCGCGGTCGTGAGTAGATTCTTTTTTCATAACTTAACTGTTTATAAGGAATATATTAGTTGATTTGCAAATTTCGCAAAAAAATGCATTAGAAAATACATTAAAAAATGGGGAATTATACTGTTTCTTTTCCGGGTTTTTACGGATTGTGTAACAACTGTAAAAAGAATACATTTTCAACCTTATAAAAATGTAGCAATCAATGAAAAAAACCGGAGAATTTCTCCGGTTTACTGTTTTACACACATGGGTATTTGTTCTTATCCCTGCAGACATAGTCTATTGTACAACACAATCCTGCGGGGCAGTTCATATTTTCGTCACACATGATAATCGCTGAGGTAATACCACCACTGATTTTTTTCAATTCATTTCTTTTTAGCTTTTTCATAATAATTTGTTTTTTTAGTTAATAATTTATAAGTCAATAAATATAATATTATTTCACTATATTTTGATAATTAATTAAAAAAAATAAGTGCTGCAGAGGAATCCACAGCACTTACTTACAAAAATAATGTATATGAAAAAAAACTATTTATTATTCAGTAGGTCGGAAAACCAAACCTGTTTCATCAAAATAATCTAAAGTGATTCTGTCGCCATCATTCACTTTTCCTGCGAGAATCTCACGGGATAATTTATTCAGGACATCTTGCTGGATTACCCTTTTTAAAGGTCTTGCCCCAAATACAGGGTCATAGCCTTTTTCCATCAGGTAGTCTACAGCGTCCTGGGTGAACGTCATGATGATATTTCGTTTAGCCAGCATATCGTTGAATCCCCTTAATTGGTATTGAACAATTTTTCCGATTTCTTTTTTTCTTAAAGGCTGGAACAGTACAATTTCATCAATTCTGTTCAGGAATTCGGGACGTAAAGTTTGTTTCAACAAATCAAAAACTTCTTCCTTCGTTTTATCAACAATTTCATCCTGGTTGGCATCAGTGATATTTTCAAAATTCTCCTGAATCAGATGAGATCCCAGATTGGAAGTCATGATGATAATTGAATTTTTAAAATTTACCACACGGCCTTTATTATCTGTCAGACGTCCGTCATCCAATACCTGAAGTAAAGTGTTGAATACATCCGGATGGGCTTTTTCAATCTCATCCAAAAGAACAACGGAATAAGGTCTTCTTCTTACCGCTTCAGTCAATTGTCCGCCTTCATCATATCCAACATATCCCGGAGGCGCTCCTACCAGCCTTGAAACACTGTGACGTTCCTGGTATTCACTCATATCGATTCTGGTCATATTGTTTTCATCATCAAATAAAAACTCTGCCAATGCCTTTGCCAGCTCGGTTTTACCTACCCCTGTTGTTCCCAGGAATAAGAAAGATCCGATAGGCTTTTTATCGTCACTTAATCCGGCTCTGTTTCTTCTGATTGCATCGGCTACAGCCTGGATGGCTTCATCTTGTCCTACTACCCTGTGGTGAAGTTCAGACTCCAGATTTAATAATTTCTCTCTTTCAGATTGCAGTAACTTGGTAACAGGAATGCCTGTCCATTTGGCAATCACTTCAGAAATATTTTCGGCAGTAACCTCTTCTTTGATCAGCTCATTCTGGTGGTTCTGCATTTCAAGCTCCACTTTACTCAGTTCTTCTTCTTTTTCGCGAAGTTTTCCATACTGGATTTCCGCTACTTTAGCATAATCACCGGCTCTGGAAGCCCGTTCTGCTTCAAGTTTCAGAGACTCAATTTCTTTTTTGATCTGGGTAAGGTCTTCGCTTTTTTGTTTTTCTTTCAGCCATTTAGCATTGATTTCGTTCCTTTGCTCGGAAATCTTGGCAATATCTTCTTTTAAATGATCTATTTTGGTTTGATTGCCCTCTCTTGAAATGGCAGCCAATTCAATTTCCATTTGCATAAGCTTTCTGTCTAAAACATCCAGCTCTTCAGGCTTTGAATTGATTTCCATTCTCAATTTTGCAGAAGCCTCATCAATAAGGTCAATGGCTTTATCCGGTAAAAACCTGTCGGAGATATATCTTTGAGACATTTCTACAGCAGCAATGATAGCTTCATCCTTAATTCGTACCTTATGGTGGGCTTCGTATTTATCTTTGATTCCACGAAGAATGGAGATGGCAGATTCTGTATCCGGCTCTTCTACCATTACTTTCTGGAAACGTCTTTCCAACGCTTTATCTTTTTCAAAATATTTTTGGTATTCATTCAGAGTGGTAGCCCCGATTGCTCTCAGTTCACCTCTCGCTAAAGCAGGCTTCAGAATATTAGCCGCATCCATCGCTCCTTCACCTCCTCCGGCACCTACTAAAGTATGAATTTCATCAATGAAAAGGATAATTTGCCCGTCAGATTTGATAACTTCATTTACAACGGATTTTAAACGCTCCTCAAATTCACCTTTATATTTTGCTCCCGCAATCAAAGCTCCCATATCCAATGAATATAATGTTTTATCCATCAGGTTTTCTGGGACGTCTCCACTGATGATCCTGTGGGCAATTCCTTCCGCAATGGCCGTTTTACCTACACCCGGTTCCCCGATGAGGATAGGGTTGTTTTTGGTCCTTCTGGAAAGAATCTGTAACACTCTTCTGATTTCTTCATCCCGTCCGATTACCGGATCCAGCTTTCCTTCTGCTGCTAGCTCGTTAAAGTTTTTAGCGTATTTGTTCAAAGACTGATACGTTTCTTCAGAACTTGCAGAGGTTGCTTTACTTCCTTTCCTTAATTCCTTAATAGCTCCTTCCAGTAAATTTTTCGTAACGCCCATGTCCTTCAACATTTTCGATACCTCCGAACTGGTTTCTAAAAGGGACAGCCATAAGTGTTCAATGGTTACGAATTCATCACCCATTTTCTTGGCGATATTCGGGGCATCCAGCAAAACTTTATTGGCAGATTGTGAGAGATAGATATTTCCTCCCTGTACTTTGGGAAGTTTTTCTATACTTTCCCGGTTGCGTTCCCTTACCAGGCTGGCATCAGCTTCAGATTTTTTTAACAGGAAGGGAGATATATTTTCATCTACCTGGAAGATACCTTCAAGGAGATGTTGAGGCTCGATACTTTGATTACCAAATTCCATAGCAACCTGTTGAGCTGCCTGGATGGCTTCTTGTGATTTTACGGTATATTGGTTTAAATTCATATTCTATATATTTTTTGTAATGATTCGTTTTTAAAATGGAGTGGTAAAAACATCAAGAAACTAAATTCTGAGGCTTAGTTTCTTAATGCCATCAATTATTTAATCATTTATTCGATGACTGTATCGCAAAAATTGTTCAATTATTAAATTTACAAAAAAATAAGACAAAATTTCCGAATTTACTATTTTTAACGTAAAATTAACTTGACAAATTTTCCGGTTCTTGATCATTTTCTTGGAAATTCATGAACAATAGTCAGTCTGAGCAGGAATACAGGGGAAACAAAACCCACAACCAATGAATTCGCTTAAAGACGACGTTAAATTTCAGATTTTTATTTTAGAATAATTACTTTTGCATTTTACCAGATGGAACTTAAAGAAAAACAAAAGAAAATATTAGACGTAGCCGTTGAGCTTTTTAAAGAAAAAGGCTATATGGGAAGTTCGGTAAGGGATTTGGCTACAAAACTCAATATCAAGGCAGCCTCATTATATGCACACATCCGTTCAAAGGAAGAAATTCTGGAATGGATATGTTTTGGCATTGCACAGGATTTTTTTGAAAAGCTTCAGGAGGTAAAAAATACCCCTATTAATCCTAAAGAAAAACTCAACTTATTTCTGGATAAGCATCTATCCGTGGTTCTCCAAAACCGCGATGTGACGCATATCTATTCTAATGAATGGAAGCATCTGGAAGAAAGACTTCCTGAATTTGTGGAACTAAGAAAAAATTACCAGCAGGAAGTAGAATCTCTGATTTCAGAAATCTATAAAGCGGAGAACTGGGAACTGAAATCGCCATCTTTTACCACGAGATTCATTCTTCATACTTTAAATAATTCGTACTTCTGGTTCAAAAGAAGCAGTGACTCTACCGATGAAATAACGGATGAAATAAGAAATAAGATTCTTTTTGGTCTGCTGGGAAATCAGAAATAGTATTATAACTTAATAATTTTTTCAACCTTTCTCTTTTAATTCTGGCTTAATTATTTAGAATCAGTCAAAATATGACGAAAGTCATAAAAATTTTGCCAGCTTCCAAAATCTTTTTAAATTTACACCTAACAAATGTTAGTTAGTTTTATGGATTTTTCAGTTGAATATCTGAAGCTGGATCAGTTGAGACAGCTTCAAACCGACCGGCTGATCAGTTTGATCGGTTATTTGGGGGAAGCGTCGGAGTTTTATAAAAGAAAATTTAATGAATCAGGAATATCTCCGCAAGATATAAGGTCGATTGAAGATATCACGAAACTTCCGATTACTTACAAACAGGATTTGAGGGAAAATTACCCGTTCGGTCTATTTACGGTTCCTAAAAGTGAACTTCAGAGAATTCATTGCTCAAGTGGGACAACAGGAAAGCCAACGGTAGTAGGATATACAAAAGAAGATGTGGAGCTTTTCAGCGAAGTCGTGGCAAGGTCTTTACATGCTGCAGGAGCCAGGCCGGGGATGCAATTGCACAATGCCTACGGTTACGGCATTTTCACAGGAGGGTTGGGTTTACACTACGGAGCAGAGAAACTGGGGATGAGTGTTCTTCCTATTTCAGGAGGCATGACGGCAAGGCAGGTGGATTTGATCATAGATTTTAAACCTGAAGTTATCTGTTGTTCGCCTTCTTATGCACTTACTATTGCGGATGAATTTGCCAGGAGAGGAATTTCGGCAGGCGATATCAGTCTGAAATATGCTGTGCTGGGATCAGAGCCCTGGACGGAGATCATCAGAAGCCATATTGAAGAAAGGCTGGGAGTTCATGCAACAAATATTTACGGCTTAAGTGAAATTATAGGACCAGGAGTTTCAATGGAAGATTTTGAAGAAAAAGGAGGAGCTTATATCTGGGAAGATCATTTTTATCCTGAAATCTTAAATCCGGTAACCAAAAAACCGGTGCCTTTCGGAGAAGAAGGGGTATTGGTAATAACAACGCTGACGAAAAAAGCAATGCCGCTTTTGCGATATTGGACAAACGATATTACAAGCCTTTACTATGACGAAAAAGGCAAAAGAACTATGGTGAAAATGAAGCCTGTCATTGGACGGGCAGATGACATGCTGATTGTAAGAGGAGTAAATGTCTATCCGAGCCAGATAGAAGAAGCTTTTTCCCATGTAAAGGGAGTAGTTCCTAATTATTATCTGACTCCTGTTGAAAAGGAACATATGTGTGTGGCATTGGATATCGATGTGGAAGTTGATGATGATTTTGTAAAAGACCAAAAATTAAAAGTCAATACCGATGATTATTTTAATTTTGTAGGAAGCTTTGGAAAAACAATAGAAAACGAAATAAAAAAACGGGTAGGAATCACCACAAAAGTAAATATTCATACACAGGACAGTTTACCCAAGTGTGAAGGTGGGAAAATTAATAGAATACTAAAAAAATAATGAATTCATTTTATAAACTTAAAACAGTTAAAGTTCAGAAAGATACTCCGGATGCAGTAAACGTAGCGGTAGAAATTCCTGAAGAGCTGAAAGATAAGTTCAGGTTCAAACAGGGGCAGTACCTCAATTTCCGGATGATGATCAACGGTAATGAAGAAAGACGGTCATACTCAATCTGTAATGCTCCAAGTGAAAAAAGCAATACCCTGGAAGTGCTGGTAAAGTTACTGGAAGGAGGAAAGGTATCAGGATATTTTAATGAGCATCTTCATATGGATGAGATGCTGGAAGTAATGCCTCCGATGGGTGGTTTCAATACCTCTTATCATCCTACCAACGTAAAAACCTATGTGGGGCTGGCAGCAGGAAGCGGTATTACTCCGGTATTGTCAAACATTAAAGAAAGCCTTTATCAGGAGCCTAACAGTAATGCTTATCTGTTTTACAGCAACAGAAGTATGAACCATGTTTTAAGAAAAGCTGAAATTGATAAACTGGTAGAGCAGTTTAACGGAAGGCTTAAAGTTGTATACCTGGTAAGCCGTGAAAAACATGAAGACCCGGTTTTTGAAGGGAGAATCTCTCCTGAAAAACTGGATCAGCTGTTTGAAAGATATTCCGATATTGATGTCAGAGAAGCTACTTATTTTATCTGTGGGCCGGCAGAAATGATTAAAGGAATTGCAGATTATCTGAAAAAAGATAAAAAAGTTCCTGCTATTCAGGTTTTATTTGAATATTTCACGGCTCCTGATGAGGAAAATACGGAAGAAATGAGTGACGAATTCAAAGCGATTGCCAATATCGAAAGTATGGTAACAGTAATCATTGATGATGATGAATATTCATTCCACCTTAATTCTAAAAAAGAGAGTATCTTAGATAAAGCATTGAAAGACCAGCTTCCGGTTCCTTTCGCATGTAAAGGAGGCGTTTGCTGTACGTGTAAAGCACAGGTTTTGGAAGGGGAAGTATTTATGGAGAAAAACTATGCGCTTACCGAAGATGAAGTAGCCAGAGGCTATGTTCTTACCTGTCAATGTCACCCGACAACGAATGTGGTGATGCTTAATTATGATGTTTAAAAAATTAATGTAATAATGTAACAATGTAACAATTTACCAGTGTAATAATCATTGGTACATTGCTAGACTGATACATTGTAAAATTGAAAGATTATGGACTTAGAAAAATTTGTTCAATACGTTCACGAAGAAAATAAAGTAGAGCCGAAAGATGTAATGCCAGATGATTACAGAAAACTATTGGTTCGCCAGATTTCACAGCATGCCCATTCTGAAATTGTAGGAATGCTGCCGGAAGCCAACTGGATCTCCAGGGCACCCTCATTGAGAAGAAAAATGGCACTTTTGGCTAAAGTTCAGGATGAGGCAGGACATGGCTTATACCTTTATTCTGCTACTGAAACATTAGGAGACGGAAGCATCAGAGCAGACAGAGATGCTACTTACGATGATATGCTGGAAGGAAAAGCAAAATATTCAAGTATCTTCAATTATCCTACTTTAAGCTGGGCTGATATCGGCGCCATCGGTTGGTTGGTTGACGGAGCAGCAATTATGAATCAGGTAATGCTGATGGGGAATTCTTATGGCCCTTATTCAAGAGCAATGGTAAAAATCTGTAAAGAAGAATCATTCCACCAGAGACAAGGATATGAAATCCTGATGGCCCTTTGCCGTGGAACCAAGCAACAGAAAGAAATGGCCCAGGCAGCATTAAACCGTTTCTGGTGGCCGGCCTTAATGATGTTCGGACCTAATGACGACAGTTCTCCAAATTCTAAAATTTCTATGAACTACAGGGTAAAAAGAGAAAGTAACGATAGCCTTCGTCAGCGATTCATTGATGTTACTGTACCTCAGGCTGAATTCTTAGGGCTGACTATTCCGGATAAAGATCTGAAATGGAATGAAGAAAGACAGCATTATGATTTCGGGGAACTTCCATGGGATGAATTTATGGAAATCCTAAAAGGAAACGGACCTTGTAATAAAAAACGTATCGAAACTAAACGAAAAGCGCAAAGAGAAAATTCCTGGGTAAAAGAAGCAGCGATTGCTTTTGCAAAAAAACAACAAAAAGAAGTAATATAACAATATACCGATGTAAAAATGTAACAATCAATTGTTATGCTGAGCATCTCATTGATAAACTGGTACATTGATGCATTGTTAAATTAATTAGATATGGCAAATTTAGATATGTGGGAAGTGTTTATTCAGACTAAACCGGGATTATCTCACAAACATGTTGGAATTGTACAGGCGCCAACAGCAGAAATGGCTTTACAGAACGCCAGAGACGTGTATACAAGAAGAAAAGAAGGAACTTCTGTTTGGGTAGTTCCAAGTAAGTATATCGTGACTTCAGAAGGAGTGGATAAAGAAGCTTTCTTTGATCCGGCTGATGACAAACTATACCGTCATCCAACTTTCTACGAGATTCCAAACGATGTAAAAAATATGTAAAACAACTCATGGCTATCAGCTGCTCGCAATTTGCCTTTTAATTGCCAGAAGCCAGATGCCAGAAGCTAGAAGCTAAAAACAATGAACCCATTATATAATTATTTATTAAAACTAGCAGACGACAGTTTCATTATGGGACAGCGTTTGTCTGCGTGGTGTGGTGAAGGTCCTTATTTGGAGGAAGATATTGCATTAACAAACATCGCTTTGGATGAGCTTGGACAAGCGAATAACTTTTATGTGTATGCTTCAAGAGTTATTGATAATGGTAAAAGTGAAGATGATATTGCCTTCTTAAGATATGAACACGAATATGTAAATGCACACTGGACAGAGCTTCCAAATGAAGATTATGCTCAGACGATTCTTAAGGTTTATGTTTTCTCTGTGTATCAGAAACTGATGTATGAAGCATTATCAAATTCTGCAAATGAAGAATTGTCTGCTATTGCTCAAAAATCATTAAAGGAAGTAAGGTATCACTACACCCATGCTGCGTCATGGATGAAAATCTTTGCCCAGGGGACAGAAGAAAGCAAGTCACGCTTGGTAAAAGCTGTTGAGAACATCTGGGAATATACGAAAGGACTTTTTGCTAAAACAGAAGGTGAGGATAATCTGGTAGCTTTGAATATTGCTCCAAATGCAGATGCTCTTTATGAAGAATTCCTTGCTATTACAAAGAAAGATTTTGCAGACTTCGGTTTAGAATATCCTGAAAATCCGTTCATGCAGCCAAAATCAAGAACAGGATATCATACAGAATATTTCGGATATATTCTTTGTGAGCTTCAGTATATGCAGAGAGCGTACCCTGGATGTACCTGGTAGTCCATAGCAATGTAAGTTATCAATATAACAGCCTTAAAGTTGAGATGTTGATCAGCAGTTTTGTAAGCTTCGTTAGGTGAAGCACTTTTGTAAACTTAGAAACATTTAGCTTTCAAAAAAATCATAACGCACCTTGCGTTTAAAAAATTAGAAATAAAGATTGAAAGATCCTTTAGAAATATTAAAATTAGTTCCTGATCCGGAAATTCCGGTGATTAACATTGTAGAGTTGGGGATTGTAAGAGGAGCGCAAATCACAGGTGAAAACTCCTGCGAAGTGACGATTACTCCTACCTATTCCGCCTGTCCTGCCATGTTTACCATTGAGGAAGATATCATGAAGATCATGAAAGAAAATGGCTGGGAGGCTAAAGTAGTGACCAAAATGTTTCCGATATGGACAACAGACTGGTTAACAGACGAAGCAAGAGAAAAACTCAGGGCTTACGGAATTACGCCGACCTGAAAAAGGGGCCGATGAACACCATATCGGGAAACCGAAAAAAATGTCCGCGTTGTGGTTCTGAGCACACCAAACAGATCAGCAGATTTGGGTCTACCCTGTGTAAGGCCTCTTATCAATGCTTGGACTGTCTGGAACCTTTTGATTATTTTAAATGTCACTAAAATAAAGGTAACAATAAATCAAGTGCCTGTTTATTCATAAAGTTTACGGACTATGCAAAACATAACGATGTTATGGTTAGATTGTTAAATTGTTAGGCGGTTACATTGATTTATATTGTTAAATTAGTGCATTGTTAAATATAAATATAAAAACTATGTATACACAACTGGATATTGAATCGCATTTTGACGGGAAGCTTAAAATCGCATATCTTAATCAACCGGAAACGATGAATGCCCTTACAAAACCGGCCCTGTCGGATTTGAAAGATTTTATCAAAGAATGCAGTGATGATGAAACGGTAAGGTGCGTTGCCATCTCCGGAAGAGGAAGGGCCTTCTGTTCAGGGCAGAACCTGGATGAAGCATTCGTGGTAGGAAAAGAACACCATGATCATGATATTATCAGGAAAATTGTAGTAGATTATTACAATCCATTGGTAACAGAAATTACCCGTTGTAAAAAACCGGTTGTTGCTTTAGTGAATGGTCCTGCAGTAGGAGCAGGTGCAATGTTAGCCTTGATTTGTGACTTTGTATTGGCAAATAATAAAGCATACTTTTCCCAGGCATTTTCAAATATCGGACTGATTCCTGATACAGGAGGTACTTATTTTTTACCGAAACTTTTGGGAAGGCAATTGGCCAACTATTTAGCATTTACAGGAAAAAAATTATCAGCAGAAGAATCTAAATCCTACGGTCTTGTGGCGGAAGTTTTCAATGAAGAAGAATTCGGCCCGAAATCAATGGAGATTCTTGAAAAAATGGCTAATATGCCGACAGCTGCTATTAAATTAACGAAAAAAGCTTTTGCAAATTCTTATACCAATACCCTTAAGGAACAGTTGGAATTAGAAGGCGATCTTCAACAGGAAGCTGCAGAAACAGAAGACTTCATAGAAGGCGTAAACGCCTTTTTACAGAAAAGAAAACCTAATTATAAAGGAAAATAAAATTAATATAACAATTTAGCAATGTAACAATTTACCATAAATATGCTCCGGCAACATTCAATTTTTGATAAAATTGTTACATTGGTAAACTGATACATTGTTACATTACTTTTTTAACTATGAATATTGGAATTATTGGGGCAGGAACTATGGGCGTAGGAATTGCCCAGGTGGCTGCAACAGCAGGATGTAAGGTCGTTTTTATTCGACGCTAATGCTCCGCAAATAGATAAAGCTCTTTCAGGCTTGGAGAAAACCCTTCAAAAATTAGCTGAAAAAGGGAAAATATCCCAGGAAAAAGCAACAGAAATCAGAAGTAATATTGCTAAAGGTGAAGTATTGCAGGATTTAAAAGGCTCTGATTTAGTCATTGAAGCAATTATTGAAAATAAAGATATTAAAACCAAAGTTTTTACAGAACTTGAAACTTATGTTTCTGAAGACTGTATTATCGGTTCCAATACTTCATCCATTTCTATCACCTCCCTCGGGGCAGAATTAAAGAATCCGGAGCGTTTCATCGGAATTCATTTCTTTAACCCGGCTCCATTGATGCCTTTAGTGGAAATTATTCCATCCTTATTAACAGAAAAAACTTTAGCAGAAAAAATGTATAACCTCATGAAAGAATGGGGGAAAATGCCTGTCATTGCTAAAGATATTCCAGGATTCATCGTCAATAGAATTGCCCGTCCCTACTATGGTGAAGCATTAAGAATTGTGGAAGAAAATATTGCAACACCCCAACAGGTGGATGAGGCGATGAAAACATTAGGAAACTTTAAAATGGGGCCTTTTGAATTAATGGATTTAATAGGGGTAGATGTCAATTTTGCCGTAACAACTACGGTATATAAAGATTACTTCTATGACCCAAAATATAAACCTTCCTTATTGCAACAAAGAATGTCTGAAGCAAAACTTCATGGCAGAAAAACAGGGAAAGGTTTCTACGACTACAGTGAAGGAGCGGAAAAACCGGTTGCTCAGAAAGATGATGCATTATATGAGCAGATCTTTTTAAGAATTATATCAATGCTGATCAACGAAGCCGTTGAAGCCAAAAGACTAGGAGTTGCCAATGATGAAGACATCGAACTGGCGATGCAGAAAGGAGTCAACTACCCGAAAGGCTTATTAAGCTGGGGAAAAGAAATCGGGTATGCAAAAATCTCCGGGACTCTCCAAAACCTTTATGAAGAATATCAGGAAGAAAGATACAGACAAAGTCCTTTGCTTCGTAAATTATAATAAAATGTACCAATGTATCGGTTTACCAATATAACAATGCTGGGTTTACGAGAGCATTTATTGGTAAACTGGTAAACTGGTAAATTGTTACATTAAAATGAATATAGATGAATTCAGAGCTGAATTAGAAGTAAGACTTTTAATTGAGAAAGAGTATTTAATCCGGGAAGCTGTCACCATGAGAAGTCAGGAAAGGCTTGAGCTGTTAGGACAGTTTAATGAGAAATATAGAAAGCTGATCAAAAGATTAGCAGATGAAAGTGGGATTGATTTATATGCTCCTTTTGATAACAGCACTGAAAATTCAGATAAAAAAATTTTCATATGAACAGATAATCCTTGGTAAAACAATGAGCATTTATGACAAGTTATCTGATGAGCTGTATGAAGAAATAACAAACATATAACAGAAATGAATCCGAGACAAATAGCAGATTATATGTTCAATCAGGATTATTTTTCCCAATGGATGAATATTAAAATGATTGAGGTAAAAGAAAACTATTGTTTAATAGAAATGCCTATTAAAAAAGAAATGCTGAACGGGCTTAAAACCGTTCATGGCGGTGTTACATTTGCTTTTGCAGATTCTGCATTGGCATTTTCATCCAATAATACGGGAGATGCTGCAGTGGCGTTAAACTGTATCATCAATTTTACCAAAGCAGGAAAAGAAGGAGATATTTTCAGAGCCGAAAGTGTTTTGGAGAACGATACGAGAAAAACAGCAGTTTACGATATTAAAATAACCAATCAAAATAATGAACTGGTTGCAAAATTTGTCGGAACAGTTTACAAAATCGGGAAAAAAGTAACCGAATTATAAAACCAGAACCAAGCGCCAGACTAAAAGAATGAGAAAAATAGTTGCACTGCTTTTCGGGATTTCAACCCTTCTGATAAATGCCCAGCAGAAAGTAAACGAAGTATTGAAGAAAGATCTTGATGACATCATGAAGGTGGACCAGGGATACAGAATGCTTTTTGACTCCGAAATAACCCCGGAGAAAAAAGAACAGCTGTTGAAGGATCTCAATATTGATAAGGAGGAGTTTAAAAAGAAAAGTTGGCAATTGGTTGCAGAACATGATAGTCTAAACATGCAGAGAATTGAAAGTATTATTGCCCAATATGGCTATCCCGGAAAAACGCTTGTAGGGGAACCTACGAATAAGGCTGCCTGGTATGTAATCCAGCATTCAACGAAAATCGGAAAATATCTGCCTCTCATTAAGGAAGCTGGAAAAAAGAAAGAAATTCCTTTTACATGGGTTGCCATGATGGAAGACCGATATCTGATGCAGAAAGATAAAGAACAGATTTATGGAACACAGGGAAAAGGTGAAATAACAAAAGATCAGGACGGAAAGCAAGTTTTTGTCAATTTTGTATGGCCCGTAAAAGATCCCAAAAATGTTAATAAGAGAAGAAAAGAAGCAGGCTTCGATTCTACTATTGAAGAAAGTGCCAAAAGGATGTTCGGAAAGGACTTCAAGTACGTGCCTTATACTTTAAAACAAGCTTTAGAACTACGAAATATAAACAAATAATCTAGTATTGTTACACTGTTACATTGCTAAATTGTTACACTAAAATAATTATGAACAACGTATACATCATAGACTATGTCAGAACTCCCATTTCAAAACTACAGGGAGGATTATCAGAAGTAAGGGCAGATGATTTGGCGGCTATTGTTATCAAAGAAGTGGTAGCAAGAAACCCTGAAATCCCTGTTGAGGAAATTGAAGATGTGATCTTTGGCTGTGCTAATCAGGCCGGTGAAGATAACAGGAACGTAGCAAGAATGGGGCTTTTATTGGCAGGACTCCCTTATAAAATAGGGGGCGAGACGGTAAACAGGCTTTGTGCATCAGGAATGTCTGCAGTAGCAAACGCATTCCGCTCCATTGCTGCCGGAGAAGGTGAAATTTATATTGCCGGAGGAGTAGAACATATGACGCGGTCTCCATACGTAATGTCTAAACCAAGTGTTGCTTTTGGAAGAGACAGCCAGATGTATGATACCACTTTCGGATGGCGTTTTATTAACCCAAAAATGAAAGAAATGTATGGTGTTGACGGAATGGGTGAAACCGCAGAAAACTTAGCAGATATTCATCAGATCAACAGGGAAGATCAGGATAAGTTTGCCCTTTGGTCTCAGCAGAAAGCTACCAGGGCTCAGGAAAGCGGAAGGCTGGCGGAAGAAATTGTAAAAGTTGAAATTCCTCAAAGAAAAGGAGATCCTATTATTTTCGAAAAGGATGAATTTATCAAGCCAACTTCATCTATGGAAGGTTTATCAAAACTTCGTCCGGCTTTCAGAAAAGAAGGTACGGTCACTGCAGGGAACGCTTCAGGAATGAATGACGGGGCTGCTGCTTTGATTTTAGCAAGTGAAGAAGCAGTGAAGAAATATGGTTTAAAACCAAAAGCCAGAATTTTAGGTTCTTCCGTAGCAGGAGTAGAGCCGAGGATTATGGGAATTGGTCCGGTAGAAGCCACTCAAAAGCTTTTAAAAAGGTTAAACCTTTCTCTTGATGATATGGATATTATTGAATTAAACGAAGCATTTGCTGCGCAAGCTTTGGCTGTAACAAGAAGCTTAGGTTTAAAAGACGATGATGCAAGAATAAATCCAAATGGTGGTGCCATTGCTATTGGTCACCCACTGGGAGTTTCCGGAGCAAGAATCATTGGTTCTGCAGCGATGGAGCTTCAGAAACAGGATAAAAAATATGCATTGTGTACCCTGTGTATCGGTGTCGGACAAGGATATGCAATGGTCATTGAAAAAGTATAATCAATTTGAAAATGAGGTAATTTGAGAATCTGAAAATGTTTAACGGCATTATTCATTTTCAAATTATTCCATTCTCAGATTTTCAAATTAAAAAATATGAACATCTACTCATACCACGGAATTCGCCCCATTATCAAATCTTCTGCCTATATTCATCCGCAGGCGGTGATTATCGGGAATGTGGAAATTGGTGAAGAAGTATATATCGGCCCCAACGCGGTAATCCGTGGGGATTGGGGGAAAATCATCATTAAAGACGGAGCCAACGTTCAGGAAAATTGTACCCTCCATGTTTTTCCCAATATAGAAACGATTTTAGAAGAATCTGCTCATATCGGGCATGGAGCGATTATCCATTCCGGACATATTGGAAAAAACTGCTTAATCGGAATGAATGCAGTGGTAATGGATAAAGCCTATATTGGTGACGAAAGTATTGTCGGAGCTTTAGCTTTTGTGCCTGCCAACTTTAGATGTGATCCCAGAAAACTGATTGTTGGAAGCCCTGCAAAAATTATCCGTGATGTTTCTGATGAAATGATTCATTGGAAAACCGAAGGAA
Source organism: Chryseobacterium sp. P1-3 (assembly GCF_000738495.1). NCBI lineage: Bacteria > Pseudomonadati > Bacteroidota > Flavobacteriia > Flavobacteriales > Weeksellaceae > Chryseobacterium > Chryseobacterium sp. P1-3. Next base: position 65,802 of record NZ_JPEQ01000006.1, read on the forward strand.
CAAAATTGTATCAGGAACTGGCAAGGGAAGGAAAAGAAGCCATTTTACCTTGTGAGCCATTTACCGAATATATTCAGCAGATTCCTACAAAAATTGTGGATTACAGTATCTGGGATGATGTGAAATAAAGATCTCCATCTAAACCTCATAGGTTTTTAAAACCTATGAGGTTTGAATATTAAAACACACAAATGAAGAAAATAAATGTCAAATACAGAAAGCTTTGAATATGGCTATATATATCATATTTATACTCATGCAAATGGAAAAGATTTAATTTTTCGGGAAAATGAAAATTATAAATATTTTTTAAGTAAGCTTTTAAAATACATCATTCCAGTAGCTGAAATATATGCGTATTGTTTAATGCCGAATCATTTTCATCTGTTAATAAGGTTTAAAGAGTCAAACCAAACATTGGCGGAGGATGAGCATAAATATTTAATGAAACAATTTAGTAATTTATTAAATGGTTATGCAAAAGCATATAATAAGAAATACAATAGAAAAGGTTCTCTTTTTTTGGATTATTTAAAGCGTAAAAGAGTGGACGATGAAAAGTATTTGATTAAATTATTTCATTATATCCACAATAATCCTGTAAATCATGGATTTGTTAAAGATATTAATGACTGGAAATATTCATCTTATCATTCTTATATTAATTTGGCTAAAGAAAGTAAAATTGAAAGAAAACAAATGATGACCTATTTTGATACAATAAACGATTTTGTGGAATATCATAAATCAAATGTTGAATATGATTTTCTAACAATAGGATAGAGTTCAATTCAAACCTCATAGGTTTCCAAAACCTATGAGGTTTTGAAAAGACGATTAATTAAGAAAAGTATGATTAAAAAACTAATTATTTTCTGCAGTATTCTCTTTGCATTTCAATCTATGGTTTTTGCCCAGATCGGAAATGTAAAGTCTTTGAACATCGGAGAAATAAGAACTATCAGATCCAAAACTTTAAATGAAGAAAGAACATTAAATATTTATCTCCCTCAAGGATTTGATAAAACAAAATCATACCCGGTGATCTATTTATTGGATGGAAGTATGAATGAAGATTTTATTCACATCACAGGATTGGTACAGTTCTTTAATCTAATGTATTCCATGCCGGAAACCATTGTTGTGGGCATTGCCAATGTAGACAGAAAAAGGGATTTTACTTTTCATACGGATTTAAAAGATTTACAGAAAAATTATCCTACAACAGGACATTCTGGTAAATTTATTACTTTCCTTGAAAAAGAGTTAAAACCTTATATTGCAAGCCAGTTTAAAACCGGAGATGAATACCTTTTCGGTCAGTCTTTGGGAGGACTTTTGGCAACAGAGATTCTTTTGAAGAAACCGGAAATGTTCAATAATTATTTTATTATCAGTCCAAGCTTATGGTGGGATAATGAGAGCTTGCTGAAACAGGCCGGGCAATTGCTGTCCAAATCTCAGGATACTAAAAAATTCGTTTATGTTTCTGTTGGAAAAGGAGAACCTCCGGTAATGATCAAAGATGCGGAAGCTTTATATGATGTTTTGATAAAAACAGGAAAGAAAAACTGGACGGTAGAATATAAAATGATGGAAACAGATAATCATGCAACCATTCTTCACAGAAGTTTGTATGAGGGACTGATGAAAATGTTTCCCTATCAGGAACCGAAATAATTAATAAGTGTAACAATATACCAATGTTAAGTGTAACAATTATCCGTCAACTGAAGTAAAGCGAAGAATCTCAGTATTGGTAAACTGTTAGATTGATACATTGCTAAATTAAATATTTTATGGAAAAACTAAAAAACTATATCTACGGACAATGGGTAGAAGGTACCGGAAACGGAATCCCTTTGTACAATGCTGTTACAGGAGAGCAGGTAGCCGTTTCGGATACAGAAGGACTTAATTTTGAACAGGCTCTTGACTACGGAAGAACGGTAGGCTATAAAAACCTCTCGTCCATGACTTTCTATGACCGTGGGGAAATGCTGAAAAAAGTAGCACTTTACCTGTTGGAAAGGAAGAAAAAATATTATGAATTGTCATATAAAACAGGGGCTACCCATGTAGATTCCTGGGTAGACATTGAAGGAGGTTTCGGAACCTTCTTTACCTATTCTGGGCTGGCAAAAAGAATGTTGCCCAATACTCCGTTTTGGGTAGATGGTGATACGCAGAAAATTTCTGCCAACGGAACTTTTTTGGGAACCCATATTTTAACACCAAGTGAAGGTGTTTCCATACAGATTAATGCCTACAACTTTCCGGTTTGGGGAATGCTGGAGAAACTATCCACATCATTGTTGGCAGGGGTACCATCCATTGTAAAACCTTCTCCATTCGGGTCTTATCTCACCAATGCCGTTTTCCAGGATATGATAGAAAGCGGAATTTTACCTGAAGGAGCCATTCAGCTGGTGTGTGGTGAGCCGGGAAATATTCTTGAATATGTTCAGGATGGAGATTCTGTGTTGTTTACAGGTTCGGCAGCCACCGGAAGAAAATTAAAATCCCTTCCATCCATTGCCGGAAATGCAGTTCGTTTCAATATGGAAGCAGACTCTTTAAACTGCTCAATCCTGGGACTGGATGCCAAACCGGGAACACCGGAATTTGATTTGTTTATCAAAGAAGTCCGTAATGAAATGACCACTAAAGCGGGGCAAAAGTGTACAGCTATCAGAAGGATCATCGTCCCTGAGCATCTGGTTGGTGATGTTCAAAACGCTTTGTCCAAAGCGTTAGATCAGACTAAGATCGGAAATCCGTTAAACAGGGAAACCAGAATGGGGTCTTTGGTCGGAAGACAACAATATGAAGAAGTGGTAAGAAAAGTAAACATATTAAAAGCTGAAACAGAGCTTGTATATGACGGAAAACACGAACTGATAGATGCAGATTATGAAAAAGGTGCATTTATGAGTCCGAAGTTATTCCTGAATGACAAGCCTTTTGAAAAAAATATCTCTCATGATGTAGAAGCTTTCGGACCGGTTTCCACCCTGATGCCATATAAAGATGCGGAAGAAGCTGCTGCCCTGGCAAAAAGAGGAAAAGGAAGCCTGGTAGGATCTATTATTTCTCATGACGAAAACTTTATCGCAGAAACATCATGGAAAATGGCATCCCAGCACGGAAGAATTTTTGTGCTAAACAGAGATAGTGCCAAAGAAAGTACGGGGCATGGTTCTCCGCTTCCTACCTTAATGCATGGTGGTCCCGGCAGAGCTGGAGGAGGTGAAGAAATGGGAGGACTGAACGGACTTCACTTCTTCTTACAAAAAACAGCTATCCAGGGATCTCCGGATGTACTGAAAGCAATCACTAAGATCTACCAGCCTGGTGCAGAGAAAAAATTCTCAGACAAACATCCTTTCCGGAAGTATTTTGAAGAAGTGGAAATAGGAGATTCTTTGGAAACAGCAGGAAGAACTGTTACCGAAGCTGATATTGTCAATTTTTCCAACGTTTCATGGGATCATTTCTATGCTCATACTGATGCTACAAGTTTAACAGGAACTATTTTTGATAAAACAGTAGCTCATGGATATTTCATCCTTTCTGCCGCCGCCGGATTATTTGTTTCCGGTAAAAAAGGACCTGTTATTGCCAATTATGGGTTGGAAGAATGTAGTTTCTTCAAACCTGTATATGCAGGAGATACAATCACGGTTTATTTAACAGCAAAAGAAAAAATCAACAGAGGGGTAAAAGGAAGGAACATTCCATCAGGAGTTGTAAAATGGTTGGTTGAAGTTGTTAATCAAAGAGATGAGATCGTTTGTGTGGCTACCATTTTAACATTAGTGGCCAAGCAATCTCCTTTTATTGATCTGAATGTGAAAAATGTTCAGAAAATATTGAATGGATTAACAGAAAACACTCCTGCATTATGGGGAAAAATGTCTCCACAACAAATGATTGAACATCTTGACCAGGCATTATTGGTAAGTTTGGGAGAACCTGAAGCAGAAAAATGTTTCACTCCTGAAGAACATCTTGAAAAATGGCAGGACTCTTTATATAACCACAGAAAAATGCCAAAAGATTTTACCGCTCCATTCTTGCCACAAGATGGATCTCTTCCTGAACCCGCCCATAAAAACCTGGAAGCAGCAAAGCAATCATTCCTGGATAACCTGAAAAGATTTGTAATCTATTACAAAGAAAATCCAGAAGCTGAACACATGAACTTTGTGTTTGGAAAACTGAATAAAGAAATGTGGGAACTGATGCATAAGAAACACTTCACCCATCACTTTGAACAGTTTGGGTTGATTTAATCCAAAATAAAATATAAAATTTATAGTCCCTTTCAGTAAAGCTAAAAGGGACTTTTTGATTAACCATAAACCATGTCAAGGTTCAAAACCTTGACATGGTTTGGAAACTTAAGGAAAGGATAAATTACTAAATAAAGCTGTAAATATGATGAACGAATTCTTTTTTTTCTTCCAAAAAAACTACCTTTAACATTCTCAATACCCATGTCAAGGTTCAAAACCTTAACATGGGTATTGAGCCCCAAACCTCCCTTCTTTAATGAAACAAAGTATTATGGAATTACAATTTTTCAAAGACTTCGATTTTACAGATTTTTGGTATGAAAGTACTTATTCTCAAAGAGATTATATCGAAGAATTTCCAGATGATGAAATAATCACCTCGGTGGAGGAAGAGTTAGGCTATAAACTTCCTGCTTCTTATATTGAATTGATGAGGATTCAAAATGGAGGATTGGTAGAAAAAAATTGTTTCCCGACCGCAGAGGGAACTTCATGGGCTCATGACCATGTAGCTATTACCGGAATTATGGGCATTGGAAGGCAAAAAACGTATTCTATTTGTGGGGAACTCGGGAGCCGGTTTATGATTGAAAAGTGGGGATATCCGGATGATGGAATTTATATTTGTGATTGTCCGTCTGCAGGACACGATATGATCTTGCTGGATTATTCTAAATGCGGGAAAGATGGTGAGCCGGAAGTAGTTCATGTTGATCAGGAATATGATTATAAAAAAAACTTTTCTTGCCAAAGACTTTGAAACATTTATTAAAGGCTTAACTACTGATGATGATTTTGAGGACTAAGATAAAATAATTACCATGAATAAAAACTTTGCAGATAAAGTCATTGATTTCAATAGAAATCTTATCTATTCAGGGGAACTGCCTGAAGGGTTTGAAGTGCTCAATCCTTATTTGAATAATCCCGAAACGATGGAGGTAATGCAAAAGTTTTATCATAAATATTATAATGATACCAATAAAAGAAAATTTATAGTGGGAATTAATCCCAGCCGCCACGGAGCAGGAGTTACGGGAGTCCCTTTCACTGATACCAAACGTCTGGAAAGTGTTTGCGGCATACCAATGCATTCTGCGCATACTCATGAAGTTTCTTCCGTTTTTGTATATGATATGATCGCAGAATATGGCGGGCCTGATCTGTTTTATAAAGACATTTATATTAACTCTCCTTTTCCATTGGCCATTGTCAGAAAAACAAAAAACGGATGGCTTAACGCCAACTATTATGATGACAAAGCTCTGTTTGAAGCTGTAAAAGATTTTATGATTGATTCATTAAAGAAGCATATAAGCCTGAATCTTGATACTTCAGAAGTTTTTGTCCTGGGAAAAAAGAATGCGGAATTTATTTCAAGACTGAATAAAGAAGCTGAATTATTCGATAAAATGACAATTCTGGAACACCCTCGCTATATACAACAGTACAAATCAAAAGAGAAGCAACTGTACATCGATAAATACATTGTAGCACTAAAAAAATAAACCCCCTGAAGGAATCAGGGGATTATCATTCGTGCATTAGAATCTTATCGGGAACGTTATGAATATGAGCTGTAAACTTAGTTCTTAATAACTTTCGTAGTTTCTGCAGAGGTTTTGATGTAGTAAATTCCTGCGGGTAATTCTGAAATATTGACTTCATTATTACCTTTCTGAATTTGTACTGTTTTCAATACTTTGCCCTCTGCATTGTAGATTTTAGCTTCGCTGGCTTTTTCTGTCGTAATAGAAAGAGGACCGTTGGTTGGATTAGGGTAAACAATCAGACTTTTTTTGAATGCTTTTAGTTTCTGAAGTACTTAATACGATATTACTATCTTTTACCCAGCTAAAGGCATCTAAACCTACATACCGGAATGCCCCGTTTGCAGTGATCTGCAATTCGTCAATCACAATATTTGAGTAATTTTGACCGTTTAAGTTCGTAAGATCTATGAGGGTATATCCGTTTGTTGTCCCTAAGCTTGTTGCAAATCCTGTGGTTTTTGTTTGGGTAAATTTAGTTATGCCACTTAGCTTTCCGGTGACAGTAAGAGTTCCTGCTACATTAAGGTCCAGATTCAAGGCAGAAAGATACATCCAGAATCTGTTTACCTTAAATAAATTTGAAGTTGTTTTAATACTGAATGAGGGTGGAAATTGTGCGTCGTTGGAATTATCAATGTATCTGTTGTCATTCGCTGTTCCATTCCAGCCTGTTCCCGGGTAATTCCCCTGAATGTCAAAAACACTGACATGTGAAATGATGTTGAAAATCACTCCATTATCGGTGAAGCTTGTACTTCCGTGTGATTCCGTTTCAAATTGTTCTGTACTGGTCTGCCCGAATGAGAGAATTGAAATGAGCAGACTACAAATTGTTAAAAAAGTAGTGCTTTTCATGATTTCTTGTTTTTAAATATTAGGTATTATGAATATTAATCTCTTGGAGGGTAAATACCTTCAACACAGATGATATAATTTAAACCCAAATAAGGAGGCATATTATTCACTGGTAAATTTTGTCCTGTAAAGGAGATACTTTGTGCATTAATGGTGGTGTCAGGATTAGAATCGTTTACAAAGCTGGATACCACATTGAAATCTCTCCCTACCTGTGTTCCTGAAATAGCAATAGATGACGTAGCTGTAGGTGTGGACGAGTTGGCATTCTTATTAGCTACTTTCAATTGAAAACCACTTCCGATGCTTGGAAGATTTGAAGCTAAAAGGGTATTTTGCGTAGTACCGGATACCACTCCCAAAGGATAAAACTGATTGGCATTTACATTTCCGGCCCCTAAGGCCATACGCCCTTTTAAGTTGGGTAATGCAAAAGTAGTAATGCCATCTCCACCATAAGTGGTTCCTAAAATAGAGAATAAAGCTGAATTTCTTGAAATACTTATTAAACTTCCGTCACAAAACATCCATCCCCTGGGTGCGAAATTCCCTGCAAATAATTTGATAATTCCAATGTATTCTTCCATGATAAATAGTTTTCAGTTTAATTTTCCTACTCTGTTCTTATGGCTTTTCGGATTCCGCCAAATAAAATTTAATTGGGTAAGTCAAAGGAACAACGAATAGAAAAACATAACTAGAGTAGAAAATACCAAATTAGGGAGTCCGTATTTCTACGTAATGTATATTTTCAAGCTTTTATAAGAAACTATTTAAACAGAATTTATAGTCTTTAAGTTTCTCTGGAAGAGCTGTATTTAGTATTTTTGTAAGAATCCAATAAAAATAAAAATGAACGAATTCGTAGCATCAGAAATTAAAAACAATATTGCCGAAATTACATTCGGAACTCCTAAAAGTAATTCTCTTCCGGGAGCTATTCTGGAAAAACTGGCACAAACTATTTTAGAAGAAGGACGTAAAGATGAGGTGAAAGCAATCCTTATAAAAAGCGAAGGCGAAAAGGCCTTCTGTGCCGGTGCCAGCTTTGATGAGCTTTTGGCAATTGATGAATTAGAAGTTTCTACTCAATTTTTCGGTGGTTTTGCTAAAGTACTCAATGCTATGAAAAATTGTGGAAAAATTGTTGTTGTAAGAGTTCAGGGAAAAACTACAGGAGGAGGAGTTGGGATTGCTTGCGGAGCAGACTATTGTTTTGCAACAAAAGATTCTTCTTTGGCTCTTACTGAGATCAATTTAGGAATTGGTCCTTTTGTTATTGGTCCTTATGTAGAAAGAAAAATAGGAAAGTCTCAGTTTTCTGCTATGGCTATTGATGCTGACTTCAGATCTGCAGACTGGGCGGCACAACATAATATTTATCATTCTGTTTCGGAAAATATTCAAGAAATGGACGAAAAACTAGAAAAAATTTTTACAAACATTAGCTTCCAGAAGTAGCGATGCATTAGCCCTCATTAAAAAAAGTATCCTGGGAAGGGACAGAACATTTTAATGAACTGATGCCGGCAAGAATTCATATGAGCGCCAGTCTTATCCTGGAAGATTCAGCAAAGAAGAATATAGAGGCTATTAAAGAACGATTGAGAGCAAAATGATTTAATATATTCGAGGTCCTGAATAGGATGGATTTGATAAAAAGGATCCGGAGAAACTATGTTTCTCCGGATTTTTTTATGTTATATCAGTTTTAATAATCTGTATTTTGATTTTATAAATTAATTGATATAATATATGGATCTTTTTATTTAATATATGTTTTTTTTGATAGAAGATTAAAATTTTAACATATTTTATGTGAGTATTTGTTTTTCAACACTGTGTGTATTTTTAATTTTTGTTTATTTTTTTTAACTAAAATCAAAATATGTATTTAAATTTTAAATACAATGTATTTAATTAATTAAATTAATGTTTTTGTTGCATTTGTAATAATTATTATTGCATATATTTGCGTTCGATATGTTAAAATATGTTAAATATGAGAATAAAATTATTTGCAAGTACAGCGGTGTTATTCTTTGTAGGAGGGCATCTGGTAGAAGCTCAAAAAACAAAACGTGACACAATACCTCAGGACACAAAGATTGAGGAAATTGTTGTGGTAGCCTATGGTAGCCAGAAAAAAGAAACCATGGTAGGATCGAATACTGAAATTAAAGCAAAACAATTTGCGGACCGTCCGATAACAAGCATCGGGCAGGCATTGGATGGTGCCAGTGCCGGGGTTAAGGTAAGTACCGGAACGGGTCAACCAGGAAGTTCACCAAGTATTCAGATCCGGGGAATTGGATCTTATGGTATTACGACGTCGCCATTATATGTAGTAGATGGTACTGTGTACACAGGCTCCCTGGCAGCGATCAATCCGAATGATATTGCATCCTTCAATATCCTGAAAGATGCTGCGTCAACATCTTTATACGGTTCTGCAGCTGCCAATGGGGTGGTTTTAATCACTACAAAATCAGGAAGAAAAGGAAAGGATTCATTTAATTTCAGTATGAGTACAGGTGCTGTGGGTAGATCTATCCCTGAATATGATCGGGTAAATGTTCATCAGTATTATCCTTTAATCTGGGAATCGATAAGAAATGGAAGAATGACCTCGGTTCCCGGTACTACTGTGGCCGATGCCAATGCATATGCAACTGCACAGTTGATCCCCGGAGTTCTGAAAACTAATGTCTTTAATGTTCCGGATAATCAGTTGGTTGTAAACGGAGTTCTAAACCCGGATGCAAAGCTGAGATATACAGATCTGGACTGGCAAAAGCCTTTAATGAATACAGGTTTCAGACAGAATTACGAGTTAAATTATAGTGGTGGAAGCAATACGACTACTTACTTTTCTTCAGTGGGATATACCAACGAAACGGGATATCTTATAAAGTCTGACTTTGAAAGATTTACGGCCAGGTTAAAGGTAGATTCCCAGGTTAAAAGCTGGCTAAAGTTAGGAACAAGTATCAGTGGGGTTTCCTCTAATGGAAATAACTCTGTTGAGGGAGTGGATAATAATACGGCATATATCAATCCATACCGATGGACCAGAACAATGGGGCCAATCTATAGCCCATATGCTCATGACCCGGTTACGTTTGCAACACTTTATGATAATGCAGGAAATGTGATTTATGATGCAGGAAGTGCCAGAGGGGCGGATGCTGCTGCCGGAAGAAACGTAATTCAGGAAACCCTTCTGAATAAAGATCTTTCTAAAAATTATTACATTATTTCCAGAGCATATGCTGAAATCAAATTGGACCCTTATCTTACCTTGTCTACCAATGTAGGATATGACATTAGAAATAACAGAAGAAGCACTTATGGAAATAAAATTATCGGTGATGCAGCTCCAGGCGGTTCGGCTGAAAAGTATAGCTTTACAGAGCAAACTTTTACCTGGAACCAGCTTTTGAATTATAAAAGAAAATTTGGAAATCATAATTTTGAATTCCTTTTAGGACATGAAAATTATAAGTTTACCTATGAATATCTATATGGATATAAAAAAGGACAAATCGTTGATGATAATGATGAGCTGATCAATTTCGTAACACCTGCATCCCTTACTTCCCGATCAGATAATTACAGAAAAGAAGGTGTATTCTCAAGATTGAATTATGATTATAAATCGAAATATTTGCTTTCAGGTTCTATTCGTTGGGACGGCTCTTCAAGATTCAATAAAGATGTAAGATGGGATTCATTCTGGTCTTTAGGTGCTGGATGGAGATTAAAAGGAGAAGATTTCTTAAATGATTCCAACCTTGTAAGCGAATTAAAACTTAGAGCTTCTTATGGGGAAGTCGGAAATGACAGGACAGATAGCTATTATATGTATAAAAGTACTTATACTTTAGGGTATAATAACGCTCAGGAACCTGGAATTCTTTTTGGATTCTTGGCGGATCCTACCATTACCTGGGAAGCGAACAAACAAACAGACTTTGGAATTGATTTCGGATTTTTGAATAACCGGATTTCAGGTTCTGTAGAATATTACAACAGGGTTACGGAAGATTTGATTTTTCCTGTTCCTCTTCCTGTTTCTTCCGGAGTTCCGGATAATACGATCAGCAGAAATGTGGGAACCATGTATAACCGTGGATTTGAATTCAGTATTAATGCAGATATTATCAGAAACCAGAACTTTATCTGGAATATCAATGCCAATGCATCCACTCTTAAAAACCAGGTTACAGAACTTTCCAACGGAATAACGGAAATCATCAATGGTACAAAAAAGATTTCTGTAGGACATTCTGTATATGACTATTGGTTAAGACAATGGTATGGCGTAGATCCTGCAGATGGCTCACCTTTATTCCTGGCTGCTGATGCATATGCAAATACCACTGCTGCAGATATCAGAACAATTAACGGTACTAAAGTAACAACCAATTTTAATAAAGCAAAGTATGATTATTCAGGAACAGCCATTCCTGACTTGTTTGGAAGTTTTGGAACATCAATTACTTATAAACAATGGTCATTGTCTGCAATGTTTACCTATCAGATAGGTGGAAAAACGTATGATTCCAACTATGCCGCATTAATGTCCAGTTACTCACAAGGTGGAGCTTTAAGCACAGATATTCTGGATCGATGGACTACTCCGGGACAGGTTACTGATGTTCCTGCATTGAACTCCTCAACGTATACCAGTTCAAATGCTGGTAATTCGTCAAGATGGTTGGTGAGTTCGGATTTTATTACATTCAGACAGGCCACTTTAAGCTATAGTTTTAGTCCTGAAACCTTATCTCAGCTTGGAGTGTCAGGCTTAAAAATCCTTGTTTCCGGTGAAAATCTATGGAGTAAAACGGCGAGAAAAGGGTTGGAGCCAGCTCAGGCATTCAACGGTACAGCATCAAACAGGTATACTCCGGCGAGAGTAGTAACTATAGGATTTAATGTGTCATTTTAAATAAATAAATTATGAAAAGTGTTAAAAAGCAATATATAAAATGGGCTGTTGTTCTTTCAGTCTTTACAGGAATGGTTTCATGTCAGAGTGATTATCTTGAAACGGATCCTACTACAGCTGCCTCAGAGGAGGCTGCTTACTCAAGTGCCTCAAATCTTATGGCCATTATTAATGGAATGCATAGAGATATGTATTACAGGCAAAACGATAATCAAGGACAAAATGGACAGGGTGGAATTATGATTATGATGGATGCTTTAGCTGATGACCTGGTCTTTCCATCTACAGGAAATGGATGGTACGTCTCTACAGTCAGATGGCAGGATCAGGTAAATGAAAATGCATCCAATGATTTTTACCCTTATCAGTTTTACTACGCTCTTATCAGAAATGCCAATCTTGTTATTGCTAATGGACCTTCCGTTCCTGCGCCAAACGCTTCTGATGCTGCTACAATAAAAATGGCTATTGGGGAAGCTTATGCTTTCAGAGCTTTTTGTTACTATATGCTGGTTCAGATTTATGGTAAAAGATATGTACCTGGCGCTGCTAATACCCAGCTCGGTGTACCCATCAGACTGGTAGCTAATGAAGTCCCCCTGGCAAGAAATACAGTGGAAGAAGTATATGCTCAGATCAATAAAGATCTTGATGAAGCAGCGGCCAGACTTACGGGAACCAGAGCTACGAAATCTCATTTTAATGATAAGGTGGTTCTTGGATTGAGAGCCAGAATTGCATTGACACAAGGGAATTATACAGCAGCTGCAGCTGCTGCTAAATCTGCCAGAGTAGGATTTCCTTTAATGGACAATGCAACATATACAGCCGGTTTTAATAGCCTTGCAGGAAATAATGAGTGGATGTGGGGAGCTACGATTATTGCTGATCAAGGAGATACATTTTCAAACTTCGGAGCTTATATGTCACGAAACTTTAACTCAACCAATATTCGACAGGCTCCAAAGGCTATTAACAGTAAACTATTTCTGTCATTCCCTTCTACGGACATAAGAACCAAAAACTTTGATCCTTCAGGAGCACACACGGCATTGGGATTGCCTTCAACATATTCCAAGTTTCCTTATACAAGTCAGAAATTTCTTGCTGCAAGCCAGGCGGACAGCAGAGTGGATGTGCCTTACATGAGAGCTGCAGAAATGTATCTTATAGAGGCTGAAGCATTAGCCAGATTAGGTGATGAGGCTGGTTCAAAAATAGTTTTTAATGAATTTGCAAAAAACAGGAATACTGCTTATCCGGGAGCTACAAGTACAGGAGCAGCCTATATCACTGAAATTCTTAACAGCAGAAGACTGGAGTTTTGGGGAGAGGGCTTTAGATTCCTGGATCTGAAAAGGTTAAATCTGGGGCTGGACAGAAGTGGAGCAAACCATTCTTCAGTAGTTACCAATAACGTGATGACAGTTGCTAATACTGATCCCCGCTGGGAATTTCTGATTCCAAGAGCAGAAATCAATGCAAATCCATTAGTTGTTCAGAATCCTTTATAATAATCAACACTTTTTAATATATTGTAGGACCTTGCTTCGGCGGGGTCCTTTTTTTAGCACAACAGAATAATAAACAAGCAATGGAAATTTCAAAAAAATATTTTGCATTTTAAAAATAAATATTAACTTTGTAATTCAAAGTTCTTTTTATGGAGACAAAAAACTATCACGAAGACTTATCCCATATCCGTTCCATGATGGAACGGTCTTCCAGGTTTATTTCGCTAAGCGGGTTATCCGGCGTTGTTGCTGGTTTGGCAGCGCTGATCGGAGCGGTATACGTATACCTTGTTTTAGAGAGAGAAGGAATCAATTACTTTGAAGGAAATAGAAATTTCTTTGCTCCGGCTTTAGTAAAGGAACTTGCACTTATCGGGATTGTGATTTTAGTTGTCGCCATTCTCAGCGGATATATTTTTACAGCTCATAAAAGTAAAAAGAAAGGCCTGAGAATATGGGATGCTACTACAAAACGGCTTTTAATAACCTTTGCAGTACCTTTAGTGACAGGAGGAATTTTTTGTCTGGCACTCCTGTCAAGTCATCTTTTTGTCTGGATTGCACCTGCAACTTTGGTTTTTTACGGGCTGGCTCTGGTGAGTGCGGAAAGATATACCCTGCCGGATGTTAAATATTTAGGATATTGTGAAATCATCCTGGGATTACTTGCTTTATTTTTTTTGGGATGGGGACTGGTATTCTGGGCTGTTGGTTTTGGCGTTCTGCATATTGTTTATGGACTTATTATGCACAAGAAATATAAATAAAAGCTAAATTTGCAGCTCTTTTGTTTACTTTTTAAAGTAGCTGCCGAATAAGCGACTGATTACCCCATTATGATAAAAATAAATCAACTCAACAAAGAATTTGAAAGCCGTGTGAGACTGGGCATTATGTCCGTTCTTATGGTGAATGACTGGGTTGATTTCTCAGAAATGAAAAATTTGCTCGAAATTACTGACGGAAATCTGGCCAGCCATAGTAATGCTTTGGAAAAAGCAGGATATATTGAAGTAAAGAAAGAATTTGTAGGAAAGAAGCCTAAAACCTCTTACCGTGTAACACAAATTGGAAGACAGGCTTTTACAGCACATCTTGATGCATTGGAAAAATTATTAGGACGTTAACCCTATATTTTTTTAAAAAATAACTTTGAAATACAAAGTACTTTATAATAAAAATAAAATAATATGATGACACAAAAACAAAAAACACTCGCAATTTACATTGTTCCATTGATTTTACTGTGCATACCATTGCTGGGGAATCTGTTTTCTAGTGAAGTGAGATGGTCGGCATCAGATTTCCTGATTGCAGGAGTCTTATTATTTACAACGGCCTTTCTGATCAACCTGGTCAGAAATAAAATCAAAAAACAAAGCCGGAAGACATTGGCCTGCATTTTAATTTTACTCGCCCTTGCATTGATCTGGCTCGAGCTGGCAGTAGGAGTTTTCGGAAGTCCGTTTGCGGGAAGTTAGACCAGATTTACTATTATTTAATATGACGAGAAAAGAATTCATTAAAAGACTTACGTATCTTTCAATAGCAGGGGCTTTTCCTGCATTATACTCGTGGCAGGTAGAACCTTTCTGGGTAGAATTCGTTCAAAGAAAACTCCCCGTTAAAAATCTGCCTCAGTGGCTGGAAGGAAAAATACTGATGCAGATTTCCGATCTGCATGTTGGGGACCGCTTCGACTGGAATTTTTTGATTAAATCTTTCCGGGAAGCTAAAGGATTTAACCCTGATTTTGTAGTCTACACAGGTGATTTTGTAAACCATGGAACAGCGCAGGAACAGGAAGACTTAAAAAAGGTAATGAAAGAAGCAGTTATGGGATCATTGGCAACTTTTGGAATTCTGGGGAATCATGATTACGGCAGAAACTGGAAAGATACCGGATGTGCAGAAAATATTTGCAGGATTCTCAGGGATTATGGAATTACAATATTGAGAAATGATCAGCAGCATAGTCATGGCCTGAATTTTATAGGTTTTGATGATCTGTGGTCTCCCAATTTTCGACCCTCAAAAGTTATGAATCAATATGATTTATCAAAAGCGAATATTGTGCTCTGCCATAATCCGGATGCCTGTGACCGGAATATCTGGAACGGCTATCAGGGCTGGATTTTGAGTGGACATACGCATGGTGGACAATGCAGGGTCCCCGGAATTATCACTCCTGTATTACCTGTAAAAAATAAAAGGTACGTTTCAGGGGAAATTGATCTGGAAGATGGAAGGAGGTTGTACATCAATCGGGCACTCGGACATTCTTTTCAGCTCAGGTTTATGGTCCGTCCGGAAATTACTGTTTTTTTTACTTTAACCCAAACTTAAATACACAATGAAAGATCAAAACATTTTAAACATTGGGAAAATGATA